>VGSQ01000038.1 GCA_016874975.1 Deltaproteobacteria bacterium
ACTATCTCCAAAAGGTGGCTCTCGCTGCCATTGATAACTGATTGATTTGCCTCATTAACCCCCTCTCCCCCTTGGGGGAGAGGGCTGGGGTGAGGGGGTGAATGGACTTTTTACGAGGCCATCAAATTTAGTCATAGGGCGGCCCGTGAGCGCATCCAACGGCGTGCACGGCACGCCCTGTGAGTCGACTCCCAAGCGCGGAGCTCGGAAGAGAGATTACCATTGAAGGAAAGCCGTTGGTGGCACATCCCGGCCTGGAGGCCGGAACCAAACCGCAAAATGATCCAATTACTTTGCCAAATCAACAAGATACAGATAATATCTTATTGAAAAACCAGAAACTCAAATTCAGTAGCACAGGTGTCCTAACCTGTGCATGGGCAGGCCGGAGGCCGGCCCTGCGGGCGGGCAAGGAAACCCGCTCTGCCAACCCTCGTTCCCAAGCTCCTGCTTGGGAACGCACTTGCTCCCGAATCTCTTGCTTCGGAGCACGGGGGGTCAGTCAGATAACAGCAGTTTTATGCAAAAAACCTTTTTAGGTCCGACCAGGCAACCGGCGGGATGCGCTTCGCTTTCCCGCCCTACCGCTCCAACTCATAAGTTCTCGCCATTGCCTTATTCATTATCCGCCCCCTGCCTTCAAACTTTTTTTTTGTGGTCTTTAACGTTTTTTTTCCGCTCTTCATCTAATTTTGTCAAAGAGGGGAGACTTGTGCGGGGAGGAAGGGTTGTGAAGACATGGCAGCGACTGCTCATTTCTATGATCGTGTTGGGTTTGCTTGCGGGGTGCGCCGGACAATCGCCCTATACGTATGGCGGCGCAGCCGTGGGCGGGGCCTTGGGGGCCGGCGCCGGCGCCCTCATTAGCCCGGCCAACCCCTGGGCCGGCGCGGTGATCGGCGGAGCCACGGGGGCCTTGCTGGGCGGTCTGGTGGGCAACGCCTACGGCCAGCAGCAGACCCAGCCCGGGGCCTACCCGGGCTACAGCCAGCCGCAACACGGCTATTCGCAGCCCCAATACGGCGGGGCTCAACCCCAGTACGGCGGGGCCCAACCGCAGTACAGCTACAACCACCCGACGTACGACCACAACTCCAGGCATGCGGCTCCGGCGCCGGCCAACCCTCAGTACAGGTACGATGCGCCGCCCAGCGCCTATGGGGCTCCGCAGACGCAGACGCCCACATACCGTCCCGCCCCGCCGGCCGGCGGCCAGGGACCGCACTACTATAGCGATTGACCGGCGGCCGCGCCGGACCCCGGAGAAGCCCTTCAGCGGCGACGCCGGGCTTGTCTGGGCCTGGCTGCCGCCGGCGGGGACTCCCTCTACCCGACCGGCGGATCCCGGTCTTGATGAATGTCAGCCCCCCACCCCTCATCCCGGCCCCCGGCCGGGCGGCTCCTCGGGAGCTTCAGAACCTTAAGGAGGTCCACATGTCTCGCTATGTCGGTCTTGGTCTGGCGGCCGTCATGCTCCTGGTCTCCGGTTGCGTCGTCGACCCCCTCAGCTACGGCGGCGGCGGTTATCCCGCCTACGGCGGCGGGTACGGCGGCTCCGGGTACCCCTCCGGCTTGCCGTATTACGGGTCCAACGCCTATACTTACGGCAACCCGTACAGCTCCCCTTACTATCATTCCGGCAACCCTAATTATTACTCCGGTCAATCCACCACGGTGATCAATCCCAACGACCCAAGGACGGTGGCCCACAGGAGACAGCAGGCCAGGAACTGGATGCAGAACCGCCGCGGGGAGACGCCCACGGTGACCCCCGGGACCACGGGCACCCAACAGCAGGTCAGGACCTGGATGCAGAACCGCCGCGGGGTGACGCCCACGGTGACCCCCGGGACCACGGTCAGCCAGCCCACCCGTGGCCAGATTTCCCGGCAGGTAATTACCCGGCAGCAAGGGCGGACTTCCGGCAACCAGGTGATCCAGCAACGGGGCGGTGGCTACGGACGTCTTCCGGGCATGTTCGCCAGGTGATCCTCGCCGCTGCCGGTGACCGGACTTGGCTTGGCAGATTGAAGAAAACCTCCGGGAGGATGGGGAGGAGAACCCCATCCTTCCACAAGACCCGTTTGCCGATTCCGCCTCATCCCGGTCCAGGGGGGCGGCAGGGACTCTAAGCATCCCGGCCCCCTCCGGCGCCTCTCCTCCGTCCGCCGGGACGCCGGCTTGGCCGGGTCCTTGGGCGATTCCCCGGATATCCCACACCGAGCTTTCCTTCCGTCCACCCACCGATTTGCCGTTGCCGTGGCGCACCTTTGCCGCTATCCTGAAGATTGCGGCTTCGAGAGTGGAACTTCCCCATCAACCCTCAGGTTTTTACCGCCCGCGGCATGGCGGGGAAAGAGGACATATGCTGGTCTTCGTCAGCGACCTGCATTTCACCGACGGCACGGCAGGGGAGCACAATATCCCGTCCCGGGCCTTCAGCTATTTTTTCGAACACCTCCGGGCCATCGCCGCCAAGGAGCACAACCTGGTGGAGGAACTCACCATCGTGCTCCTGGGGGACACCTTTGACTTCCTGCGCACCGAATACTGGTTTGACGTCCCGGAAGACGAATCCCCTTGGGGGACCAACTTCTCGGCCATGGAAGTGCATGCGGCCCGAATTCTGCAACGCATCGCCCTGGCCAATCGCCCCTCCCTGGATCTGATCCGCAGGGAACTGGAAAATTTCCCCGCCAAATTTCGCACCCTGCTCCGCAGCCGGAATCGCCGGCAGCCCCGGCTGGTCCCAAAGCTGCTCTATTTCCCGGGCAACCATGACCGGCTGCTGCAACTCTCCCCCCTGCTGCGCCGGCAGCTCTGTGAATTGCTTCCCCTGAAACATGATCACCACAAGCCTTTTCCCGCCGGCCAATTCTGGCCGGCCTACCAGGTGGCGGCCCGCCACGGCCATGAATACGACCCCTACAACTTTGAGGGGACTCCCACCTTTACGGAGGCGGATTACCATCGGGCGCCCATCGGCGACCCCCTCACCACCGAACTCATCGTGCGGCTGCCCTTTGAAGTGCGGCGCCGTTTACAGGCCTTGCCCCCCGACTACCCCCTCTCCGATCAGGAGAAAAAAGGAATCGTCGCCTCTTTTCAGGAGATCGACAACGTGCGCCCCCTGGCCCACGTCATTCCCTGGCTCCGTCTCAAGATTGACCAGGAGGCCGCCTCCCCGCGCCTGCGCACTCTGTTCGAAGCCGCAGTGGATGCCGCAATCCGGAAGTTTCAGAGCCTCAAATTCGTCAAGCGCTGGTACCATGACCATTGCCGGGGATTTTTCCCCGGGTACCCGGCCGACCGGGTCGGCGCGGTGATGTTTCTGGCGGACAAACTTCCGGTCTTCTCCGCCGGCAAGCTGCTGGAACTGGCCGTCCACCTCTACGACCGCCTTCAGCCGGACCACCTCCTGGCCGCCGCCCCCCGGGACCTGGCCGGATGGGGCGACCAGTGCCGGTATCTGGTTTACGGGCACACCCACCTGCCCCTGGTCGTGCCCCTCAGCCGCACCGCCGGGGTGGAGCGTTATTACCTGAACACCGGCACCTGGCGCACCCGCCACCTGAAGACCCGCCAGGGCGATGCCTTTGCCAGCTTCAAAACCATGACCTACGTCATTTTCTATCAGGAGGGGGAGCGCTCTCGGGGCCAGGCCGCCTCCTTCGAAACCTGGCACGCCGCCCTCAAGACCCTGTGAGCCTCCTCAGGGCGCGCCCTTGCGCCGCCGGCAAGAAGCCTTATGTTTGAAAAAAGTGAGGGAAAAGACCAGGGACCCTGTAACCTCTCGCCCCTCCCCTCCCTTCCCTCCGCCAATTCCCCGAAAGGACTTTGCCATGCCTGAAGCGTCCCCCGTCAACCGGCTGGCCCGCGAGACCAGCCCCTATCTGCGCCAGCACGCCCACAACCCGGTGGACTGGCGCCCCTGGGGCCCCGAGGCCCTGGAAGCGGCCCGCCGGGAGGACAAGCCCATCTTTCTCAGCGTCGGCTATTCCACCTGCCACTGGTGCCACGTCATGGCCCACGAGTGTTTTGAGAATCCCCAGATCGCCGCCCTGATGAACCAGCATTTCGTCAACATCAAGGTGGACCGGGAAGAGCGCCCCGACCTGGACGAAACCTATATGACCGCGGTGCAGCTCCTCACCGGCCGGGGCGGCTGGCCCATGAGCGTCTTTCTTACCCCGGACCTCAAGCCTTTTTATGCCGGCACTTATTTTCCGCCCGAAGACCGGGGCGGTCTGCCCGGCTTCCCCCGTCTGCTCGCGGCCCTGGCCCAGGCCTACCGCCAGAACCGGGAGCCTCTGCTGGGGCTCACCCGGCAGGTGGAGGAGCGCCTGATCGCCCTGGCCACAATCACGCCGTCGGAAGCGGACCCGGACCAGACCGCCGTGACCCAGGCCGCCGCCCGCCTGCAAGAGGATTTCGACCAGGTAAACGGCGGCTTCGGCGGCGCCCCCAAATTCCCCCGTGGCCTGGAGTTGGGCTTCCTCCTCCTGCACCACCACGCCCAGGGCGACCCCCGGGCCCTGGAGATGGTGCGCTTCAGCCTGGAGCGCATGGCCCGGGGCGGGATTTACGACCAGGCGGGCGGCGGCTTCCACCGCTACACCGTGGACGCCCAGTGGATCGTGCCCCACTTCGAGAAGATGCTCTACGACAACGCCCTGCTGGTCCCCCTCTACCTGGCCCTCTACCAGATGGAAGGGCTGGACTGGAGCCGCACCGTCGCGGTGGAGACCCTGGATTTCGTGCTGCGGGAGCTCACCGCGCCCGAGGGCGGGTTCTACGCCGCCTGGGACGCGGACAGTGAGGGGGAGGAGGGGAAGTTTTACCTCTGGACGCTGCGGGAGTTCACGGAGGTGGTGGGGCCCCAGGACGCCGCCCTGGCCGCCGCGGCCCTCGGAGTGTCGCAACAGGGCAATTTCGAAGGGAAAAACATCCTCACCCGGCCCGGCTCCCTGGAGGAACTGGCCGGGCGCCTCAACCTGGCCCCTGAGGAAGCCTCCCGCCGGCTGGCTGAGGCCCGCGCCCGCCTCTTCCAGGCCCGGGCCCGGCGGGTGCCGCCCCACCGCGATGAAAAGATCATCACCTCCTGGAACGGCCTGATGATCTCCGCCCTGGCCCTGGGGGCCCAGGCGCTGGGGGAGGCGCGCTATGCCGAAGCCGCGGCCCGGGCCGCCCGCTTCCTGTTGGGCGAACTGCACCGGGACGGCCGCCTGCACCGCATCCACTCCCAGGGCCAGGTGAGCGTCCCCGGCTTCCTGGACGACTACGCCTTCCTGGCCAACGCCTGCCTGGACCTTTTTGAGACGGACTTCGAACCCGCCTGGCTGGCCGCGGCCCGGCGCCTGGCGGAAGCCATGGAAGACCTCTTCCTGGACCCCGACGACGGCGCCTATTTCTACGTCGCCCGGGACCAGGAGGCCGTGCTGGTGCGCAGAAAGAACCTCACCGACGGGGCCATCCCCTCAGGCAACTCCATGGCCGCCCGGACCCTGCTGCGCCTGCACCGCTTCACCGAGAAGGGCCGTTTCGGGGAGCGGGCCCAGGCCATCCTGCGGCGCCTGGTCCCCCCGGCCCAAAGCCAGCCCTGGGGCTTCGGGCACTACTGGAGCGCGGCCGTTCTGTCCCTGACGCCGCCGGTGGACCTCACCCTGGTGGGGCCCGCGGCTCACCCCGCCCTGGTGGAGATGGTGCGCGCCGCCCACCGGGCCTACCTGCCGGAGCGCCGCCTGGTGCGCAAGGACCCGGCCGACTGCGCCCGACTGGAGGAGCTCTGCCCGCCGGCTCGCCACTACAGCCTGCTGGATGAAAAGCCGGCAGCCTACCTCTGCCACAGCTTCACCTGCCGGCCGCCCATCAACGACCCCGAAGAGCTGGCCCGACAACTGGCTGAGTTGCAAAGGGGAAGATGAAACAGGAGGGTAAGAGACGTCATGGGGCACCGGGGGCGTAGCCTCTGGAAAAATTTATGGCAATTTTTACTTGACAAATCAGTAACTGTTATTATTTAATAAAACACATGGAAGCGATTCTTCAGCGTCTGCGCTCCCTGCGCATTTCGGTGACCCCCCAGCGTCTGGCTATTCTGGGGGCGTTGGAATCCCGCCGGGACCACCCCACGGCGGAACAGATTTACGAACAGGTGCGCCGGGAGATGCCCGCCATCTCCTTCAATACGGTGTACAAAACCCTGGAGATTTTTTGTCAGAAAGGGCTGATCGTCAAAGTCAATCCGTTGCATGAGGTGGCCCGCTACGATGTCCAGACGCATCATCACACCCACCTGATCTGCCGTGGGTGCCATCTGATCGTGGACCTGGACTGGCCCGAGGCGCCGCTGCCGGAACCTCCCGGGGTGCTGTCCCAGGACTTCCGGATAGAGCATCAGTCGCTGATTTATTGGGGTCTTTGCCCCCGGTGCCGGGAAACCCGAATTTCAAAGGAGGATGCCTAGCGATGGCAATTCAAGTGGGACAGGAGTATCTCTGTAAGGTGTGCGGCAACAAGGTCAAAGTGGTGGCGGTGGGCGGCGGCGTGCTGGTCTGCTGCGGTGTGCCCATGAAACAGGTGGAAGGCTGAGAGGCGCCTTATGAATAAGACCGAAAAGAATCTGATGGAAGCATTCGCGGGCGAGTCCCAGGCCAACCGGAAATACCTGGCCTTTGCCGCCAAGGCCGACCAGGAGGGCTATCCCCAGGCGGCCCGGCTCTTCCGGGCGGCCGCGGAAGCGGAAACCATCCACGCCCACAATCATCTGCGGGCCCTGAAAGCCATCGGCTCCACCGTGGACAACCTCAAGGAGGCGGTGCACGGGGAGACCCACGAATTCAAGTCCATGTATCCGGGCATGATCGCCGCGGCCCAAGAAGAGGGTCACAAGGAAGCGGAGCGCTCTTTCCACTTTGCCAACGAGGTGGAGAAGGTGCACGCCGCCCTGTATGAGAAGGTCTTGAAAAACCTGGAAGACAAGAGGCTGGTGGACGTCTATATCTGCCCCATCTGCGGCTACACCGTGGAGGAGGCCCCGCCGGAGAACTGCCCCGTCTGCAACGCCAAGGGGAAGCTCTTTAAGCGCATCGACTGACGGGAGGGAACCGATTCATGAAGCTGTTTCGCTGCCGCATCTGCGGCGATCCCTATCTGGGCGCCTCGGCCCCCAGCTTCTGCCCCTTCTGCGGCGCCCCGGAGCGCTACATGGTGCCGGCGGAGGAATACCAGGACCGCAATCTCGTCCCGGACCTGAGCGCCCGCTCCCGGGCCAACCTGGAGAAGGCCCTGGAGCTGGAGGTGGGCAACGCCTCCTTCTACATGTGCGCCTCGGCCTGCAGCCCGGACCCGGTCTCCCAGGCCATGTTCAAGGCGCTGGCCAAGGCCGAATCCGAGCACGCCAGCGTCATCTGCAAGATCCTCAGGGCGCCCAAACCCGAGATCAAGCCGGACGACAAGGCCTGCCGGAAAGACGACAAGGCCAACTTCGCCTCCTCCCACGAACGGGAAAAGCGGGCCGTGGCCTTTTACCGCCAGGCCGCAGAGGAAGCCGTGGAAGAGCGGGTGAAGGAAGTCTTCGCCGCCCTCACGGAAATCGAATCCTACCACATCGCCCTGTCGGAAACGCGGAAGTAATACCATTTTCCGTTTCACATGCAACAAACGTTTATTTAGGGGCGGTTCGCGAACCGCCCCTACGTTAGGATCCAATTACGAGATTCGGTGCAGGTCAAGGGGAAAACGGTATTAGACAAATTTGATGGTCAGGGATAGTCTTCCGCCTTCGGCCTTGACCAGCAGGCGACAGGCCTTCTTCCCGGTAAACAGCTCCAAAATGCTTCCCATGGCCATCTCCTCAAACGGTTTTGGCAGTTTTAGTCCGGTCTCTCCCCTCATCCACTCCCAGGACAAAGACCGGGATGGCGATGAGCAACAGCACCGCCATCATCACAAACGAGGTGAAGTAGTCGAAACGGGCGATGAGCAACCCCGCCAGGATGGGGCCGGAGGCGTGGCCGATGTCGAAAATGGTGCCGAAGGCGCCCATAGCCGCGCCAAAATGCTTCTCCTGGCAGACGTCCGCCACCAGAGCCGCAGACGACGAGGTGACAAAGGCTTCCCCCAGGCCGAACACCAGGGCGGTGACCAGGAGCAGGATGAAGGAAGTAAGCAGCGGGATGGCGGCGAAAGACCCGGCGCATAGCACCATGCCGGCGACGATGATGGATTTGCGGCCCCAGCGGTCGGACATGCGCCCCATCATGGGCTTGGAGAGGATGGTGGTGAGCACCTGGACGCCCCACAAGAGGCCGGCCTGGAATTCATTCAGCCCTGCCACCTTGACGGCGTACACCGGCAGAAAGGCCTCCAGCGCCCCTACCGTCAGGTTCTGGAGGCCCTCCATATTGGAAGTGATGACCACCCGCCGGTCGCTCACCACCTCCTTGATGCCGGAGAAAAACCGGCCCAGGCGCTCCTTCAGGGCCCCGGGGTGGGGGGCCACCGTCTCTTTGCCTCTAAGGGCAACCAGGCCCAGGAGCAGCGCCGCGGCCCCGGCCAGGCCGCTAAGCAGGAAGACCAGGCGGAAGTCATGGAGCGCCGGGCCGTCGCCCCGGGTCACGTACGTGAGCAGAAAACCTCCCACGGGTGCGCCCGCCAGCGTCCCCAAAATGGTCACCGAGGAAAACCAGGAGAGCCACTCCCCCTTCCTGGCTCCGGCGATATCCGCCACCACCGCCATGGCCACCGGGCCGTAGATGGCGGTGGCCAGCCCGTGCAGGAAGCGGATGACGATGAGCAACGTGTAGTCATTGACGAGCAGGTAGGTAAAGGGCATCACCCCGAATACCACCAGGCCCATGAGAAGCGTCTTGCGCCGCCCGATAACATCGGAGAGGGCGCCTGAGGGCATCTTGAAGAAGATGCCGGTGACCGTGGAGATGCCCACGGCCAGGCCGATGGCCTCAGGCCCGGCCCCCAGGTAGAGGGCGAAGAGCGGCAGCACCGGGTTCCGGGCCAAGGCGTATGAGAAGCGGGCCAAAAAGCCCACGGAGCAGAGGGCGTTGAAGGGGGTCATGCCGATGGGGATCTCCTTACTTTCCCGGGGTCTTGCGGTCAAAGAAGATGTTTTTGCCGTAAATGCCCACCGGGATTCCCATGACCGCGTCGGCTTTTATCAATCCAAGGGCTCGGGCCGCGGCCCCCACCCGCTGCTGGATGCGGTTGTCCACGTTCAGGAGGCTGGCGGTCTTGGCCGCGGAACACAGGGCCACCCCGATGTCCATCATACGCATGACGCAATGGGGGCCGCCGTAGCCCAGGTCTTTTTCCTGAAAGTGCCGATTCTTCTCAAAGTCCTTGCAGGAAGGGTAGCCGCAGCCGCCGCAGTCGTAACCAGCCGCACGGGACTGGGCCAAGCCGATGAGAAGGAGCGCCTGGGCCGCCTCGATGTTGGCGGCATCCCGAAGCCAATAGGGCTCGTTGGTGCTGTGGGGAGCGTATTCCCGCATCTTGTCGGCGATGCGCTTCAAATCGGCTTCCGCCTCGATGACCACGATTTCCAGAAAATCCTTGCCGCCGCCTTTGGGCGCGGTCCGGGCCGCCGCGGCCATGAGTTGGGCCACGTGTATCGTCACGTCTTTCATGGGGTTCCTCCTTGATAAGCTGCATAGAGTGCGTCGAAAATGAGCAGGACACGCTGGACCAGCTCATCATCATTCGGAGTGATTTTCACCAGGCCATCCACCAAATCCTTCAGGGTCTTGGCCTCTTCCAGGCCATCCAGGTCCTCTTTTAAGTCAATGGCTCGGACCAAGGCGGCCAAGCGGGCCATGCCCCGATCCTGGAGACCGAAGGCGGCGGCCAAAACCTCGAAGGTGATCAGCTGGTCCCGGTGGGTGAACTCAGCGCCGGCCATGTCGAAGTAAACCAGGCCAGGATCTTTTTTCATGTCCTCTTGAGGCGAGATGAAGGCCAGCTTGGCATCATTATCGATGAAGCGCCGGACCAGCCAGAACGAGGCCAGCCGGTCGATGTAAGGCCGCTCCCGGGTGACCCAGGTCTTCCCCTGGTAGTCTTCCTTCTTCAAAATCGGCATCGTCGTGGGCTTGATCGTCTCGCCGGTGAGGACCTGCATTCGCTCCTGAAGAGCGGTCAGGAGCATGGCCGTCCGTTCGCCCTGTCCGGTGGGGAAGAAGTCGATCTCCCGGATGGCCTGGCATTTCCGGGTGAATTTTTTCAGTCTGGCCTGGAGTTCCCTGACCTTTTCTTCCTGGTCCATAGCTCCGGCTTCCAGACTTTTAGCAAATTCCCGGACCTCTTCGTGCAGCCGGGCATAATCCTCATCCCGGACCTTGCCGAACAGAGCCTTGATCTCGGTGTCGGTGAGATTCTCTACCGTCGGGCAGTGAAAAAACACCGCCTCGCCCCCCAACTCCTCCACCTCCCGGGCCAGCCATTGGAGGTGCTCGTAGTTGGAGTCGCTTGCGGGCAGGACGTAGAGGGAGCTTTTGAGCTGCACCGCCCCCACCGCCTGCAGCCGCCTCCAGGCTTTCACCCGGACATTGGGATTCTTCGCGGGCACCGTATAGGAAAAAATGAGCCACATAATTGTTATACCCATTACTATTATAATATAGATATAACAATTGTCAAGGCTGGAGGGTAAAAAGGGTACGGGGGTGGAAATTTTGCGTTAAGGCTCCATGAATGGGTCATTAATGAACATATGGTCATAAACAAAACGCTTTATTCCCTCCCCCTTGATGGGCATAAGCGCTAACTTAAGAAAACTTTTTGTGTGTTATTTAAAATGGAACCATCAATAATATCAAGCAGTTGCAAATGCAAAAATGCCTTAAGTTAGCGCCAATGCCCATCAAGGGGGAGGGAATAAACAGCGTTCTTGACTTCCATGTTTCGGGAATATCTCTGAAAGCGCAGCGCTTGGGAGTCAGTCCGAATATGGGGCGCAAATGAGGCATTCCCCGAGAAAAGCTTCCTTTCAGGTAAATTTCGTGCCGGACAGCACTGATGTTAAATCATGTTCTCCCCTCATCAACCCCTTAATTCAACCGCATGGGGGGCCAGGGGGAGAGGCCGGAGATCTTGAGGCCCCCGTCCCCTCCCAGCCCCTCTTTTGTGCAAGATTGTGCTGGTATAGATGCGGCAAAAATCTATAATGGACCTGTGGCCAGGAGTCCCCGCCGCGGTCCGTGCCCTGAGGAGCAGGCAGCTCCGCTCCCCGGCGGCGCGCCGGGGTGGCGCCGCACCACGGCGGGGGTGGCCTCTGAACGGCGGCAGGGCGAGTCGGGGCGACATCGGCACACACCGGTTATCAGGAGGCCCCAGCGGGGGCGCGGAGGGAGCACCATGGAAGCTGCAAGCAGATGCGGATGGAAGAAGGTCCTCAGGGCAAGCGCCGGCTGGTTGTTGCTGTCGGCGGTCCTGGGGTGGATCTGGGCCGCGGCGGTTCCGGTCCAGGCCCAGCCGGATCGGGAGGCCAAACGGGAGGCGGCCAAGCCCGGCGATTACGACCCCCACAAGCATTTCACCATCCTGAAAATCGAGCCCGACTCAGCCGCGGACCTGGTGAAAATTCACTTCAGCCATCCCCTTTTCCTGGGCGCCCTCAAGTCCGATCTGCGCTTTCTGCCCCGGGTCAAGATCGACTGGTCCCGCACCACCATGAGCCAGCACGGCATCCTCACGTTGCAGGGCAAGTTCCGGCCTGGAACCGGCTACCTGGTCACCCTGCCGGAGAATTACCAACTGGCCGGCCGCACCTATGTCCGGACGGTGCACAGCTTCCGATTCCCCGACCGCCTGCCCAAGGTGGAGTATGTGGAATACAAGACCGTCATCGAACGGGACAGCCGCCAGCTTCTCCATGTTCGGGTGCAGAATATCACCAACCTGCTCCTGGAAGGCCTGCGCATCCCCCCGCTGATGCTGCCGGTGGCCCTGGTGGTGGACAAGAAACCCTGGGAGTGGAACGAGCAGGCCCTGGAGCTTTTCAAGACCGGAGCGGAGCGGCTCCAGGGGCTGGTCAAGGACAGGAAGGAGTTCGCCCCCTTCCTGGGGTCGCTCCAGAAGGAGCAGCAGCTCTTCCCCGCCACGGGAGTCAAGAACAAGGTCTGGGCCGTCTCCCTGCCCCTGAGTTTCCGTCAGGGAAAGGAGGCGGGCGCGCTGATGCTCATGCGGGTCAAGGACCAGGCCCCCGGCAGCACTGCGGTCTCGCCCGCGAGGCTCTTCCAGATCACCGACCTGGGCCTCACCTATAAGAACAGCAAGGACAACCTGCTCCTCTGGGCCACCTCCCTCAGGACCGGGGCGCCCGTGGCCGGCGTCCAGGTGCTGGCCTTCACCCGGGACCTGGAGGTCTTCCACCTGGGGGCCACCGACCAGGACGGCATCCTGGTCCTCCCCCAGAAAGAAGTGGAGGGCCTCTCCCTGCGCAGTCTGGATGATTACAAGCTCATCAAGCGGCAGGTGGAAAAGGACCGCATCACCTACCTGATGGCCGGGACCGCCAACGACGTGGCTTTCATCGAGGTCCTGCCCAAAGGCAATGTCACCCCGGACAACATCTGGCAGGTGAAAGACGGCGACAAGATCCGCCGCTACCAGGGCCACGTCTTCACGGAGCGGGGCGTCTACCGGCCCGGCGACAAGGTTTTCTTCAAAGGCACGGTGCGGGAGTTTCTGGAGGGCCGCATCATCCCCGCCAAGGTCAAGAGTGTCCGGGTGGAAATCACCAGTCCCAAGGGCGAGACCGTCTTCACCAGGGAGGGCCCCCTGTCGGCCTTCGGCACCCTGTCCGGCGACCTCCCGGTGGAAGGCCAGTGGCCCCTGGGGACCTACACCCTCATCATGTCCTACGGGCCGGAGGGCGCGGCGGCAAAGCCCACCCGGCCCCAGCGGCGCCGGCATTACGAGGAAGACTATGGGGGGAGACGGGACCCCGCCGAGCTGGCTGCCAAAAATGAGGTGAGCACCACCTTCATGGTGCAGGAATTCAAGGCTCCCCGCCACTTTGTGGAGATTGATTTCAAGCAGGCCAGCCGCACCGAAAAGGCCTATGTCAACTATCCCGAGCGCACCCTGCCGGTGGTGAAGATCGGCGTCTCCGGGGGCTACTACGCCGGCGGCCCGGTGAAACACGGCCAGGTGCGCTGGAAGATTTACAAGACCAAGACCAGCTACAAAGTGCCCGGCTTCGAGGCCTACACCTTCGGCCACAGCGGCTATGAGGAGGAAGAGGGCGACCGGGCGGAACTGCTGGAGAGCGGACAGGCCATCCTGGACGACAAGGGCCGGACCGAAGTGGAGTTTCCTTTGGACAGCCAGGCCCTGGGCGGGGAGTATGGACTCAACGTCACCGCCACCGTGCTGGATTTTGACGGCCGCTCCGCTTCCGCCACCAAGGCCTTCCAGGCGGAGCCCGACATCCTGGTGGGCATCAGCAGCCACCCCCCGGAGGTCTCCGCCGGTGTGGAACAGATTCTCAAGGTGGTCGTCGCCACCAAGGACGGCAAACAGATCAAGACGGGCGCCGTCAAGGCCGAAGTCATGCGCCGCAGCTACGCCTATGTGGCCAAGCGCAACGAGCAGGGGGACGTCTTCTGGGAGGACAACCCCACCTGGCGCCGCACCTTCAGCACGGACCTGGCCCTGGACAAGGGCGACCACAGCTTCCGCTTCGACTTCGCCTACAGCGGCAGCTACCTCATCTCCTTCACCTACCGGGATGAGAAGGGGCGGGCCTTCACCTCCGCCAGCCTCCTCCGGGTCAGGGGCGACGCGGATTACGACACCTACGACAACCGGGAGCGGCCTTACCAGCTCCTGGACCTGTCGGCCGACAGAAGCGAATACACCCCGGGACAGACGGCCAAGATCACGGTGAGCCCCCGGCGGGCCGTCTCCCGCTACCTTCTCACCCTGGAGCAGGCCGGCGTCCTGAAACACCAGGTGGTGACCCTGAAGGAGGGGCAGCGCACCATTGAGGTGCCCATCCAGAAGGAATACGCCCCCAATGTCTACGTCTCCGTCCTGGCCCTGACTCCACGGGGGGCCTTTCCGGCGGCCGCGAAGCGCTACGATGTGGATGCCCCGTCCTTCTTCTGGGGAGTCCTGAATCTCTCGGTGCGCGCCGAGGTGGAGCGCCTGGAGGTGAAGATCGCCCCCGAGGTGAAGGAGCTGAAAGCCGAGCCCGGCGCGCCCATGACCCTGAACTTCCTGGTCCAGGACCAGAAAGGCAAGGGCGTGGAGGCCGAACTGGCCGTGGCCGTGGTGGATGAGGCGGTCCTGGCCCTCACCGCCTACAAAACCCCCACCCTGGACCAGTTGGTGCGCTTCGACGGCCCCCTGGGGGTTTTCACCGGGGAACTCCGGCTGCTGCTGATGCATCAGACGCCCTTCTATCTGGCCCGCAACGAGCCCTTGACCGGCGGCGGCGGGTTGGGGGCCGACCTGGTGGCCAAGCTCCGCAAGCGCTTCGAGCCGGTGGCCTACTTCAACCCCGCGGTGCTGACCGACGCCCAGGGCAAGGCCCGGGTCTCCTTCACCCTGCCCGACAATATGACCACCTACCGGGTCTATGTGGTGGCCGTGGACAAAGGCAGCCGCTTCGCCAGTCCCGAGAGGCCCCTGTTGGTGACCAAGGATTTCTATCTGGAACCGGGGATGCCCAGTTTCTTCACCCAGGGCGACACCTTCAAGTTCCAGGTGGCCGCCTTCAACAACACCAAGGCGTCCGGCACGGTGAAGTTCAGCGCCGTGGCCTCCGAGGGGGGCCTGGTCCTCAAGGCCGATGAGCCCACCAAGGAGCTGCCGGCCAACGACAGCCTCAAGCTGAGCGTCAGCGGCCAGGCCACCAAGGCCGGTCCCGCCGCGGCGCGCTTCGGCGGCCAGTTCGGCAAACTGGTGGACGCGGTGGAGCTGAAGCTCAAGATTAATTCCGGCCACGTCCGGGAAACCAATGTGGCCTTCGGCGTCGCCACCGGCAGCAGCGAGCTCAGGATGGAGCTGCCGGCTTATCTCACCGGCCCCGCCGCCCGGGAGATCGTTCCCGAGGAGATGAAAGCGGTCCTGACCATCTCCGGGTCGCCTTATCTGCGCATGAGCGAAGCCATCCAGTACCTGCTCCGGTACCCCTACGGCTGCGTGGAGCAGACCGGTTCCGGAGTCCTGGCCCTGGCGGCCATCCGGGGCGCCATTAAGGAGGGTTTCGTCCCCGACATCACCCTGGAGGAGGCCGACAAGTTCCTCAAAAATGGCGTGGAGCGCATCCTCAGCATGCAGACCGAGACGGGCGGCTTCACCTACTGGCCCGGCCAGCGGGAGACGCACTCCTACGGCAGCATGTACGCCGCCGCGGCCCTCTCCCTGGCCAAGGCCAACGGCCTGACGGTCTCCGAAGAGGCCATGACCAAAATGGTGGGCTACCTCAAGGAGATCGTGGAGAACGAAAAACACTCCCTGATACTAAGGGCCTACGCCTGCTATGTCCTGGCCCTGGCTGAGGGCCTGGACGGCCGCACCCTGAGCTTCATGACCCGGGACTTCAACCGGCTGAAGCGGGACAGCAAGATCCTGGTGCTCCTGGCGGCCAGGATCTCCGGCCTGCGGCCCCTCAAGGAACTGCAGACCAACCTCAAGCCGCTGCTGTCGGCCCGATACGAGGTGGAGCCTTTCTCCTATGATGACTTCTACGCCCCTTACCGGGGTCCCGCCCTCGCCCTCATGGCCGCCAAGGCCATTCTTCCCGACGATCCCCTGACCAAACAGGCCGCGGTCTACCTCCTGGGAGGCCTGGACCGGCAGGGCATCTGGACCTCCACCAGCGACACGGGCTGGGCCCTGGTGGCGTTGAATGAGTATTTCAAGGGCGTCGCCTTTGCGGCCCAACCCTCGGAAATTACGGTGAGCCAACCCGAGGGGACCAGCCAGCGCCTCACCGTGGACCCCCGGAAATTCCGCACCGTCAGCCTGAACCCCCAGGCCTTCCTCAAGGCCCCCGTCGTGCGCCTGGAGGGGCCGGCCGGACGCACCTGGCTCTATAAACTGGAGTTCACCGCCCCCCGGCTGGACCTGGCCGGCGCCGGCGCCTCCCAGGGCTTCAAGATCCGGCGGATCATCAAGAACACCGACGGCAAGGACGAAATCCGGGTGGGCGATCTGGTCAAGGTCACCGTGGTGGTGGAGGTGACCGGCAGGGACCAGCAGTACGTGGTCATTGACGATCCTCTGCCCGCGGGCTTCGTGGCCATCAATACCGCTCTCAAGACCGAAGAGCAGGTGCCGGGCCCGCGTGAGGGCGAAAACTCGGGCGAAGGCGAGGAGGTCCGCACCAACGACGACGACGAGCAGACCCATTACCTCACCCCGGACGGCGCCTACTACTTCTATCCCAACTTCTTTGAAATCCGGGACGACCGGGTGCTGGCCTTCCGGGATAGAGTCTGGAGGGGCGCCTACCGGTTCGAGTACTACGCCCGGGCGGTCTGCGAAGGCAAGTTCGTGCTGCCCGCGGCCAAAGTGGCGGCCATGTACTCGCCCGACGTCTATGGTCTCACCGGCAAGGGCGAGCTGGTGGTCAAAGGAAGGTAAGAATGGGCCGGGCCGCAATGCGGTGGCGTTGGATCCTGGCGGGCCTGGCGGCCGTCCTGGGGGTGGCCCTGGTGCTGCACCTGGAGGCCGCCTCCCGCTTTGACCCGAAGGACCTGGCGCCGGCCCCCGGCCCCCTGGTGACGGACCGCCAGGGCCGGGTGCTGCGCCTGGCGCCCGACGCCCAGGGCCGCAAGCTGGTGCGCCTGCCGGAGGGGCCGCTCCCTCCCACGTTGGTGGCCGCCTTTCTGGCCGCAGAGGACCAGCGCTTCTGGAGCCATCCCGGTGTGGACCCCCTGGCGGTGGGGCGCGCCCTCATGAGCAATATTACCGCGGGCCGCATCGTCTCCGGCGCCTCCACCATCACCCAGCAACTGGCCCGTCTCACTTACCCCGGTCCCCGCACCTACCACCGCAAGCTGGTGGAAATGGTCCGCAGTCTGAGGATGGAGTGGGCCCTGAGCAAAGAAGAGATCCTGCGGTTCTACCTGGACCGGGTCCCCCAGGGCAACAACCTGATAGGCGTGGAGACCGCAGCCCGCCTCTATTTCGGCAAGGGGGCCGCGGCCCTCAGCCCCGGGGAGGCGGCGCTGCTGGCCTCTCTGGCCAAGGCCCCCGGAACCTTGAACCCTTACGGCCCCAGGCGGGAGCGCCTCCTGGCCCGCCGGGACTGGGTCCTCAGCCGCATGGCCCGCCTGGAATCCTGGAGCGATGTGGAACTGGCCGCCGCCCGGGCCGAACCTCCCGCTCTGCGCCAGGTGCGGGGCCGCGTCCCCGTCTTCCCTTTCCAGGCGCCCCACTTCGTCAACCTGGTCCTCTCCCAAATCCCCAAGGGCGGTGGGGGGCAGCAAACTCTCAAGACGTCGCTGGACCTGAATCTCCAGCGCCGGGCCGAAGCCATCGTCGCCTCCCACCAGCCCCGGCTGGTCAAGTCCGGGGCCACCCAGGCGGCGGCGGTGATTCTGGACAACCGCACCCTGGAAGTCCTGGCCCTGGTGGGCTCCTGCGGCTACGGACCCCGGGACCAGGGTTTTAACAACGGGGCCGCGGCCTGGCGCTCGCCGGGCTCGGCCCTCAAACCCTTCCTCTATGCCCAGGCCCTGGATCTGGGCTTCACCGCGGCCACCATCCTGGAAGACGTGGAGCGCCGCTACCGGGTCCCGGGGGGCCAATTCATCCCCCTCAATTTCGACCGCTTCTCCCACGGCCCCATCTCGCTCCGGGAAGCCTTGGGCAATTCCCTCAACCTGTCGGCGGTTTATCTCCTCAACCAGGTGGAGCCCGGGGCCTATTACGGCCTCCTCACCCGTCTGGGGCTCATCAACCATCCGGAGCGCGGCCCCGAACACTACGGCCTGGGGCTGGTGGTGGGGAATCCCGAAGTGAGCCTGCTGCAGTTGGCCGCGGCCTACGCCAGCCTGGCCAACGGCGGCCTCTACCGGCCCCCGCGGCTCACCCTCGATCAGGCCCGGCCCTCGGGCGTGCGCCTCTTTTCACCCCAGGCGGCCTATATCATCGGCGACATCCTGGCCGACCCCGGGGCCCGCTCCCGGGCCTTCGGGGCCTCCCAGGCCATGAACCCGCCGTACCGCCTGGCCATCAAGACCGGCACCAGCACGCGCTACCGGGACTGCTGGGCCGCGGCCTACACGCCCCGCTACACCCTGGCGGTGTGGGTGGGGAATTTCAACGGCAAGCCCACCGCCAAATTGAGCGGCGCCGCTGCGGCCGCCCCCATCCTGGCCGACCTGGCGGACGAACTCTACCGCCGGGCCCTGCCGGAGGCTCCGAAGCCTCCGGAGGGCGTGGTCACCGCCAGAATCTGCGCCTTCTCCGGGCAGCTCCCCGGCCCCCACTGCGACCACCAGCGCGAGGAGCTCTTCGAGTCCGGCGCCGAGCCCACCGAGACCTGCACCTTTCACCGCCGCCCCCAGCCCTGGCACCGCATGCCCACCATGTACGCCGCCTGGCTGCACCAGCGCTTTGAGCGCCAGGCCGCCGGACGCTTCCGTCTGGCCGGCTTCGACCCCGATCTGCACCGCACCTTTCAGGGAACTCCGGCCGCCGTCCCCGCCCCGGACTCGGTGGTCCATCCCGGCGGCCGGGTCACCATCGGTCTCGCACCGTCGGGCTCACCGGGCCCCAACCGCACCAAGGAGCGCCTCCTGGCCATCTCCTACCCCCTGCCCGGCGACCGTTTCCTGATGCCGCCCGGCTCCGAAACCCTGCGCCTCTCCCTCAAGGCCGTGGCCGCGGAGCCACTGGCCCGGGTCACCTGGTTCGTCAACGGCCGGGAAGCGGGCGCGGCCGGACCCCCTTACGAGGTCACCGTGCACCTGGGACGGGGCCGCCACCGCCTCCTGGCCGTGGGCCCCGACGGCCGGGGCGACGCAGTGGACATCATGGTGCAGTGAGGAAAATTCAGGAACATCGCGCCTGAGCCAAGGCCCTTCTGGAAAAGCAGGAAGGGTTTCATATGGTTATGGTGCGCATGGCGCACCCTGCACAAACATTTCAGGAAGGAGATACGGATGAAAAGACCCTGGTTGAAGATGACGCTGACAGTGCTCATCATCAGCGCCCTGTTGGGGCTGAGCCCCGCCGCCCGGGCCGAGACGCCCGACGAAATGGGGAAGGCCGTCACCACGCTCTACCTGGAGGCGCTGCAGAAAGTGGTGGCGCTCCTGAAAGACCGTCCGGCCCCGGCCGACCTGCAGCCCAAGCTGGAGCAGCTCAAAGAAGACACCATCAAAAAGATGGTGGAGCTGGGCCGGAAGCGCGCCGCCCTGGACCCGGCCGGCAAGCAGGCGGTGGATAAGATCATCGAAAACAGTGTAAAAACCTTGCCGCCGGAGCTGTTCCAGGCCTTCAGCGAGGGGAACGCCCATTACTTCAAGCTGGACAAAAACCTCAGCAAACTGATCATGGACTTTCACCTCATCCCCCAGTACGCCATTTTCGAGGTCCTGAAGCAAAACGCCCCCCAGGAGGCGGAGCGTCTGGGGATCAAATAATGAAGAGGCGGTGCGCGGCGCGCTCCTACAGGTTCTTTCCACCCGGTTCCGGAGTCGAACTTGGACCAGGTGGAAATAAGCGCGGCAGGGCGGGCGCCTTGCATCGCCACATACCGAGTTGCGGTCATTGGACAATTATGGTAGCCGCAGGCTTTACCGAGAAAGTCCCACGGTGACCAAAAACCTTGAAGGTGTAGCCGCAGGCTTCAGCCTGCGCTAAAGGCTGGCTGCTGCCCAGGGTCTGTCATCTTCGGGGGTGGCCCTGCGGCGGGCCCTGAGCGTTTAGCCTGCGCCTGCCCAGGCAAGAAAGCCTGGGCCGCCTCTTGATTGGAACCGGATATCAACCTGAGATTCTCGAAGCAATGTATCTCCAAGCCGACACCTGGCACCCAGAACCCAAAACCCGAAACCTGCAACCAGGGCCGGGGGAGCATCCCCGGCCCCCTCCCCACCCTCATCTCATTGCACCGGCGGGCCGCCCGGCTCTTCGGCGAGCTTTAAAGCTTCGGGGCGATGGGTCTGGTCGATGAGGCGGTTCCAGATATCCCGGAGGTCCTGGATGGCCTGCTTGACGTCCAGCTCCAGGCCGAGAGCCCGGAGTTGCCCCAGGCAATAGTAAAGCTCGTTGAGCAGGCGGATCTGGGTGATGCCCACCACCTGTTCGAAGGCGTCCTCGCCCAGGGCCCTCAGGTCCAGGCGTTCCAGTTCCGCCAGTTCCAGCAGGATCTCGTCCGCCAGGAAGGAGAGCAGATCCTGATAAGAGGCGGAGCCGGACAGGCGGATGGTCCGGCCCCGGCTCATGGTCACCGTCAGGGGCTGGGCATCCATCAGCAGGACAGCGCCTTATCCCGCAGATAGGCGGTGATGGCGGCGTCATAGGCCGAGGTGAGGGCATAGACCTTTTTGGCCAACTGGAAGCGCGTGGCCAGGGTGGTGCCCCCGCCGCTGGTCTTCATCTCCTTGAGAATCTTGGGATAATCGGCCGGATCCACCACCACCGTGACGCCCTGGTAGTTCTTGGCCGCGGCCCTGAGCAGCGTCGGCCCGCCGATGTCGATGTTCTCGATGGCCTCCTCCAGGGTGCAGCCGGGCTTGCCCACAGCCTTCTCAAACTGGTAGAGGTTCACCACCACCAGGTCGATGGGCTTGATCTGGTGGCGCTGCATCTGTTCCAGGTGGTCGGCCAGGTCCCGGCGCCCCAGGATGCCGCCGTGAATCTTGGGGTGCAGGGTCTTCACCCGGCCGTCCAGCATCTCCGGAAAGCCGGTGTAGTCGGACACCTCCACCACGGGGACGCCGTTCTCCCGCAACAGCTTGGCCGTGCCGCCGGTGGAGAGCATTTCCACCTGAAACTCCTGCAAACCCTTGGCAAATTCCGCCAGACCGCCCTTGTCGGTGACGCTCATCAGCGCCCGGGTGATGCGCACCATAATCGTCCTCCCCTTGCGTGGTGGCATTAGTCCTACTACAGCGTCACCCCGAATGCAAGGGCCGGGGCTGACCCCACCCCCGGGTTTTTTCTTTTCAGAGGCGCCCCGATTGCAGTAAGATAAGGCATGCGGCACGTCATCATCGGCACCAGCGCGGCGGGTCTGGCCGCGGCGGAAATGGTGCGGCGTCTGGCCCCCGGGGACGCCGTCGCCCTCATCAGCGACGAGCCCCACCTGCCTTACAGCCGCCCCCTCCTTACCTACCTCCTGGGGGGAGAGATCACCCCGGAGAAGATCTGGCTCCGGCCCCGTGATTACTTTGAACGGTTCGGCTTTGAGGCCCACCTGGGCGAGCCCGTGGTGCAGGTGGACCCCGAGGGCCGGGCGGTGCATCTGGCCTCGGGCCGGACCGTGCCCTACGACCGCCTGCTGGTGGCGTCGGGGGCCAACCCCCGGGTGCCGGAGATCCCCGGCACGGACCTGGGCTGCGTCTTCACCCTGCGCCATCTGGCGGACTGGCGGCGCCTGGAGGCGGAGCTGCCCGCCGGCGGCCCCGTGGTGGTGGTGGGCATGGGCGCGGTGGGCCTCAAAGCCGCGGACGCCTTCCGGCAGCGCGGCTACGAGGTGCACGTGCTGGCCCGGGGGGCCCAGGCCCTCTCCAAGGTGCTGGATCCCACCGCGGCAGGGCTGCTCCACGACGCCGTCACCGCCCTGGGCATCCGGGTGCACTACCACGCCTGGCCCACGGCCCTGAAGGGCGCCAACGGCCGGGTGGCCCAGGTGGTGCTGAACGACGGGCGGGAGCTCTCCGCCGCCGCGGTCCTCTTTTCCGTGGGGGTAGAGCCCCGGGTGGATTTTCTGGCCGGCGCCGGACTGGCCGGGCCCGACGGCGTGCCCGTGGACCGGACCCTGCGCACCGGCCACCCGAACATCTATGCCGCCGGCGACTGCGTCCTGCCGCACCACCTCCTCACCGGCAAGCCCGCCGCCTTCCACATCTGGCCCGCGGCGGTGGCCCAGGGGGAGGTGGCCGGTGCCAACATGGCGGGGGCCGGCCGGGTTTACGACGGCATCCTGCCCATGAACAGCATTTCGCTGAAAACCATCCGCATCATTACCGGCGGCCATCAGTACCCCGACGGCCCCCACGGCGAGGTCTTCGCCCACCTGGACGGACGCACCGGCCATTACCGCCGCCTGGTCATGGACGACGGCCGCCTGGTGGGGGTCACCCTGGTGGGCGACGTGGCCCACGCCGGCATCTATTTCCGAATCATGGCCCGCAAACTGCCCCTGCGGGACCTGCCCGCCGACCCCCGCACCCCGGATTTCCAGCCGGGGAGGCTGTGGGCGTGAGTGTTTTTATTCCAATAACGGATGATCTTTTGGCGTACTTGCATAAAAGGTAAACAATTATGATTACGCAATTAAAGATTGAAAATTTTTTAAGCCTTAAAGATATAGACATTGAGTTTGGTTTAAACAACATATTTGTTGGCCCTAACATGTCAGGTAAAAGTAACATTATTCATGCCCTTAAATTCCTTACTAATATTTCAGTTGCCGGGTTAAATTCAGCCGTTATTAGCAGGGGAGGGTTTTCAGAATTATTATGGAAGGGAATTGATGAGGGGAGAATCTATTTTTGGGTTAGAACAAAAATAGTCAATGAGACAAATGAACTGACTTTTTACGAGTATGAACTGGCGTTAGAGGGTTCTGCAAGATCCGGTCTGGGGATATTTGAAATTGAACATGAAACCTTAACTCGTTTCAGCGGGGATAACGCATATCTCCTGGGAGAATTTAGAAAAGGCCGTGGCAAGGGCCTTCATCAAGATGGTTCTATAGCCTTTGAACAGAAGGAGGTACAACAGAAATCTTTTTTGGAATACTCCGTCCCCGGCTGGGAAGGCATGGTGGCAAAATATTTCATCTCCAGTTGGCGCTTTTATCATTTGTTTCCCTATACTATGCGCCGAGATAAAAGCATTAGCGAACAATTGTTTTTAAACGAATGGGGGGATAATTTACCGGAATGGCTCTTAACTTTACAAACCCGTTACCGAGACGAATGGATACGCCTGGAACAAGCCGTAAGGGATGTGTTGCCCGAAATAGACTATGTTATGACACCTCTAACCCAGGTTGGCACTACATCAGTATTATTAAAAGAAAAGTTATTAAAAAGACCAATAGGCTCACGGCAAATTTCTGACGGCACCCTGCAATTCTTGGCTTTACTTTCGTTAATATTTGCTCCTCCTGATCTCGGAGCGCCAATCTTTTGCATCGAAGAGCCAGAAAATCATTTGCATCCAAGGTTAATGGAATCATTAATTCAATTACTACAACAGCGTCAGCAGGAATTAGGTAATCGTGCAGCTCAATTATTTATTACAACTCATTACCCATATTTGATTGATATCGTTTCTATTGAAGAATTAATAGCAGTCGTTAAATCTGCAGGGGCCACCGAGTGCTTCCGTCCTGCTGAGAAAACATATCTGCATGACATCCTCAGGAAAGGAGAATTAACTCTCAGTGATTTATGGTATTCCGGGGCTTTAGGAGATAAATAATGCTCTGCTTCGGGATCGTAGTTGAGGGTTTTTATGATGAGCAGGCCATTAAAACATTTATAAGTAGATTATTTCCCGAGGATGTCTATTTTATGGTGCGTAATACCCAAGGCAGATCTCATCTTAACAGAAAATTCACTGGGTATTTAGACGAATTTAAACATAAAAATGTAGATAAGGCTATTGTTATCCGTGATCAAGACAATAAATGTGTCAAAGAGCTTATTGAGACTTTGAAAAGTAGGATATCTGGAAGACAATATCCATTCGAAATAATATTTCATATAATTGAAAATGAATTGGAATCATGGCTATTGGCTGATGAAAATGCTATCAGAAAAGTAATAAAAAGAAGTGTTCCGCGCATGAAGATGAATCTTGAAACTCTGCACGATCCCAAAAACCATCTATCAAGGATTTTTTCCGAAGCTAATATGAACTATACTGGAACTAAAGCTGGCGAAATCGCCTTGAAAGCCAACTTGAATACTATCGCTTCTCGTTGCCCAGGATTTAAAAGGTTTAGAGAATCAGTTCTGGATTGCTAAACGCTGGGTATGAGGATTATGCTATGAAAACCGTCATCATCCGGCCGGAGCGTTGTGTGGGTTGTCTGCAGTGTAGGCTGGCCTGTGCAGTGGAGCATTCGGTCAGCAAAAGTCTGGCGGGGGCCCTGGGGGAGGCGGTGCGGCCCGTGTCCCGGGTGGCCGTATATCCTGCCCGCCTCAATTTCGCCTTTCCCAACAAGTGCCGCCACTGCGACCCGGCCCCCTGCCAGTCCGTGTGCATCGCCGGGGCCATCAGCCGGGATGCGGCCCGAGGCACGGTGGAGATCGACCCCGTCCGGTGCATCAACTGCGCCATGTGCGCCATGGCCTGCCCCTTCGGGGTGCTGCGCTACGCGGCCACGCCCCAGGCCCCGGAGAAGCGGGCCGCGGCCCTGAAATGCGACCAGTGCCCCCACCGGGAGGCCGCAGGAAGGGTCCCCGCCTGCGTGGAGGCCTGCAAGGTGGGGGCCCTGACCTATGGCGACTGGCACGCCGCCCAGGCCGAGAAGGGGCTGGCCCTGGCCCAGGCGGTGTTTGCCGGGTTGGCCCCCGGCCAGACCCCGCTGGCGCCGCCGGATACCGTCCGGCTCTGGCGCCTGCTGGGTTAACGGCGCCCACAGACGGGCAGCGGCGGTTCCATGGAGGGAGCGGGCGGGGGCCCAAGGTCTCCGGCCCCTCCCTCGATTTTTCTGGGGCGGGAGGAAGTGGGGAGGTTTTAGGTTCTGGGTTCTGGGTATAGGGCGTGCCGTGCACGCCGAGGTCGGCGGCCGCAGGCCGCCCTATGAGCTGTGCCTGGACACCCGTGGGCGCGTGTCCTACATAAACGAACCAGGAACTTTTCGTAACAGCATCAAAGCGTTAGGAGACCGACACCGTGTCCGGCGTTCCGGCGGTGGCTGTGAGCCATCTCTCCAAATATTTTCCCCTCCTGAGCCTGCGGCGTCTGGTGACGGGCCGCTGGCGGGAGGGCGTCTGGGCGCTGCACCGGGTGGACTTCGAACTGGAGGCCGGCGAGTGTCTCTTTCTGCTGGGCCCCAACGGCTCGGGCAAAACCACCCTGGTCAAGCTCATCGCCACCCTGCTCGCCCCCTCCTCCGGGCGCATCCGCATCCAGGGTCTGAACGCGGACCGGGCCCCCCTGGAGGTGCGCCGCCGCCTGGGGTTCATCACCTGCAACGAATCCAGCTTTTACGGGCGCCTCAGCGGCTGGAACAACCTGGCCTTCTTCGCCCGGCTGCACAACCTGGAGCCCCGTCGGGCCATCCCCCCCCTGGCCGAGTCCCTCAAGCTCACCCCTTATCTGGAACGGCGCTTCTTCACCTATTCCACCGGCATCAAGCGCCGCTTCGACATCGCCCGGGGCCTGCTGCACCGGCCGGATATCCTGCTGCTGGATGAACCCACCACCAACCTGGACCCCATCAGCGCCGGCGAGGTCCGGGACCTCCTACTGGAGTTGCGTCAGCAGGGCAAAACCATGATCGTGGTGACCCACCGCCTGGAAGAGGTGGACCGCCTGGGGGGACGGCTGGCCATGGTCAAGGAGGGCCGATTCAAAGAGATGAGCCGCCGGGCGGGAGAGAACCTGGAAGACCTGTACCGGCGGGCGGTGGCGGAGTGGGACCATGAAGCTCCGTAAATGCCTGGCCTTCTTCGTCCGGGACTTTCTGTGGGACCTCAGTTATCCCCTGAACTTCGCCTGGCGCTTCGCCTCCATCATGTTCACTCTGATCACCTTCTATTTCCTGGGGCGGTTGCTGGCCAGCGGCGCCTCGCCGCACCTGGCCGCCTATGGCGGGGAGTATTTTCCCTTTGTGATGGTGGGCCTGGCCCTGGCCAGCTTCCAGGGGGTGGCCCTCACCTCCATCTCCTACACCATCAGCTACGGCATGTACACCGGCACCCTGGAGGCCATGCTGGTCACTCCCACCAGCCTGTCCACCATCATTTTCTCTTCCGTGCTCTACCAGTTCACTACGGCGCTGCTGGAGATCGGCATCTATATCCTGTTCAGCGCCGCCTTCTTCGGCATGGTTTTGGGGCGGGCCGACTTGCCCGCGGCCGGGTTGTTGTTGCTCCTGACCCTGCTGGCCCACCTGCCTCTGGGCATTCTGTCGGCCGGCTTCCTGCTCCTCTTCAAACGGGGCGACCCCATCACCGCCCTGTTGGGCCACCTCTCCGGCCTGGTGGCCGGCGTCTATTTCCCCATCCAGGTCCTGCCCGGCTGGCTCCAGAGCGTGGCCCAACTGCTCCCCTTCACCCATGCCCTGGAAGGGCTCCGCCAGGCGGTGCTGAACGGCAAAGGGGTGACCGACCTTTCCTTTCAGATCGCCGTCCTGGGCCTCTTCGCTCTGGCCCTCACCCCCCTGAGCCTGGCTGTCTTCGCCTGGACCGTGCGCCAGGCCAAGCGCCTGGGCACCCTATCCCAGTTCTGATCCCCTGGCGCCGGCAAGAGGCGGCGCAAGATCTCCACCCTGTACCAGCGCCGGACGAAGCCTGCACTCGCCATTCGCGCCCTTTTGCCTGCCACCTGTCCGATTTAACGG
>VGSQ01000039.1 GCA_016874975.1 Deltaproteobacteria bacterium
GGCCCCCTCCCTCAGATTTCCTTTCATAAGGCTCCCTCTTAAGATTTCCCCCGCGACTGGCGCAGCATGTTGATGGGTTTGGCCAGGTCCTGGAGGTGGGTGTGGATGGCGGTGAGGGCGCTGCCCGGCGCGCCCAGCATGAGGTGGCAGGGGTCCAGCCCCATTTTGACGCGGCAGCCCAGCCCCAGGAAGGTGACGTTCACCTGGCCGGTGAGCAGGGGAAAGACGGTGATGTCGGCGCAGCCCCCCAAGGCCCCGCCGGACTGGGGCAGGTCCATACGCCCGCCCCGGTCGTAGTTGGCGGCGTACAGCAGCCACATCACCTGCTCGCTGTCGGCCAGGAAGACCAGAACCTGGGGTGTCTCGGTGAAGAAAGACAGGGGCGCGATGAGGGCCGCCCGGGTCCGGCCCGCCTCCAGCATGGGCGCGCCCTGCATGGTGGCCGCGGAGGCCTCCTCGGTGGCGAAGAGCCCCACGCCGTACTTCTCCAGGATGCCGTCGTCCAGGTAGTGCTCCACCTCCGTTTCCATGCCTAAGGCGGTGGTGCCCAGCTTGCAGCCCATGCGCTCCCGGGTGACCAGCAGGGGACGGCCCCGGCCCGCCAGGACCGCGGCCTGGCAGTAGCTTTTAAGGTTGTCTTCGGTCAGGGGCGGCCGGGCGGGGAGGGCTTCCCCCTCCTTGATGAGCCGCACGCCCACGGGTTCGTAGGTCAAACCCAGACCTTCCGCCATTTCCCGGGAGATGGTGGCCAAGTCGGTCATATCGTCCTCGAAGTGATGAAATTTTCAGGAACATCCGTGGCCGGAGCCATTTCCGGCCGAAGTTCAGGATTATCTCGAATGTAGTCCAGAAGGCCTCTTGTTGGCAAGTCTCTTCATGCCGGGAATTGCTATGGGAGAGGGGGCTCGGCGGAAAGTGGCGCTCCCGGAAGCAATTTGGTAATATTTAAGAGAATCTTATGACTCATCCCGCATCTCCCAAAATCCCACCCCTGCGGCTGCTGGCCTGGGAGACCACCCGGCGCTGCAATCTGGACTGCCGCCATTGCCGGGCTGCGGCCACCCGGGGGCCGTATCCGGGGGAATTGAGCACCGCGGGAGGCAAGAAGCTCCTCACGGACGTGGCGGGCATGGGGCCCGCGGTCATCATCCTCACCGGCGGCGAGCCGCTGCTGCGTGACGATATCCTGGAACTGACGGCCTTCGGCCACGGCCTGGGCCTGCGCATGGTGATGGCGGTGAACGGCACCCTGCTCACCCCCGAGGTCGCCCGGCAGCTCAAGGAAGCGGGCCTCCAGCGCCTGAGTATTTCCCTGGACGGGGCCGCGGCGGGGAGCCACGATGCGCTGCGGGCTGTGCCCGGGGCCTTTGCGGGGGCGCTCTCCGGCATCGCCGCCTGCCGGGAGGCGGGGCTCCCCTTCCAGGTGAACACCACCATCACCCGGAGCAATGCCGGGGAGTTGCCCGCCCTCTATGAGTTGGCCGTGCAGTTGGGGGCCGCGGCGCACCATGTTTTTGTCCTGGTGCCCACGGGCCGGGGCGCCCAGATGCGGGAGGAGCTGGTGTCGCCGGAGGAGTACGAAGAAATCCTGCGCTGGCTGCTGGCCCGCCAGCACGAGGGGCGGCTCCACCTCAAGCCCACCTGTGCACCGCAGTATTATCGCCTGTGGCGGGAAGAGGCCCGCGCCCGGGGCGAGAAGATCACGGCCCAGACCCAAGGCATGGAGGCCATGACCAAGGGGTGCCTGGGGGGCCAGGGCTTCGCCTTCGTCTCCTACCGGGGCGAGGTGCAGGCCTGCGGCTATCTGGAGATCACCGCCGGGGACATCAGAGAGCAGCCGTTTCCGGAAATCTGGGAGACCTCGGACCTGTTCCGGCAACTCCGGGCCGTGGACGACTACCACGGCAAATGCCAGGCCTGCCGGTACCGCAAGGTCTGCGGCGGCTGCCGGGCCCGGGCCTACACCGTCCACGGCGACGTTCTGGGGGAAGATCCCGTATGTCCCTACCAACCGCATTAGACGAGCTGGATCGGGCCATCCTGAACGAAATCCAGTCCCAGTTCCCCATCGTCTCCCGGCCCTATGCCGAAGTGGGGCGCAGGGTGGGACTGAATGAAGACCAGGTCCTGGCCCGGGTCCGGGCCCTGATGGAGCAGGGGGTCATCCGCCGCCTGGGGGCCAACTTCACCTCCCGCAAGCTGGGCTACACCAGCACCCTGTGCGCCGCGCACGTGCCGCCCCAGGACCTGGAGCGCTTCGCCGCGGCGGTCAACCGCCATCCCGGCGTCACCCACAATTACCTGAGGCGCCACCACCTGAACGTCTGGTTCACCCTCATCGCCGATTCCGAGGCCCGCCTGGCCGACATCCTGGGGGAAATCTCCCGCACCACCGGCATCGAGGTCCTGAGCTTCCCCGCCCGGCACATCTTTAAAATTAAAGTGGATTTTCCCGTCTGAAATCATTTTCCGTTTCGCGCGCAACAAACGTTTGAGTTGGGGCGGTATGCGAACCGCCCTACATTATTATCCGAATTACGAGTTTTGTGGCAGGTCAAGGTGAAATTGGCATGAACCTCTTGCAAAATGGTTCAGCATTGTCCGAAAAGGCCTCGTAACGCCGAAGTTATGCAGTTTTCTAAGACAGGCTTGAGGGGAATACGGCAATTTGGGAGGAGAATCTTCGATTTTCCTGATTTCGGGCGCGCTTCTCCCGCCGCTTGCAGAAAGCCTCTGCAGCCTTGCATCACTCAGCCGGCCGGCTTGAGCAGCGGCGCGGCGAAGAGGGCGATGACGCCGAACATGAGATGAAGCCTGATATTCGCCGCACCCCGCACCATGACATTGGCGCGGCCGGACTCTTCTTTTCGGTTAAGGGGCGCTCGCCACATTCCTCCCGGCGGGGGAATAAATGGCGTTGTAAAGCCCCCACCAACCATGATAATGTTTCAGCTTCATCGGCGCCCACGTGCCGGGTTTTTTATGGCAAAATCACCCTGGCCCGAGAACGCCCATGAATTTAAAAAAAATCACTGCTGAGACAGGAAACGCGGCAGGGTGGGGAAAGAGGGTGTGGGGAAGGGGTCCATGATCCCTGGCCCCCGCATGCACCAGAAACTATTACCGAGACAGCGCCGCGCTTTCTCCGAGAGGTGAACTTATGTTGGACTGGCACCTTCTCTGGGTAACCCTGGGAAAACTCTCCCTGGCCGCCCTCATCGGCGGCGCCATCGGCTTTGAGCGGGAAACCCACGGCGAGGCCGCGGGTTTGCGCACCAACATCATGGTCTGTGTGGGGGCCTGCCTGATGATGATGCTGTCCCTGTTCATCCACGACATACATCAGCACCTGCCTGCGGCTTCCTCGGTGGTGCGCCTGGACCCGGGCCGCATCGCCTCTTATGCCATCGCCTCCATGGGTTTTTTGGGGGCCGGGGCCATCATCACCGGCAAGGGCACCGTCCGGGGCCTCACCACCGCCGCCGGCCTCTGGCTGGCCACCGGCATGGGCCTGGCGGTGGGGGCCGGCTTTTACCTGCCGGCCCTGATCTGCGCCTTCTTGAGCCTCATCAGCCTGTTCGTCCTGAGAAGGGCCAAACGGATTTTTCCCCGGGACACTTACACCATCCTCACCCTGCGGTTTAATCACATGGATCACCCCCTGGACCGGGTGAACCGGATTCTGGCGGAACATCGGATCCGTATTCAGTTCACCGGCTATCAGGTGGAGCTGCCGGGGCGGGCCATCACCTACCGCCTGCGCATGGTGAGTAAGGAGACTATTCCCTGGGATCACATCGTCAGGCAGCTGGCCGAAACCTCCGGCCTGGAGGATATCCGCTGGCAGGAGGGGGAGGTTCCCTGAGCCCGGTGACCACCGACTTGCCCCAGCCTGCCCCTGGAGGAGTGCGGGTGGGACTCACCACCACCATCCCCGTGGAGGTGGTGCTGGCCGCCGGTCTGACCCCGGTGGATCTCAACAACCTGTTCATCGCCTCGCCGGAGGCCTACCAGATGGTCCTGGCCGCGGAAGCCCGGGGGTTGCCCCGGACCATCTGCGCCTGGGTCAAAGGGCTTTATGCGGTCCTGGCGGTCCATCCCGAGATCGGCCCCGTCATCGTCGCCACCCAGGGGGACTGCTCCTTCACCCAGGCCCTGGGGGAACTCCTGGAGGCCGAAGGTCGGGAAGTGGTTCATTTCAATTTCCCTTATCCCCGGGACCGCCTTCTCCTGAGGGCGGCCATCGAAGGCCTGATGAACCGGTTCGGGGTCGGATGGGAAGAGGTCCGCCGCGTCCAGGCGGAACTGGCCCCCCTGCGCCTGGGTCTGGTGGAGCTGGACCGCCTCACCTGGGAGACGGGGCAGGTGTGGGGCCGGGAAAATTTTGCCAACCTGATCGCCAGCTCCGATTTCGGCGGCGACCCGTCAGCGTTTTACCGGCGGCTGGAGGAGTTTCTCACCGCCGCCCGACTCCGCCCCCGCCGTCAGCCGTCGGTGCGCCTGGGTCTGGTGGGCATCCCGCCCATCTTCACCGACCTTTGGGATTACCTGGAAGCCTGGCAGGCCGACGTGGTGTTGAACGAAATCCCCCGGCAATTCAGCCTGCCCTTTCCGGACCCGGACCTGGTGGAGCAGTATCACCGCTACACCTATCCCTACGACGTGGCCGGACGTCTGGAGGACCTGGCCCGGGAGGTGCGGCGGCGGCGTCTGGACGGATTGGTCCATTACACCCAGAGCTTCTGCTTCCGGCAGATGTACGACCAGATTCTCCGGGACCGTCTGGGGCTGCCGGTTCTCACCATCGAGGGGGACCGCCCCGGCCCCCTGGACTCCCGCACCCGCTGGCGCCTGGAGGCCTTCGTGGACGTGCTGCGGCCGTGAGGGGCTGGGAACCTGAGGGAGGGAGCCAGGGGCCGGGACCCCCTGCCCCCTCCCCCACCGAAAACTTTGCTTGCAAACCCAAGGCGTTATGTCAGACCATTCCCTCAACTCCCAGCCCACCGCGGCCGGGCTGGATTTCGGCAGCCGCTACGTGAAGCTGGTCATCTCCCGATCCGGCGCCGTCGTCGTGCGGCGACGCCTGGACACTTTGGACTTTTACCGGTATTGCCTCCACCGGGAGGACAGGCGCATCCGCCTGGACTGGGCCCGCCTGGGCCTTTCCCCTGCCGGGGCGCTGGTGGTCACCGGCTACGGCAAAGACCTGCTCAAAGGCCACCTGCCCACCATCACCGAGATCCGGGCGCATTTCCTGGGGGCCCGCCGGGTAGCGGGCCTGGACGATTTTGTCCTCCTGGAGATGGGCGGCCAGGACACCAAGGCGCTCTTGGTCAAAGGGGGCAGGGTCTTTGATTTCGTCACCAACGACCGCTGCGCCGCGGGCACCGGGCGCTACCTGGAGAACATGGCCCGCTTCCTGAAGATGCCCCTGGCCCGCTTTGCCGAGGTCTGGGCCGCCCCGGTGGAGATCTCCCAGACCTGCGCCATTTTCGGGGAGAGCGAACTCATCGGCCACCTGCTGCGAGGGGTTCCCCTGGAGCGCCTCGCCGCCGGCGTCAACGCCTCGGTGGCCCGCCGGGCCTGGGCCATGGTGCGCCGCTACCCCTGCCGCCGGCTCGTCTTCGTGGGCGGGGTGGCGAAAAACCGGGCCGTAGTGCGGCTCCTAAAGGAAATGAGCGGCCTGCCCGTCACCGTGCCGCCCCACCCCCAATTCAGCGGCGCCCTGGGCTGCTGTCTGGAGGCGGAAAAAATCCTTGCCGGGCAAGGCGGGAACAAGGATCCTTGAGGTGCCAGGTGCCAGTTTGTTGGGTGGGCACCGCGCCCCGTGTTTTTTGCCGCGCGGCTGCACAGGACCTGATAATAGTCAAGGTCAGGATTTCAGGCGTCATTGATTCGCAAATCTTAATGACCCTTAACAAAGTAGTTGTTGGGGGAGGAGGCTGAGGGGTGCAGACTCCCTCGTTCCCAAGCTCCTGCTTGGGAAGGTAAATTTCCCCTCAAGCTCTGCTTGGGGGCCTTATGCACTCCGCCTCGGCGCCGCCTAACTTTTCATACTTTTGAAGAGAGCCATCGGCTCAGGCGTGGCTGTGAAGGTGAGAAGCGTGACCCGGCTTCCGTTGCATCATCCCCTGGCGCAGGTTTTGCACCCCTTTCTGTCGGCAGGCGGCTCCGACGGGGGTCCGGCGGAGGTCTCCTGTCGGCTGCTGCCCGCCTCGCGCCCGGTGTTCCGCTTTACCACCGCCGGGGGCCGGGCCGCGGTGGGAAAGTTTTTTATCGGCCGCCCCGGTCGGTTCACCGCGGACCTGTCCCTATTGTGGGAGTATCGCCATTACCATCAGGCCGAAGCCTGGGGGCTGACGCCGGGTGTCCACCTCCCCCGGCTCCTGGGGCGAAGCCGCCGCCTCCGCCTGGGCCTGCTCCTGGAGGACATTCCGGGCCCCGATCTGGACCATTTTCTGGCCCTGGCCTGCAACGGCGGGGGCTCCTCCGGCCTGCCGGACCGGCTGGGCCTGCTGGCCCGGCTGCTGGTCGAGTTTCACACCCGCCCCGTCCCCGCGGGTGACCTGAGCCCGGCGCCCGCCCTGGCTTATCTGGCCAAACTGCGCCGTCAGCTCGGCGCCCGGGGCCTCCTCACCCCGGCCCAGGACGACCTCCTGGAAGAGGAGGGACGGGCCTGGGGGGCGCGCTTTGCAGCCTTTGCCGACCGGCCGGTGCCGGTGCACGGCGACGCCACTCCCACCAACTTTCTCTTTCCCGACGGCCGGGCCGTGGCCGTGGACCTGGAGCGCCTGCGGGTGGCGGACCGCCTCTTCGACCTCTCCTGGGTGGCCGCGGAGATCCGCCACGCCTGGGGTTGGCGCGCCCACGACCTTAAGGGCGGCGAGGAGGCCATCGGGAGTTTTTTCCGGAGCTATCTGACGGCCCTGAACGCCGCGCCGGACCTGGCCCGCCGTCTCTTCGCCCTCAACCCCTTCTACATGGCCCTGGGGGAACTGCGCATCTGCCGCAACGCCTATCTCTCCCCAACTTACCGCCGCCGGCTCCTCGCCGAGGCCCTGGAGTGCCTGGCCGGCGGCCGGAGGCTCGCGCTATGAAAACCGTGCTCATCATCGCCGGTTCCGACCCCGGCGCCGGGGCCGGTCTCCAACAGGACCTCAAAACCGCCACCCTCTTGGGGGCCTACGGCCTCACCGTGACCTGCGCCCTGACGGTGCAAAACAGCCTGGGGGTGTCCGGAGTTCACCCCGTGCCATCGGAGGTGGTGGCCGCCCAACTGGATGCCGTCCTCGGGGATTTTCCCATCCACGCCGTCAAGCTCGGCATGTTGGCCGGGGCCGACATCGTGCGGACGGTGGCGGCGCGGCTGAAAGAACATCTCGGGGAAGGGCAGGGTGGTGGAACAGGGGCCAACCGGCCCCCGGCCCCCTCCCCCCGCCATTCCCTCCCCCTCATCCTGGACCCGTTGCTGGCCGCGGGGCGGGGGGAGGCCCTGTTGGACGATGAGGGGATGGAGGCGGTGAAGAGGGAGCTGTTTCCCCTCACCACCATCCTCACCCCCAACGTCCCCGAGGCGGCGCGCCTGACCGGGATGGCGATCGACACTCCGGTCCACCTGGAGGAGGCGGCCCGACGTCTGGCGGCCCTGGGGCCGGCCTGGGTCCTGGCCAAGGGGGGGCATCTGGCCGGGGAGCCGGTGGACGTCCTCACCGACGGCAAGAACGCCTATCATCTTACCGGAGAGCGTCTGGAGGCCCCCCACCACCACGGCTCGGGGTGTCTCCTGGCCACCGCCCTGGCCGCGCACCTGGCCCAGGGGCAGACGGTGCCCGAAGCCGTGCACCGGGCCCGACACCTGGTGCGCCAGGCTTTGCGTTACGGCCTGCCGCTGGGGCGGGGGGTGGGGCCGGTGAACCCCTACGCCCCCTTTGCCCGGGAGGCGGCGCGTTACCGGGTTTTGCAGGAACTCAACGCCGCCGCCGCCAGACTGGCCCGGGAGGATATCTCGCCTCTGATCCCCGAGGTTATGTCCAACCTGGGCTATGCCGCGCCGTATGCCGAAGGGCCGGGGGATGTGGCCGCCTTCCCGGGGCGCATCCTGAAAACCCCGAACGGCGCCCTGATTCCGGCGCCCCCCGCCTTCGGAGCCTCCCGGCATCTGGCCGCCGTCATCCTCACGGCCGGGCGCACTCACCCGGAGGTGCGGGCCGCCATGAATGTGCGCTATATCGAAGGCATCGAAGAGCTGGCGCCGCTGCTGCACCTCAAGGCCGCAGGCTTCGACCGCGCCCAGGAACCGCCGGAGGTCAAGGCCCGGGAGGGAGGGACCCTGGCCTGGGGCGTGGGCTCCGTCCTGGCCAACCTACAACCCTGGGAGCCGCCCCCGGACATCATTTTCGACCGGGGCGAGGTGGGCAAGGAACCCATGCTGCGGATTCTGGGAAGGACCCCCGGGGAGGTGGCGGAAAAGGCCCTGGCGTTGAAAAATGCCCTGCAGGTGGGGGGGGCTCCATGAAACCGGCCCCGGCGCAACCGCAATCAACAGACCCTTCGACTACGGGGGGCCCCGGGCACCCGGGCCGCGGCCGCAACGGGAGCCTGAATCAAGATGCTCAAGAAGAAAAATGGGATCAGGTCTTCCTCACCAAAAGCGAATATAAAAAAATAGAGCTGGATGACCAAACCCAGAAAAACCAGCAACAGAATCAGAAAGGCAATGGCCCGCACTTCCCGGCGATTCATGGAAAACCGGAGCTCCGTTGCAGGAATTGCTCTTGGTTAAGGGGGGCCTTGAGGTGAATCTCGGGACGGGGTGAAAACCCGCCTCTCCCCGGCCCCCTGCCGCGAATGAACAAAGCCGGGCGGGTTCCAGCCCCCGGGGGCGGGGAGCATTATAAAGGCGGACGCCGCGACACGGCCCGGGCGAGGTCGCTGATAATCTCCCGGGAGAGCCTTGCCATATTGCGGCTCATGGCTTCGGCCAGCCCCTGGGGGGTTTGGGCCGTCATGGTTTCCTCGCTCCGGTAGCGTTTCTGGAACACCACCCGTTTGGTGACCTCCTCCTCTTGGAGGTCCAGGAGGGTGACCACCAGGGCCAGGGCCGCCTGCCAGGTCACGGGCCCGTCGATCTCCTGGATTTCCTCCACCCCGCCCTCCAGTCGGTAGCGGCTCTGTTCCGTCTCCGGGCCGGTAAAGACCGCGGTGAACACTTGGGCATGGCGCAGATCCCGGGCCAGGTAATCCGCCACCAGGGCTCCGGGTTCCACCCGCCAGCGGTGATAGCGGTAGGTGGCCCGCTGCAGGGGGGCGGGGCGGTACACCATGTCCGTGGTGGTGAAGTCCTGGGCCGCGGCGAAGCGCTTCACTGTGATGGCCTGGGGATTTCTGGCCGCACCGGGGGATGGGGGCGGGGGATACTCGAAGACGTATTGGTGCACCAGAGACGGCGTCTGGCCGCAACCTGCCGGCAGGGCGAAGAGCAGGCAGAGGAGGAGGGCGCGCAGCGCCGGGCGGATTCTCATAAGTTTTCCCTCACCGTTCGTTCCACCGGGGCTTGGGCTCCTGGCCGAAGAGCAGGTCCGAGGGCCGGTTCTTGAGGCGGTTGAGCAGTTGATCCAGGGACTCGGACGCGACTTCGAGCCGCCGGGTGATTTCCGACACCTCGGTCAGCACGGCCCGGGTCCTGCCGCCGATGGCGGGGATTTTGGCGGCCTTGAGTTCATCCTGAATTCCGGCAAAGAGGGTGTTGGCGCTCTTGAGGGCGTCCCGTCCCTCCAGCAGCACCTGCTCCACCTTGCCGGAGGCCACCAGGCGATCCAGCCTTTTGCTCAGGCCGGCCAGATTCTTGGAGGTGGCCTCGAAGTTGGCCACGATGGTTTTCATTTCCCGGTTCCGGAAGAAGTTGCCGATCTCGGTCACCGTGCTCTTCAGTTCATCGGAAATCCCTTTGGTGTCGAGATCCCGCACCTTGGAGAGGATTTCCTCCAAACCGGCCAGAATCAGCTTGATCTCCGAGGGCTTGGAGGGAATGACCGGGTATTCCGAGACGAAGTCGATCTTGGGAGAGAGCTCCCGATCCCCGGGCTGGATGACGTCCAGGTTGACGAACATCAGGCCGGTAATGCCCGTCATGCGCAGTTGGGCCACTACGTTCTGGGCCGGATAGTCCTTCAGGAAAAGGTTGATGATCACCGCGATGAGCTTGTTGTCCGGCGCGATGCGGATTTCCAACACCCGGCCGGCGGTGACGCCCCGGTACTTGACCTCCGAATCACGCTGCAGACCCTGCACCGACTCGTCAAAGTAAATGACATAGCGCTTGCCGGTCTCAAAATACTTGGTGGCGCCGATATAAATGATGGCGATGGCGGTGATGACGGTGCCGGCGATGACAAAAAGTCCCACCAGGAACTTGGAGGTCTTTCTGGCCATGTTCAGGTTCCCTTCTGGGCGATGCTCACCGGCTGCCGGTTGAAAAAAGCCAGCACCCGGGGATCGGTGGAATGTTCCTTGAGTTCCTGGGGTCGGCCCATGGCGATCAGGCCTTTGGCCGACTTATCCAGCATCACCACCCGGTGGGCGATTTTAAAGATGGACTGGAGTTCGTGGGTCACCACCACCATGGTGGTGCCCATGCCGGCGTTCAGTCCCAGGATGAGGAGGTCCAGCTCCGCGGCCGTGACGGGGTCCAGACCGGCGGAGGGCTCGTCGAAAAACAATACGGTGGGGTCCAGGGCCAAAGCCCGGGCCAGGGCCACCCGCTTCACCATGCCCCCCGACAGTTCTTCGGGCAGGTGGTTGTCGAAGCCGGTCAGATTCACCAGGGCCAGCTTCATCTTGACGATCAGGTCGATGTCCGCCTTGGACAGGTCGGTGTAGACCCTCAAGGGCAGGGCGATGTTCTCGGCCACGGTCATGGAGCCGAACAGCGCGCCCCCCTGGAAGGACACCCCCACATCCATGCGCAGGCGGTTCAACTCTTTTTCCTTTTTGGTATTTACGTCCACCCCGTGAATCAACACCCGGCCGGCCGCGGGATGGTAGAGGCCGATCATGTGCTTGAGCAGGGTGGATTTGCCGCAGCCGCTGCCCCCCAGGATGACCAAAATCTCCCCCCGCCGGACCTGGAAGGAGACTCCCTGGAAGATGGTCACGTCCCCGAAGCGGGCCGTGAGGTTTTCCACCGCGATGATGGGGGCGTCGTCCGCAGTCATGGGGCCTCAGCGAATGTAGTGCAGGGCCACGGCAAACATGGCGTCCACGATGATGATGATAAACAGGCCGGCGACCACCGCGGAGGTGGTCTTGGCCCCCACGTCCTCGGCGCCGCCCCGCACCATGAAGCCCCGCTGGCAGCCGATGCCGGCGACGATGGCGGCGAAGAACACGGACTTGATCAGGCTGGAAACCACGTCGAAGAGCGCCAGGGAGGTGCGGGTGTCCTGGATGTAGGTGTAAACCGTCAGGTCCAGGAGCACCACCCCGATGATCAGGCCGCCTACAATGCCCAGGATGGTGGCGTAAACCGTCAGGAAGGGGATCACCAGCATGGCGGCCAGCACCTTGGGCACGGCCAGGAATTTCATGGGATCGAAACCCATGACGATGATGGCGTCCACTTCTTCGTTCACCACCATGGTGCCGATTTCCGCGGCGAAGGCCGAGCCCGAACGTCCGGCCACCAGGATGGCGGTGAGCAGGGGCCCCAGTTCGTACACCATGGCCACCCCCACCAGGGGGGGGACGTAGGCCACGGCCCCCAACTGCTTGAGCTGGAGGGAGCTCATGAAGGCGATCACCAGACCCAGCAGCAGGCTCATCAGGCCCAGGATGGGAAAGGCGTCCACGCCGGCCCGCCGCATGTAAAAGAGGACTTCGTCCCAGCGCACCTTGCGGGGATGGAAGAGGGAATAGACCAGGGCGAAGACCAGGTCGCCCACGAACACGACCACTTTGGAAAGATCGCGCAGGAAATCCAGCGTCCCTTCCCCCACGGTCTCCACGAAGCCGGGCTTTTGTGCGCCCTTGAGGGGCGGCGCGGCCAGGGCCTGGAGATCGATGAGGTCCAGGATCTTTTGGGTCTCAGAAGAGACACCGGCGTAAGACCAGGCCAGATCGCGGCGGCCGGCCTCCTCCTTGAACCTCGCCAGGCCCAAAGCGCCGGCGCTGTCCAGGTAGGTGACCCCGGCCAGGTCCACGATAAGCTTGCCGGCCCCCAGCCGGGGGAGGATGCCCCGCAGTTCGGCCTGCACCGCGGCGAGGTTGTGCACACAGAGACGGCCGGTGACGGTGAGGCGGACTTCCCCTTCTCCCTGAACCACGGTGAGGGTGCAATCTTTCCCGGCCGGTGGGGTTTTGATCATGGGGGACTTCCCGAAATCCGGGCGGCCTCAGAAGCAAAACCGCCATCACAGGTTAAAGTCAATGGAGAGGAACTCCGCCGGGCCGAGTTCCCACTTCTGCTGGACCTCGGACTCCTGCATGACGATGGTCAGGATGCCGACAAAATTGTCTCCCCGTTCTATAATGGGAGAGCACACGGCGTAAAGCTTTTTCCCCGGCGGCAGATAGAGCAGACCGGCAAAGGTCTTGCGATCCCGCAACACCCGCTGCACCAGGGCGTAGTCGGAGAAGCGCCGGGTGGGGAGCTCCTGGCGCGGATACCGGCTCAGGGCGACTCCCCGAAGGTCCAGGACCAGCACGACCCCGGAAATGCCCTGGCCTTTGCTTTCCAAGGCCACGCAGGCCTTCTCCAGGGAACGATCCAGGAGGGCCGCGTCGCCGCTGACTAGGGCCGAGGCCAGCGGGGCCTGTAAGGCGGCCAGCACGGTGTGGACGTGCTTCTTAAAGGCTGCGGCCCCCTTGCTCAACTCGGGGCGCTCCGCCTGACAACCCAGGCCCGCGGCCAGCAGCCAGAGAAGGAGCATGGCGCTCCCCCAACCGCAGACCAGGTCCCGCACCGGAGTGGGTGTGCGCCTGAGTTCTGTGGTGTCCGAAACGTGGTTGAGCATGACAGGCCTCACTCGGGTAACCCAACACCCCCAACGCCTTTTCCCGGAGGGGAGCCTTGGGCTACGACGCCGCTGCCGCCCCTCCCTCCCACCATCATGGTTCGAATCCGCGGTCAGCTTTCTGATTTTCGCAGAAAAAAGGAACTTTCTCAATCCTGCCCGGGAAAGTTTGAGGTGGGAGAGAGGGCTAAGGTGTCAGGTGTCAGGTGCCAGGTGTCAGGTGCCACTCCATACCCCTTTCACCCTCGTTCCCATGCTCCTGTCATGAAATGCTCGTGGCCCCGACGGGGCCATCCCCGATGATGACGGCTCCGGGCAGGCGCGAGCCTGGAGCGCACGCTTAAGTCTGCGGCTGCCTTTGGCGGCGTTTTCGGAAACCGCCAGGGTCATGACCTTCCATCAGCACGTGGTAACGATTCCCGGCGTGTGAAACCGGCCTGAACCGGTCCGTCCCCACCCCGCCTCCCGAATGTTGGGAAAAATTGCCCCCGCCGTCCCCTCATTCCTAACCCGCCTCCCTCGCCCGTCCAGCCTTTTATCGGATAACCTGCCATAATTCCTGATAAATCAAAAAATCCCCCTTCCAGGCCTCCTCCTGTTTTCCGGGAGAAATTTTCTCTGTATCCCCTCCCATCCTGCCACATTCTTTCCGGACTTCCTAGTTGACTTAAAAAAGAACATTCTTTACAATGGCCAAGTGGGTATTTTCACAAACCATTGGCCTGATAATTTATAGAAATAACTTGGAAAGGTGACTGTATGGGAAACGGAGGCCAAGCGAACAAACCGGTCGGCAAGGTGATGGTGGTCGGCGCCGGCATCGCCGGTGTGCAGGCGTCTCTGGACCTGGCCAATGCCGGCTTTTACGTCCACCTGGTGGAGAAGAAGTCGGCCATCGGCGGCGTCATGGCCCAGTTGGACAAGACCTTCCCCACCAATGACTGCTCCATGTGCATCATCTCCCCCAAGCTGGTGGAGTGCGGCCGGCATCTGAACATCGACATCTTAACCCTGACGGAGGTGGAAGGCATCCAGGGCGAGCCCGGGAATTTTCATGTCGATGTCCTCAAGAAGGCCCGGGGCGTGGACATGAGCAAGTGCACGGGTTGTGGCACCTGCTTGGAAGCCTGCCCCATTCGCTATGAGCCCCAGATGCCCGAGATGGAACGGATGGCTCGGACGGCCTACGCCAAGGCTACGGATGAAGACGCGGTTACCGCCATCATCAACAGGCATCGGGACAAAGTCGGCAATCTCTTGCCCGTCTTGCTGGATATCAACCGTCAGTTCAACTGGCTGCCCCGGTGCGCCCTGGAACACGTCGCGGATGAATTAAGAATCCCCTTGGCGGAGATTCTGCGGGTGGCCAGTTTTTATAATGCCTTCAGCCTGGTCCCCCGGGGAAAATATATTGTGAACGTTTGCATGGGCACGGGCTGTTTTGTCAAAGGCGCTCCCCGCCTGCTGGACCGCCTGGAACGAGAATTGGGCATCAAGCATGGCCAGACCACCGAGGACTTCATGTTCTCTCTAGAGCTGGTGCGGTGCATCGGCTGCTGCGCCCTGGCTCCGGCCATGCGCGTGGGGGATGACACCTTCGGGCGCCTGACACCCAATATGATTCCCCGCATTCTCAAATCCTACGTCGAGTCTTACGGCATTGAGGAAGAAGAGGAGGCGGCAGGATGAAGATCACGACTCTGTCACAACTGGAGGATTTGAAAAGACAGGGCCTGACCCAGACCTATCCCGATAAAATCAAGATCATGGTGGGCATGGCCACCTGCGGCATATCCGCCGGCGCCGACAAGGTGTACACCGCTCTCGAGAAAAAGATTGCCGAACTGGGGCTGGACGCAGTCCTGGAAAAGACCGGCTGCATCGGCTTTTGCCAGCGGGAGCCGTTGGTTGACGTAATTTACCCTAAGCAGGTGCGGGTCTCCTATGAGGGCGTGACTCCGGAGAAGGCCGAGGCCCTGGTGGAAGCTCTCCAGACCGGAGAAGTCTTTGCCGAGAACATCCTGTGCCGTATAGACCAGGAAGATTTCCTCATCGAAGGGAAGATTCGCCCTTACGCCAATCCCCACCCGCCGGCCCTCCCCGGGGATATCCCCACCTATGAGGAGGTGCCGTTTTTCAAGAAGCAGGTGAAGATCGCCCTGCGCAACTGCGGTTTTATCCATCCCGAGCGCATTGAAGAGTACATCGCCCGGGGGGGCTACCTGGCCCTCTACAAGGTGCTGAAAGAGATGACTCCTGAGCAGGTCATCGAGGAAGTCAAGGCCTCCGGCCTCAGGGGCCGGGGCGGCGCCGGCTTTCCCACCGGGCTCAAATGGGAGTTCTGTCGCAATGCTCCGGGGGACATGAAATATGTCATCTGCAACGCCGACGAAGGCGACCCCGGGGCTTTCATGGACCGGGGCATCCTGGAGGGCGATCCCCACGCCATGCTCGAGGGTATGGCCATCGGGGCCTACGCCATGGGGGCCAGGGAAGGTTACATCTACTGCCGGGCAGAGTATCCCCTGGCTATCCACCGCCTGGAAATAGCCATCAACCAGGCGGAAAAGCTGGGGCTGTTGGGCGATAACATTTTTGGCACCGACTTCTCCTTCCGCGTGGAGATCCGGGAAGGGGCCGGCGCCTTTGTCTGCGGCGAAGAGACAGCTCTCATCGCCTCCATTGAAGGCAAGGTGGGGGAGCCCCGACCCCGTCCGCCATACCCGGCCCAGAGCGGCCTGTGGGGCAAACCCAGCAATATCAACAACGTCAAGACCTGGTCCCACGTCGCTCCCATTATCATGCGCGGGGCCAAGTGGTACGCCAAGTTTGGCACCAAGAAAAGCAAAGGCACCACGGTCTTCGCCTTGGTGGGGAAGGTCAACAACACCGGGCTGGTAGAGATTCCCCTGGGAATCACCCTTCGGGAGATGATCTTCGACATCGGCGGCGGCATCGCCGGAGACCGGGCTTTCAAAGCGGTGCAAACGGGGGGCCCCTCGGGAGGCTGCATCCCGGAACAATACCTGGATACCCCCGTGGACTACGAGTCCCTGGGGGCGCTGGGCTCCATCATGGGTTCCGGCGGCATGATCGTCATGGACGATCGGGACTGCATGGTGGACGTGGCCAAATACTTCATCGACTTCACCAAGGACGAGTCCTGCGGCAAGTGTACTCCCTGCCGGGAGGGCACGCTCCGGCTCATGGAGATGTTGGAGGCCATCACCGACGGCAAAGGGGAAGAGGAGGACATTGAGAAGCTGCAAGACCTCTCGGAGATGATCATCGACTCCTCCCTCTGCGGCCTGGGCGGGACCGCGCCCAACCCGGTTCTGACCACCATCAAGTACTTCCGGGAAGAATATGAGGCCCACATCTGGGCGAAAAAATGCCCGGCCAGGGTCTGCAAGGCCCTCATCGTCTTTCACGTGGATGAAGACAAGTGCACCGGCTGCACCCTTTGCCGAAAAAGGTGTCCGGTGGAGGCAGTGGAGGGGGTCAAAAAGGAAGCCCACCGGATTATCCAGGAAAAGTGCATCAAGTGCGGTGTCTGCTTTGATTCCTGCAAGTTCGATGCCGTCATTGTGGAATAAAGAGGTACATCATGGTTAAGTTGACCATCAATGATCAGGTAGCAGAAGTCCCCGAGGGCGCCACCGTTTTGGAAGCGGCCCGCAAGATCGGGGTGAGAATCCCGACCCTCTGTTACTACGAGGCCATCAAACCCTATGGTGGATGTCGTCTGTGTCTCGTGGAAGTGACCGCTGGCAACCGCACCTTCCGCACCGCCTCCTGTACCTATCCGGTGAGCGAAGGCATCCAGGTGGTCACCGACTCCGAACTGGTGTTGAAACGGCGCCGGATGGTAATCGATCTCCTCTGGTCCAAGTGCCCGGACGTACCGGTTCTGGCCGAAATCGCCCGGGAGTTGGGGCTGAAGGAACCCAGCTTCATCAAAGGAAAGGATGACTGCATCCTCTGCGGCTTATGCACCCGGATGTGCGCCGAGTTGCAAGGGCCTGCGGCCATCGGCATTGTGGGCCGAGGCGCCAAGCGCCAGGTCATGACGCCCTTTGGCGAATTTTCCCAGGCCTGTCGCACCTGCGGGGCTTGCCAGTTTGTCTGTCCCACCGGCCATATCAAAGACGTCGGCCAGATCAGCGGCAAGACTCCCAAACCGAAGTTCTCCGAGTTTAACGCCTGCCTGGATACCCGGGGTAATATTTACCGCCTCTACCCCCAGGCCATGCCCAGCACCCCGGCCATTGATCGCTCCTCTTGTATCCAGGCCCTGACCGGTGAATGCCGCGCCTGCGAGAAGTCCTGCCCGGCAGAGGCCATCGATTACACCCAGCAAGATGTCCGAGAAACACTGGAGGTGGGCGCGGTGGTGCTGGCCTCCGGCTTCCAGACCTACGACCCCACCAAGTATGCCGCGTACCACTACTCCAAGTTCCCCGGTGTGGTCACCAGCCTGGAGTTCGAGCGCATCCTCTCCGCCTCCGGGCCCTTTGCCGGGCACCTGGTGCGGCCCAGCGACCATATGGAGCCCAAAAAGATCGCCTGGCTCCAGTGCGTGGGCTCCCGGGACCTGAACCACTGCGACAACAGTTACTGTTCCGCGGTGTGCTGCATGTACGCCATCAAACAGGCGGTGATCGCCAAAGAGCACTGCAAAGACTATACGCTGGACACCGCCATTTTCTTTATGGACATGCGCACCCACGGCAAGGACTTTGAAAAATACTACTGGCGGGCCGAACAGGAGCACGGCGTCCGCTTCATCCGCTCCCGGGTGCACAGCATCGACCCCGTGCCCGGTTCCGACGGCGTCTCTCTCCGCTTCCTGGGGGAAGACGGCGCCGTCCACACCGAAGATTTCGACATGGTCATCCTGTCGGTGGGACTGGAGTCCTCCCCGGACGCCCTCAATCTGGCCAAGACCCTGGGCGTGGAGGTGAATCAGGACACCCGCTTCGCCCGGAGTTCGCCCTTCACCCCCGTCTCCACCGACAAGCCCGGCGTCTACGTCTGCGGCGTCTTCCAGGGTCCCAAGGACATTCCCCAGTCCGTCATGGAGGCCTCCGCGGCCGCGGCCGCGGCCGGGGAGCTGTTGGCCGCCGCCCGGGGCACGGAGCTCAAGAAGCCGTCGCTGCCCCCGGAGCGGGACGTGAGCGGCGAAGAGCCCCGCATCGGCGTCTTCGCCTGCAACTGCGGCATCAATATCGGCGGCGTCATCAAGATTCCCGAACTGGTGGAATACACCAAGACTCTCCCCAACGTGGTCTTCGCCGACGAAAATCTCTTCACCTGTTCCGCGGACACCCAGGGCAAGATCCTGGAGGTCATCGAGGAGCACCGGCTCAACCGGGTCATGGTGGCTTCCTGCAGCCCCCGCACCCACGCCCCCATGTTCATGGAGACCATCCAGCAGGCGGGCCTCAACCCCTATCTCTTTGAAATGGCCAATATCCGGGACCAGGACTCCTGGGTGCACATGCACGAGCCCGAGAAAGCCCTGGAGAAGGCCAAGGACCTGGTGCGGGGCGCGGTGGCCCGGCTGCGCAACCTGGAGCCCCTCCACAAGATGGAGTTCCCGGTCTTCAAGAGCGCCCTGGTCATCGGCGGCGGCGTCGCCGGCATGGAAGCCGCCCGGTCCCTGGGCGACATGGGCTTCCAGGTCAATCTGGTGGAGGCCACCGACAAGTTGGGCGGCAACGCCTGGAACCTGGTGGTCAGCTCCCGGGGTTACAACTACCGGGGCTACCTGGAGGACCTGCTCCAGGCCGTCCAGAACCACCCCCACATCCAGCTCATGTTTAACTCCCAGGTCACCGAAACCAGCGGCTTTGTGGGCAACTTCCGCTCCACCGTGAAGACCCCCCAGGGCGACCAGGACCTGGAGCACGGCGTCACCATCATGGCCACCGGCGGCAAGGCTCACCAGCCGGAGGAGTATCTCTACGGGCAGGATGATCGGGTGATGCTGGCCTTTGAACTGGACCAGGCCATCGCCGCCAGGGACGCCAAGGTGACCGGCGCCAAACAGGCCGTCTTCATCCAGTGCGTGGGCTCCCGGGAGCCGGCCCGGCCCTACTGCAGCCGTCTGTGCTGCACCCATTCGGTGGAAAGCGCCATCGAACTCAAGAGGCTCAACCCCGACCTGGACGTCTTCATCCTCTATCGGGATATGCGCACCTACGGGGACAAGGAGCTGCTCTACAAGGAAGCCCGGGAACTGGGCGTGGTCTTCATCCGCTTCGATCTGGAGGGCAAGCCCCAGGTGGCCAAGGCCGCGGACGGCAGCCTGCAGGTCACCGTCACCGACCCCATCCTGGGGATGCCGGTGGTCCTGAAGCCCGACCTGCTCACCCTGGCCAGCGCCGTGCTCCCCAACCCCACCGAGGAGTTGGGCGAGCTCTTCAAGGTCTCCCGCAACGCCGAAGGGTTCTTCAACGAAGCCCACGCCAAGCTGCGGCCGGTGGACTTCCCCTCCGACGGCATCTTCCTGGCGGGCCTGGCCCACTATCCCAAGCCCATTGACGAGACCATCGCCCAGGCCAAGGCCGCCGCGGGCCGGGCCGCCACCTTCCTGGCCCAGGACACCGTCAAAGTGGGCGGCGTGGTGGCCGAAGTGCAGCAGGACAAGTGCGCCGTCTGCCTCACCTGCGTGCGCACCTGTCCCTTCAACGTGCCCGTCATCGACTACCAGGTGGATGCGGCCTACATCGACCCGGCCAAATGCCAGGGCTGCGGCGTCTGCGTCTCGGAATGCCCGGCCAAGGCCATTCAGTTGAAACACTACACCGACCTCCAGATCATCGCCCAGGAGCTGGCTTTGGCGGCCGGTTGAGGAAAGGAGCAAGGATGACTGCCGACTTCACTCCCAAGATCATCGGTTTCTGCTGCCGGTACTGAGCATACAGCGCGGCGGACCTGGCAGGTTCGATGCGGCTGCAGTACCCCCCGGAAATCAAGATCATCCTCATGCCCTGCACCGGCCGGGTGGATATCCTCCACCTCCTCAAGGCCTTTGAAGGCGGGGCCGACGTGGTCTTTGTGGCCGGCTGCCTGGAGGGCGAATGCCATTACCTGGCCGGCAACATCCAGGCCCGGAAGCGCGTGGCCAAGGTGAAGAAGGACTTCGCCCAGATGGGCCTCGAACCGGAACGGGTGGAGATGTTCAACCTCTCCTCCTCCGAGGGGCCGCGCTTTGTGGCCATTGCTCAGGAGATGACGGAGCGGGCTTTCAAGCTGGGGCCCAGCCCCACCAAACAGCAGGAGCGCAAGGCCTGGCTGGCGGCCCAACCCAAGGCCCAGGCCGGCTGACAACGAGGTTCCATTTCTAAATGGCGCAGGCTTCCCTGTCTGCGCCATCATCGCAGGGTGCGTCTCACGCCCCGTCAATCTTTTTAAATTGTCTAAGGGAGGAGGACCATGTCCCCCTCCCCGTTTTTATTGTCCGGTCCCCCCGCCACCGGCTGCGGGCCAGGTTTTCCTTCCTTCTCTCCTTAAGTCTCCGCTTGCAAGCTGTTTCTAGCACTCCCTGTCGTTCCCAAGTGAGTTTTGAAAACTCGCAAGAATTTTTGACTGATAGCATTTGATCCGTTATGATTGCATCAGGAATATTTCTATATGCAGGTGAGGCCTATAGTTCCCGAAGAAGCTAAGGCGGAAGTCTTTTGGCTGGCCTTCAAAGGCTTGCCCAAGAAGGAGCAGCACCTCATCGTCCAGAGATTGCTGGAGGACCGTGAATTTATGGAGGACTTGCTGGATGTGGCGCTCATGGAACAAAGGAGCGACGAGCCTTCCCGCCCCTTGACCGACTATCTGGCCGAGCAAGAAGGATAACGGCGAGGAATGCCTTACGAAGTATATCTGAAGCGGTCGGCGGAGAAAGACCTGCAGGCCTTGCCCCAGGAGGTCCATCAAAAGATTATCAGGCGTTTGCTGGCCCTGAGCGCCAATCCCCATCCCCCTGGGGCTAAAAAGCTATGGGGTGGCGAGAGATACCGCCTCAGGGTGGGAGCTTGCCGGGTGCTTTACACCATCGACGAAGCCATGCAGAAAATAGAAGTGAGCGCTGTGGGGCATAGGCTGGAGGTGTATCGACGGAGGTGAAATGATTGCGGTGGGCAATGCCGCGCTACACAGGTTACGGAGAAAAAATGGATAATTCTAATACTATTGAAGTTAACAGAGATTTCATAGAAAAATGTGCACCGGAAATAGCCGATTTCTCGGTTAGTTTTGTTAACCTTTCAAGAAATCAAGATCGAGAAACAGCAAATCTTGGTGGTTCTGGAACTCTTGTTTATGCAGGCGGAAAGCATGCTATACTTACAGCGGACCATGTATTGGATAATTTACCAACAAGAGGAGAAGTTGGCCTGACTCTCTCCTCAGTGTATAGGCCCATACTGCATAGGTTTTCATTTTATATGGAAGATTCTAGAAAAATCACTATTGCCAGAGGCATTGAAGGTTCTGAAGGACCCGAAGGGCCTGATTTGGGCATTGTGATTATCTCAGAAGTAACTGCAAATAGGATAGAGGATAACAATAAAATATTTTATAATCTTGAAAAGCGAAGGAATAGAATAATACAAAATCCCTCTTTTCTCTCAACCGGTATTTGGTACTTATGCGGGATGCCCGTTGAATGGACTGAAGAATTGCCTGAACAAGGAATGTTCAAACCAGTAATGGTATTTCGGGGCGCATGTGGAGAAGTAAATATACCGACTGAGGAAGTGAGGGGAGCATTTGATTACCTCTATCTCGATATCGAAATAAGTGAATCATACAAAGGACCAATAAGTTTTAATGGGGTTAGTGGTGGAGGTCTCATTGCAAATTGACATTGCGAAGTCCAAAGAAGGTGGACCAGTAGTTAGGGATAAAATATTGTCTGGTGTAGCTTTTTACGAGGATAGAAAAAATAATTTATATCGAATTACTTGTCACGGGAGAAGAAGCATTTATCAGACAGTTTTGGATGCTCTTATTAATAATAATCTAAATCTATGAGAGGCTCTTACAAAATTCTCCCTTTGTCTTGGGAAAGGGCCGGCAGTTTTGAAAACGCTCTGCATGATTCCGACCTTTTTAATGGTGCGCGGTGCGCACCCTACGGAACTGCCTTGGCAAGGGCTGAGGGGAGGGGCGGCCCCGGAGGGCAAGTATTATGAGGTGGGATTAAAACTGAATGTCCCCAAAGCGCCTCGGGGACACTTTGGGGACATATACTTTGTAGCTTATTAGCTTAATTTAATTGTAAAAAAATTGGTGGAGGCGGCGGGAGTCGAACCCGCGTCCGCAAACAGTCCCCCTAAGCGTCTACATGCTTAGCCGGTGTATTTAGTTCGCCCTGTCGGGCTTCCGCCGGCAGAATCCCTAAGGGCTAGCCCGCCTTGGGGTAATCCGCCGGGTCACGGGCTTACCCGACGGATGCGCCGGAATTCCGTCGCCTGAAGCTTTCTTCCGGCGAAAAGCCCCAGACGCTGGCCTTAGGCGGCCAGAGCGTAGCCGTAGTTGTCGGCAGTTGTGGTTTTCCTACCCGTTTTACGAGCGGACAGGACCTCGGCATGCAACTTAGCGTTCTCTATCCACGTCGAAGCCGTTACGCCCCCGTGAATGTATTATAAACATCGGGGATGATTTTGGCAAGACCCGGCGCAGGAAGGATGACGCAGGTTTGGGCCAGGTTTCAGCTTTCGGCTTGCAGCTTTCAGCCCTAAAAAGAGGTAGGCATCTCTGACGTGGGCGCCTGGCAGTGCCGAAGGGCCGTCTCTTTAGCCTCCCGTTAAGGGGCAAAGCTTTTGATGGCGTTCCAGATCTTTTTCAGGAACCCTTCGGATTGGCCGGCCTGGCCGGTATTGAGGTCCTGCCGGGAAGTTTGGGTGTCGTTTCCCTCCTCCCGGGCCAGTTCCCGGAGGAGTTCCTCCTGCCGGGGAGACAAGTTGCGGGGGATGGTGACCCGCACCTCCACCAGCAGGTCGCCCCGGCGGCTGCCCCGGGGGTAAGGGACGCCCTCGCCCCGGAGGCGGATGACCTCCCCCGGTTGGGTGCCCGGGGGGATGACCAGCTCCCGGGAGCCGGTGAGGGTGGGGATGGTGAGGCGGGTCCCCAGGGCCGCCTGGGTGAAGGAGAGGGGCGCCTCCAGGCGCAGGTCCTGGCCCTCACGGCGGAACTTCTCGTGGCCCCGCACGTTCAGGATGACATAAAGATCTCCCGGGGGACCGCCGAAGCGGCCGGCGTTGCCCTCCCCGGCCATCACCAGGTGGGTGCCCTGGTCCACTCCCGGCGGGATTTTCACCTTGAGTTTTTTCTTATCCCGGATCTGCCCCTCGCCACGGCAGGAGGGGCAGGGCTCGGCGATGAACTCCCGCATCCCCTGGCAGCGGGGGCAGGTGGTGGTGATCTGGAAGATGCCGTGGGTGCGGGTGACCACCCCCCGGCCGCCGCACTGGGTGCAGGGGACTTTTTGGGTGCCGGGCTTGGCGCCGCTGCCGCCGCAGGTGCGGCAATCGATCACCCGGGGGACTTCGATGGTCACTTCAGTCCCCAGGGTGGCTTCCAGAAAATCCAGGGTCAGGTCGTAGCGCAGGTCGCTGCCGGCCTGGGCCGCAGTGGCCCGCCCACCCATGCCGCCGAAGCCGAAGAGGTCTTCGAAGATGTCGCCGAAAGAGCGGAAGATGTCGGAGAAATCCCGGAAGCCGGAGAAGCCGGTGGAGGAAAGCCCCTCGTGGCCGTAGGTGTCGTAGAGCCGCCGCTTTTCCGGGTCGTGCAGCACCTCGTAAGCCTCGGCCGCTTCTTTGAACTTCTCTTCGGCCGACTTGTCGCCGGGGTTGCGGTCGGGGTGGTACTTGAGGGCCAACTGCCGGTACTGCTTCTTAATCTCTTCGGCAGAGGCGTTGCGGGAAACTCCCAGGATCTGGTAATAGTCTTTGCGGTTGCCGGCCATGGTTCAGGGGAAACGGGCGTCGACGGATTTGGTTTTGTCACCCAGGGAGACCTCTTTGTCACGGCGGTCGTCGATCACCAGCCGGGTGACGACCCGCTGCGCCCCCCGGGCGAAGGGCAATTCGTGCAATTCCCGGGCCGCCTGCAGCAGCCGGGAGGGGTCTCCCTCCACGATGGTGGCCATGTCGGTGAGCTGATACGGCAAACCCAGACGGCGCAGGTGCCGGATCATTTCGGCCACATAATCGCCGACGCTGGTGCTGCCGGTCCCGATCGGGACGATGCTGATCTCCATCAGGGCCATGGGTGATGGTCGCGTCTGCAGAGCCCGGGGTCTGTGGTCCCCGAAACTGGTCCCCTGCTCCAATAGTGAGGCCGGATGGTCAGGCCTTGGCCCGACCTTCCGGCCCCGGCGGCGGGTTGGAAGGGAAACCGGAGGGGGAGGACCGGGACCGCGCCGGCACGTTCCTCCCCCCAAAAACCTTCCTCAGGCCAGGCTGCGCACCACCTCTTTAAGCCGGTCCAGGTCCGGCGATTTAAAGACGTAGGCGTCGGCGCCCCAGATGGTGACATCCCGGGGCGGCAGGCCATGGGAATAAAAAATGATGCGGGTCTCCCGACGGGTCCCCTTGACCATGCGGCCTGCTTCCACGCCGGACATGTCGGGCAACAGGACCTCCAGGATGACCACGTCGGGATGGAAGGAATCAGTCAGGCGCACCACATCCCCACCGGTGCCGGCCACCTGAACTTCGTGGCCGTCGTCCTGCAATTCCTCCCGGCAGAGCAGCCGAATGTGCGGTTCCGAGTCCGCCACCAGGATGCGGCCCACTTCAAGCACCCCCTTCCCTCGGCGCTCCCCCATGCGCAGACTTAAATATAATGCTCCTCAGGCTTCTTGTCCAGAGGCGGGAGGGGTGGAGTCTCCACCTTTTTTTCGGAGCTCCCGCCAGCGGGCCGCCAGGGCCGGCTCCGCCCCCTCGGGGCCGGGCTCATAGAAGGACCGGTCCTCCAGGCCGTCGGGGAGATATTGCTGGTCCACGTAATGTTCGGGAAAATCGTGGGGGTAGCGGTAGCCCCGGCCATGCCCCAGGGCCGGGCCGTCCCGGCTGGGGTCCTGGAGGTGGGTGGGAACCTGGGTCCGGCCCGTCTCCTGAAGCGCCGCCTTGGCCCGGAAATAGGCCTGGGTGGAATTGCTCTTGGGGGCCAGGGCCAGGTAGATGGTGGCCTGGGCCAGGTGGTACTCGGCTTCGGGCAGCCCCACCCACTCCAGGGCCCGGGCCGCGGCCGCGGCCTGCACCAGACCCTGGGGATCGGCCAGGCCGATGTCTTCGGCGGCCAGGATGAGGAGGCGGCGGACGATGAGCCGGGGGTCCTCCCCCGCGGTGACCAGGCGGGCCAGCCAGTAGAGGGCCGCGTCCACGTCGGAGCCGCGCACGCTCTTGATGAAGGCGCTCAGGGTGTCGTAGTGGGCGTCCCCTCTCTTGTCATAAAGCAGGTCCCGCCGGGGCAGGCACTCCCGCACCGTGTCGAGGTCGGTGGCAATGACCCCCTGGGCGTCGGGGTCGGTGCTCAGGACGGCCAGCTCCAGGGTGTTGAGGGCGCGCCGGGCGTCGCCGCCGGCCATGCGGGCCATATAGGCCAGGGCCTCGGGGGTGACCCGCAGGTTCAACCCGCCCAGACCCAGGTCCCGGGAGCTCAGGGCCCGCTCCAGGATGGCCAGCAGGTCCGCCTCGCTCAAGGGGTGAAAGACAAAGATTTTGGCCCGGGACAGGAGGGGGCCGATAATCTCGAAGTAGGGATTTTCCGTGGTGGCGCCGATCAGGGTGAGGAGGCCTTCCTCCACGTGGGGCAGCAGGGCGTCCTGTTGGGCCTTGTTGAAGCGGTGAATCTCGTCGATGAGGACCACGGTGCGGCCGCCGGCGGTTTGCAGACGGCGGGCCTCGTCCACCACCCGCCGCAGATCGGCGACGCCGCTCATCACCGCGCTCAGGCTCACAAAGCGGCACTCCAGGGCCTCGGCCGCCAGGCGGGCCAGGGTGGTCTTGCCCGACCCCGGCGGGCCCCAAAAAATCATGGAGGCAAAGAGGCGGCCGGCCCGGAGCGCCCGCCGGAGGATGCGCCCCTCACCCACCAGGTGCTCCTGGCCCACGAATTCGGCCAGGGTCCGGGGCCGCAGCCGCGCCGCCAGAGGCTGGGGCGGGGCGAACAGGAGGGAGGAGCTTTGTTTGGGCAACGACGGTATCCTGTAAGGGCTTGTGCACCCCTGCGGTCGGGTCATCCCGGCGGCGGCGCCGGGGGACTCCTAGATTATAAGGCAATTCAAGGATTTTGTCATCCAGGGGTGGTGCTTGCGCCTGGCCCTGAATGAGTCCCGCCAAATGCCGAAACAGCAGGAGAGGGTGGAACGGCTAGCGGCGGTGCGGTGTGGCGCGGTGGATTTGGCCGCCATCTG
>VGSQ01000040.1 GCA_016874975.1 Deltaproteobacteria bacterium
CCCTCCCTCAACCACCTTTTCACTCCACCGTCACGCTTTTGGCCAGGTTGCGGGGTTGGTCCACGTCGGTGCCCCGCAGGTCGGCGATGTGGTAGGCCAGCAGTTGCAGCGGCGCCACCAGGACGATGGGGGACAGGTCCAGGGGCGCGGCCGGCACCGGGATGACGCTCTCCACCCGCTCCTGCACCTGATAATTGTCCGCCTCGGTGAGGGCGATGAGCCGGCCCCCCCGGGCGGCCACCTCTTCCAGGTTACCCTGCACCTTCTCCAGCACCGGGCTACGGGGCGCCAGCACCACCACCGGCATGTTCCGGTCGATGAGGGCGATGGGGCCGTGCTTCATCTCCCCCGCGGCGTACCCCTCGGCGTGGATATAGGAGATTTCCTTGAGCTTCAAGGCCCCCTCCAGGGCGATGGGGTAGTGCAGCCCCCGCCCCAGGTAGAGGAAATTGTGGGCGTGCATATAGCTCCGGGCGGTCTCCCGGATGCGGGCATCCAGGTCCAGGGTCTCCTGCACCCAGGTGGGCAGCTTCACCAACTCGTTCAGCCGCCCCCGCACTTCCGCGGCCGTCATACGGCCCAGGCGCGGGGCCAGGTACAGGGCGATGAGATACAGGGCCACCAGTTGGGTGGTGAAGGCCTTGGTGGAGGCCACCCCGATTTCCGGTCCGGCGTGGGTGTAGAAGACGGCGTCGGCCTCCCGGGCGATGCTGGAGCCCACCGCGTTGACGATGCCCAGGGTGCGGGCGCCCCGCTCCTTGCCTGCCTGGAGGCCCGCCCGGGTGTCCGCCGTCTCCCCGGACTGGGAGATGGTGATAAGCAGCGTGCGGTCATCCACCAGGGGGTCCCGGTAGCGGAACTCGGAGCCCAGGTCCACCTCCACCGGCAGGCGGCAGAGGCTCTCCAGCAGGTGTTTTCCCACCATGGCCGCATGGAAGGAGGTGCCGCAGGCCACCAGGAAGATTTTGCCAATATCCCCCAATTCCGCGTCGTTCCAGGGGATTTCCGGGAGGACCACCTGCCCTTCGTTCTGGAGGATGCGGCTGCGGAAGGTGTCGATGAGGGCCCGGGGCTGCTCGAAAATCTCCTTCTGCATGAAGTGCTTATAGCCCGCCTTTTCGGCCATGGCCGGGCTCCAGGTGATCTGGTGCTCCGCCCGCCGGCAGGTCCGGCCGTCCCGGTCCCAGATGCCGAATTCGCCGTCCCGGAGCACCACCAGGTCATGGTCCTCCAGGAAAATGACCCGGCGGGTGTACGGCAGGATGGCGGGGATGTCGGAGGCCAGGAAGTATTCCCCGTCCCCCAATCCCAAAATCAGGGGGCTCTCCTTGCGGGCCGCCACCAGCATGCGGGGTTCCCGGGCGTTGACCAGGACCAGGGCGTAGGAGCCCCGGATCTCCCGCAGGGTGTGGCGCACTGCGGCCAGATAGTCGGCCCCGGCGGACAGGTGTTTGACGATGAGGTGGGAGACGATCTCCGTGTCCGTCTCGGAGGCGAAGCGGTGGCCCTCCCGGAGCAGCTTTTCCTTGAGCTCCAGGTAATTTTCAATGATGCCGTTGTGCACCACGGCGATGTCGCCCACCTGGTGGGGATGGGCGTTGTTCTCGGAAGGGGGCCCGTGGGTGGCCCAGCGGGTGTGGCCGATGCCCGTCCGCCCCTGGGGTGGGTCCTGGGCCACCAGCTTGTCCAGTTCCCGCAACTTCCCCAGGGCCCGCCGGATGGCCAGCCCGTCGGGGCCCAGCACCGCCAGACCGGCGGAGTCATAGCCGCGATATTCCAAGCGCTTGAGGCCGTCCAGGATGATGGGCGTGGCCTCCTGGGGGCCCAGATAGCCGATGATGCCGCACATGTTCGCTTGTATCCTCCATCTCCACCGGGGGGCCTGGCGCCTCAACCCGGCCGAAGTTGCGTCACGAGAAGTTTGTGTGGGCCACCCGCCCTCGGGCGCCCCGGGTTCAGGCCGACGTGGGGCGGCGGCGCTGCACGTTCCTGCCCTTTTCCCTTTGCTCTCACCTGACCCACAAGGCCCAGGTCAGCAAGGCGTAGTACCTGGCCATGAGCCACAGAAACCGCCGGTAAGCCGCGGGCGACAGGTCATCCATGATCAGCCGGCAATTGAACAGCAGGCAGCCTTCGGGTCTGGCCCCCCAGGGCAGGAGGCAGCCCTGCTCCCCCAGGGCCGCACACCGACAGGCGGACGGAGGTTCGGGCCGGAAACCGTGTTTCGGGTGAAGGTCCTGCCGGTCCTCCGCACGGTTGCCCGGAAATCGACCCAGTTGGCAGATCACCAGGACGGGATTCAACCACGTGAAAAGGCACACCAGGTCCCGCAGCGGCGGTTTCGTTATTCCGGCCCACCTTTCAGGGAAAAGGTCATAAATAAGATAATCGTGAATCTTAAAAGGCGGTACGGGGAAAACCCGGCAGCACCCCCCGCCGCATTCCCGGCAGTGGTGGTGATAGGCCCCCAGGAAGTCGGCCAGTTCTTCCTGCCTTTTGCGGATCAGGCGTAAAAAGACGGCCCGCGCGGCCTGGTCCCGGGGGGCGCTCCGGGCCAGGTCCGGGGCTTTTGTTTTGGCCCGATACTGCAGCAGGCCTGACCAGGTGTAGAGGGCCTGCAGACCCAGGAGCTTGAACCGGTCCCAAAAGCGGCTTGACCACTCAGGAAGAGAGGACATAAACCTCAAAAGCGGCGAACGGAGCCCGCCCTAAATTTTTTGGCTGAAAGCCGACCTCTGTAAAGCTGTTTTCAGATAAAGTTTGATGCAGAAAGGGGCGGGGGCAGCGGCCCCCACACCTCCCCGCCCCCTTACTTTTCAATCCGGTGCTCCGGGCTGTTTCTTCCTGGTGAGGATGACCTGCCGCCCCCGGGCGATGGCCAGTTTGCCGGAGGGCACGTCTTCGGTGATGGTGGAGCCGGCCCCGATATAAGCGCCCTCGCCCACGGTCACCGGGGCCACCAGCGCCGTGTTGCTGCCGATGAAGGCGCCGTCCTCAATGACGGTGCGGTGTTTCTGCACGCCGTCGTAGTTGCAGGTGATGGTGCCCGCGCCCACGTTGACGCCGGCCCCCACCTCCGCGTCGCCCAGATAGGTGAGGTGCCCGGCTTTGACGCCTTCGTGCAGCACCGATTTTTTCACCTCCACGAAGTTGCCGATATGCACCCGGGACTTGAGCTCGCTGCCGGGCCGGAGGCGCGCCATGGGGCCCACGTCGGCCCCGGGGCCGATGCGGCTGCCTTCGATGACGCTCCCCATTTTGACGATGACGCCGTCGGCCAGGTGGGAGTCCCGGATGAGGACCTGGGGTTCCAGACGGCAGTTCTCGCCGATGCTGGTCTCACCTTCCAGAAAGACGTTGGGATAGATCACCGTGTCCCGGCCGATGGTGACCAAGGGGCCGATGAAGGTGGCCTCCGGGTCCATGAGGGTGACGCCCGCGGCCATATGCGCCTCGTTGATGCGGCGCCTGAGCACGCGGGTGGCCTGGGCCAGCTCCCGGCGGCTGTTGATGCCCAGGAGATTTTCCCAGTCGGGGTCCAGCAGCGCCTCCACGCCCCGGCCGTGCCGGCGGGCCAGGGCGATCATGTCGGTGAGGTAGATTTCGCCGGTGACCGGGCTGACGGTAAGTTCGCTCAAGGCCTGTCGCAAAAAGGCCGCGTCGAAGCAGTAGGCCCCGGTGTTGATCTCCCGGATGGCCAGGATGTCCGGGCGGTGGGCCGCGTCCTTGACCTGGACCACGTCCCGCACCTGACCGGTGTCATCCCGCACCACCCGGCCGTAGTGGGCCCCGTCGGGCAGCTCCACGGTCTGCACGGTGACTGCGGCCCCCGATTGTTGGTGCAATTGATAGAGATTGTCGATGCTCTCTCCGGAAATCAGGGGCACGTCGCCGCACAGCACCATGACGGTTTCGGTTTCCGGGGGCGCCGCGGGCAGGGCCACCTGCACCGCGTGGCCGGTGCCCTGCTGGGGCTCCTGGAGGACGAATCTGAGGCCGTACGGCGCCAGGGCGGCCTGGACTTTCTCAGCCTGATAGCCGACCACCGCCAGGATGTCGGCCATGCCTCTCGATTTGAGAGCATCGACGAGGTAGGCGATCATGGGCCGCCCCAGGATTTCGTGCAGCACCTTGGGGTGGGACGATTTCATCCGGGTTCCCTGGCCCGCGGCCAGCAGGACGGCGGTGACGTTGGGCATGGGTGTCATCATCATCATAAGAGGTCTGCAATCTTTATGCCGTTAGAAATTTTGCAGCTTTTCCATTATAATCTCCCCATCGGAGAAAAGCCACCGGTGCGGCCATGGCAAACCCCCCCTCCCGACCCTTCGACACCTCGCGGTGGGAACAAGCCCTGGAAGAGGAAGCGCGTCGCCGGGAGCGGGAGCGCCAGGAGGTCCTCACCCGGGCCCTGGCCCGCCTGCCGGCATATTTTGCGGGCAAGCGGGTGGCGGCCGCCTACCTCACCGGCTCGGTGCTGCGGGAGGGGCATTTTTACGCCTTTTCCGACGTGGACATCGCCGTGGAGGGCCTGGAGGAGGACTATTTCCGGGTCATGGTGGAACTGGAGGAATTGTTGGACCGGCAGGTGGACCTCATCGAACTGGAGCGCTGCCGCTTCGCCGAAACTATCCGGGAGCGGGGCTGGAGGGTGATATGATGCATCCGAACCTGGCGATTCTGTCAGCTTACCTGGCCAGTCAGGTGAAAACCATGGAGCGCCTGCTCACCGAGATCAAGGCCACGGAACCGGTTACCAGAGAAAAATCCAGTCATCTCGGATACCTGCTCCACAATTTGTACAGCGCCATGGAAGACCTCTTTAAGGCTGTGGCCCGAGCCTTTGAAAACCGGGTGGAAGATCCCGGGCGCTACCACCGGGAACTGCTGAAGCGTATGACCCTTGACATCCCGGGCATTAGACCGGCTCTCCTTTCGCCCCGGAGCCACACCCTCATCGATGAATTGCGGGGATTTCGCCATGTTTTCCGGCATGCCTATGACTATGAACTGGACGCCGACAAGCTGGTGAACCTGAAGGGCAAAGTGATGGAACATTGGCACATAGTGACGAGTGATCTGGACCAATTCCAGGACGTTCTGCAGGAGATTCTGGGGAAGTTTACTCCGGCTCAGTAAGATGCAGGAGGACGCGATCGGGATCATACTCCTTAACTCCTCGTACTCCAGAGCCGCTTTGGAACTAGTTGAAATTTAAAGACCCCAGAGTAAATAAACCATAGATTACCAATTTCTATATTGTACTGTTGAGCATTGAATTTTTTCGTAATATACATTAATAGATGACAAAACCATCTTTGCAGAGGCTTGTAAAAGTAAGGGGTTATGTAACCCTTAGCATATTCCATGGCTTTGTTATTATTTCTGAGTTCAAGGTATTTTCTAAAAATCTCCTTGGAATAACCTTTGGAAATACATTTGAACCGCAGCGGAGACGTTGGAAATTTTCTTGGTAAAGCTTCCTCAGCTTATTTGACCTGTCCATATTTGCCTTCTGAAATCATCACCCCATCACCGCATAATCCACTGCCCGGGGATTATCCATCCGCTTGGAAGCATCCAAAATCTCCATTCCCACGATGTTGCCATCTTTATCGTAGTCGATAATTATTCCCGGCTTGTCCTCATCCGACTCCTCGATAGGGGCATTGCTGAAGAGAATGCGAAGCACGTCGACTTCCGGGTCATAAGTCACCTTCATGGCATCCTCCAATATTTGCCGATCATTCTGGTCCGGTAGACGGTAACCACTAAGGCAGAGCCCGTCAATTCCGCCACTACGGCACGCAGCAAGAATATTTTACCACCCCCGAAATCAATTTGCGATTGGTAGACCTTCTTGCCATCCGGTTGATCAATGACTTGTTGGGGATTCTGAATGACTGATTCCAGCATTTTTTCCGGAATAGCCCGCCGTTTCAATTCCTGTTGCGCATGGCGGGAAAGTCTGAATTTCATTTTTTCCCCGGTAGATTCCATACAGGCTATATGGCGTCCTCACAGCATCCCAATGAAATACATTACTATGAATTCTGAAAAATATAAAGGCAAACCGGTTCCCCCAAGCTTGCCTGTGGATTGCAGTTTTTGTGATGAGGTTAGGACTTGGCGGCCGTCCCTACCCGCCGCCACCCTCGGGAGAGGGAGCGTGGTGCAAACCCTGCGGAACTTTCAGGCCCGACTGACCCAGGCCGAAGCTTCCCCAAAGAAGTTGGGGGAGGGGATGTGAGGTAGGGGCCAGGGGTGTCAAGACCCCTGCCCCCCAACTAAATTTCAAGACTCCATGGCCGGTTGTCCTGAATGATGGGGCAGGGACTCCGCACTTGCCGGTCCTGCACCTCGCCTGGCCGGCAAAAGCCCTGACAACCGGGTTCCGGGCCTCACTTCCCCTTTATTTCCTTCAACGACTCCGCCACCTTGGCGATCACGCTGTCCACCTTTTCTTTGGGGAAGGCGGGGTCCCAGAAGAAAGCCACGGCCACCTTATCTCCGTCGGACAGCGGCACCAGATAAAATTCCAGTTCCCCTTTCCGGGGGATGCTGAGGGTTTGCCCTTCACCGACGACCTTCTTTCCTAGGAAGGTCCGTTCCGTCTTCCTGGTGGCCGGCTCCACCGAGCCGAGGAAGGTCCCCTTGACATACTTGCGGATTTCTTCGTCCTTATTCTCCAGGCTTTCCTGCAACCCCTTGGACACGCCCACCAGGGTGATCTCCATCTGTCCCTTGCCCGGGGGGCTCTCCGGTGGATGCTGCATGGCCGCCGCGTCCATGCCGATCTCCTTGGGGCTGGAAAAGGCCAGGGGAACCTGGAAGCCGATTTTCCCCCATTGGTGTTCGGCGGTTTGAGCCCCGGCGGTGTGGACCGAAAAGAAGAAAAGCAGCAGCACGATCATGCCCGAAATCGAGATTGGCAGCGTTTTACCTTTCATGTCTGAACTTCCTTTCTGATTGAAATGAGCCCGTCTGACCGAAAATGTATCATAACTCCATCCGGGACCGCACCTGTCCGGCACCGAAAAACTGCTTTTCTGATGACGACCCGGTGTGCTCCCGGAGATTATCAGTTTAGAAGATAATTAATAGTTAAATGGGGGTATGCATTTCACTCAAGTACATACTATATCTAGTGTTATAAAAGATTCGGAAGAGAGGTTTTTTTTGCCCTGGCAATGGGTCAACTGAGACCAAATTCCTTGCAATGCAACAATCCACGAGCGTTTCGCCAAGTAGTGGCTGTCTTACAAGCCGGGCACAAAAAACCTTCAGGCCACCGAAGTGCGATTAGGTAATCTATTCAGGACCTTTCGCTGGCAAATTTACTTTCAAACTCCATTATAGTCCGCGGGTAATCTTCCATACCCGCATACTACATATTGGGGTCACTTGAGTCAAGTGCATACCCCCAAAACTAAAAAAGAAAGAAGTTTTCCCTGCTGACAAAAGATACCTTGCCACTATTCGCACCTGCAATAATATTTTGCTATGATATTAATATGTTATACAACACCGATAGAAATCTTGGTCAGGGCAGGCATAGGCTCGGCGCCATCACCATTGGGGTCGGTAGTGGGGCCGGGAGTGGGAGCAGGTTGGGTTCAAACAGGGGGCAACGGGTGATCCTCCATTCTCTGAAAGGCCCGTAAATCAAGGCTTTCAGCGGGCCTCCTATTTTTAAGAAAGGCCTTTCACGCCTCCTACCTGGTCGCCCGCTCCTCCCCGCCGGGTGCAGGGGGCGAGGCGTCCAGGTTCTCCCGGCGGCGGCGCACGACCCACCTGCCGCGCCACTCCAGGAAGTCGAAGAGGTAGAGATTGGCCGTCAAGGCCAGGGTGAGGCCGATGAGCCAGTCCCGGCCGGACCAGCCTGCGGCCAGCAGGAAAAGCCTGGCCGCCACCAGAGAGCCGAACAGGCGCAGGAATAAGATGAAAACGACCTTCATGGGATGTTTCTACCCGACCGCCGGGAAAAAGGCAAGAGGAAGGCCAGGGAGCCGGTGGCCCGCGGCCCCCTGCCCGGGGGTGACCGGTCCGGGACCGGACCGCGGGGAGCAGATGTCCGGCCAGGCCTCGGCAACCCTTTCCCCAGCGCCCGAAGCTCCGGGTGCGCACCCCCGCGGCGGTCGGCGCCACCGGAAAACGATGTGCTACCAGGCAGTTGCCCGGTCAGGCGATGCACGGTTCACCGAGAAAGCACAGAGCCTTCTCCCGCTGCGGGTCGGCCACCACATGGGCCCATTTTCCCTTGGCGACGGCAGGGACATCTATCACTTTGATGAATTCCTCGAACCTCCCGGCGCCCGACAGGAGGCGGCTGAGGATGTTGGTCGACTCCATGAAGAATTCCCGGTTGAAGTCGGCCCGGGGATCATCGGGATACAGAGGCAGGTAGATGATGCGGGATTCCACCAGGTCCAGGAAGAAATGGGTGCCGTAGGAGACATCAGGGACGTGGCCCGCCTCCTCCCGGGCAATTTCCACCAGAACCGAGGTATGGTTGATATCCGCGTAGGAGGTATTCACGCCCAGGGCGATGTTGGAGCTGCCCCAGCGGCCGGGACCCATCATCATGAGGGTCAGGCGGACGATTTCCGGATGCCGGTTGAGCTCGCCGACGACCCGCCCCATCTCCTGCTTGACGGCGGGGGAGGCCTTTTTGTCGTAAGATTGCGGGTCCAGGTAGATAATGTGCCGGATGTTGTGCACCACCCCTCCGGAAATCGTCCGTCCGGCGCGGAACAAGACGCGGTCCCGCGGGATGTCGTCCGGCAGGCCGGCGATCTCTGTCACCCCCGGCAGCTTCATGGGCCGGCATTGCACCAGGTTGACCGTGACCTTGCCCGCGGCATCCACAAAAGCGGTGAATTCCGTGTCGATGGGATAACCGTAGGCTGCTTCGAGTTTTCCCAGCAGCACCCGCATGATCTTGACAAGATCAGTGCGGGCCACAAGTTGGTTGAAGGTCAGGATGGCGTTTTTGAGGCCGGCGAGACGCCCTCCCCTGGGTTCCCGGAGATAGCCTTCCTCCATGAAGGAGAAAAAGAGGGACAGATTGGGAAAATCCGCCTCCGCCAGCACGCGGGACACCGGTCGGACGGCCAGGTCGTTTTCCACCAGGTCCAGGAGGTCCATGTGGCGCTGGGAGTAAGCGGCCAACTTGGAGCCGACCTCCGGGCGCAGCTGGGGGTGGCTGAGGGCGATCATCCTGGGATAATCGCCGTCCACCCGGTTGACGGCCCGGGTTCCCAGTCCGAACACCAGGCGAATGATGCCGTGGCTGGGGTCGATGCGATCGGTCCACCGGTAGAGGTTGTGGGAGAAGGCCACCCCGGCCAACGGGGGGAAAAAGTAGTGCCGGTAGCGCATGCCGGAAACGCGCTGCACCAGGATGGCCATCTGTTCATCCGATTCGCCCAGGCCGCGCTGACGCCGGTAGGAGAGGGCGTCCGGATTCACGGCGCTGGCATAGACCAGCTTCACCGCCCGGAGGAAAGCAGCCATGCGCTCTTCCGGGCCTCCCTGGTTGGCGCAGAATTCGCTCCGGTACTTCCCGGCAAAGGAATTGCCGAAGCCGTCTTCCAGCAGGCTGCTGGACCTGACGATGATGGGCGCCTGACCGAAGTAATCCAGGAGGTCCTGGAATTGCTCCATGATCTCCTCGGGGAACCCGCCGGCCAGAAAACGCTCCTCCACCTTTTCGAACTCTTCCAGGGAAATCTGTGAATTTCTGGTCAAACGGAGACGCAAGCGGAACAGGTCGTTATTCACCAGGAAGGTGAAGAACACGTCTGAGCCGATGAAAAAGGAGTCGTGTTCCTCCAGCACCTGGGAGAAGTCGATGCCGCCGGGCTCCTGGAGAAGTATTCTCCGGGCCAGCAGCATGCCCGCAGCCTTGCCGCCGATGCGCCCGGAACCGATCAGGCGGTTTCTGATGTTCAGCAGGTCGCCGAGACTCAGGTACTTATCCGCCAGACGCTGGAATTCCGGATGACCGCCGATAATCATCCGGGACAGCTCCTGCCTGAGGGCCTGGATCTCCGGGGTGTTCTCCAAAAACCTCAGTTCGGCCTCGTCATACTGGGCCAGTTTGCGATAGACGCTGTCCCAGGGAGCGATGGAATCCGCCTTGACTGTCAGGGGGCTTTTGCTGGCGGTCCGGGAAATGGCGGACGCGTCGCCGCTCACGGACACCGGGGTCAGAAACCCGTTGGAGAACAGGTGCGGCAAAAACATCTGCGAGGAGTAGCGGTCCCACACCTTGAGGGGATGAATATAAAGCCGGTCGCCGACGTGATAAAAATCGATCAGCACCTGGGTGGTGTCCCGGATGCGGGCGACGGCGCGGTGGGAGTGTTGTCCCCGGGTCAGGGCAAAGTAGGCCACCGTCTCCTGTTCCCGGAGATAGGGACAGGTCAGCCGGAAGAAGTTGGCCAGGAGCTCATCGGTGGCCCAGTCGGCGACCAGGGCGGACAGGTTGTCAAAGACATAGAAGACCCCCTTGCCCTGCTCGTCGATGACCTTGTTGACCTGGGCGCTGAACGCATCAAAGCCGTGACGCGGGTCGACTTCGGTGGTGAGATAGCCGGAGAGCGGTTCAAGAATGCGGGCATGCGGGACAAAGCTCACATAGACGATGGTGCGTCGGTCCTGCAGGGCCTGCCTGACAAAGGGAAGCGCGGCTTTGCGGTAGCTGTCCCGCCCGTCGACCTGCCAGACGACGTTGTCCCCCAGGCGAAGCCCTTGCAGGATTTCGTCCAAGGCCGGAATGCCGCTGGCGATGGGTTGAGATCGGCGCCTTACTCCATCCTTGGAGGTTCTCCCGTTATCGTGGTCAGGGATGGTGTCCAACTGAAGGGCCTCCCGGCCGAACAGGACGGAGCCGGGAGCGCCGGGGGGGCCTCCCCGGCAAGGCCTTTGTCAACGCCCTGCCGGGACACCGGCGCCCCTGCCGGCGCTAAATCCAGCCTCGCAGCTTCATGGCTTCCACGACCCGCTCGACGGCCACCACATAGGCGGCCTGGCGCATGTTGATGTCGAATCTCTTGGCGGTGTCCGACACCTCATGATAAGCCCGGGTCATCTTGGCATCCAGCTTTTCGTGCACTTCTTTTTCTTTCCAATAGTACATATAGGCGTTTTGCACCATCTCAAAATACGAGACCGTCACGCCGCCGGCGTTGCAGAGAAAATCAGGAATAACGTGTATCCCTTTCCGGAACAGAATGTCGTCCGCCTCGGGGGTGGTGGGACCATTGGCCAGCTCCACGATGATCCTGGCCTTGACCCGGTCGGCGTTCTTTTCGGTGAGCACGCCCTCCAGTGCGGCCAGCACCAGCACATCCACGTCCATTTCCATCAGGGATTGATCGCTCACGTCTTCAGTGCCCTCGCAACCGGCGACGAAGAAATAAGTCTGCTTGTGATGGGTGAGTTTGGGGACGCAGATGCCGTCCTTGCAGCCCACCGCGCCTCTTGAATCGCACACGGCCACAATTTTGCTGCCGAACATGGATTCCGCCAGGTGGGCGGCGTAACACCCGGCATTGCCATAGCCCTGGATGGCCATGGTGGCTTTGCTCAGATCAAGGCCGATCTCCCGGGCGGCCTCCCGCAGTGTAAACATGCCCCCTCGGGCGGTGGCGTCGGCCCGTCCGGGGGAGCCTCCCAGGGGCAGGGGTTTGCCGGTAATCACCCCGAACTGGTTGTTGCCCACGATGGAGGAATACTCATCCATCATCCAGGCCATGATCTGCGGATTGGTGTAAACGTCCGGCGCCGGAATGTCCTTGGTGGGGCTGATAAACTGGCCGATGGCCTTGATGTAGGCGCGGCTGATGCGCTCCAGTTCCTGCTGGGACAATTCCTTGGGGTTGCAGACCACGCCGCCCTTGCCGCCGCCGAGGGGCAGATCCAGGAGGGAGCACTTCCAGGTCATCCAGGCCGCCAGAGCCCGCACGGTGTCGATGGTTTCGTCGGGGTGGAAACGGATTCCCCCCTTGGTCGGCCCCTTGGCGTCGTTGTACTGCACCCGGAAACCCTCGAAAACCTTGATGGTGCCGTCGTCCATGCGCACCGGGAAGTTTACATGGAATTCCCGCATGGGACGCAGGAGCACCTCCCGGGCGCTGGCTTCCAGCTCCAGGATGTCGGCGCAGGCCTTGATTTGCTTCTGGGCAACAAAGTAGGGATTATGGTTGTTGCTGTCGTCAGTCATTTTTTCTGTCCCCCAACTCCGGAGAAAATATCAACCTTGGCGGCCAAGGCCTCGGTTTTTGCGGTGCAGCGGCTCAGCGGCGCGTCGCCCGGCTAGGCTTTGCCTTCCACAAACCTCTTGGTGTAGTCAAGATAGTGCTTCAGCAGCCACAACTTCTCCAGGAACTCCGCCCAGCCGCACTTGGGTCCCTGTGAGGCATCGGGAAGAATGACGACGCCGTTGGTCACCGTGCCCATCAACTCCTGCCAGATATCGGCCCAGGTGCCTTGGGCGTCCTGCAGCAGACTGCCGGCAACCTTTCGGAAAAGCCTCAACTTTTCTTCGGAGGAGAGAACGGCGGACTCTTCGGGCGGTGTGTCGCGGGTAACGAGTCTGAGTTTTTCAGACATCTCTCTACCTCTCTTTCGCTCGGATGTTATTTTTCCAGGGAACCTTCACAGAGCCGCTTCGCATAATCCAGATAAGTCCCCAGAAGATGCAGTTTCTCCCGGAAGTCGGTCCATCCGCCCGCAGGAATGCGGCCTTCAGGCTCGGGGGCGTCGTCCAGAATCTCCTCCCAGGAGCGGAGGTCCTGACAGGCCTCCCAAAGGTCCCTCCAAATCCCCAGGGCGTCGTCCATGACGTGCACGGCCACTCCCCGGAAATGGCGCAGCCTGGCGTTGACGCGGTCAATTTCCCCCCGGGCGAGATCCTCCTCGGTTTGCCGTGGGCGGGCCGCTTTTTTGAGGACCTTTGTCATCGGCGCAGCCTTTTGCCTGCAACAGGGCGAGTGTCTGGAAAGATTTTCGTGGGAGAGAGGGCCGGAGGGCGCATCCCTCTCGCTCCCAAGCTCCTGCTCGGGAACGTCAATTTCCCCCCAAGCTCTGCTTGGGGACCTCCCGGCTCCTCCGTCTTGGCCTCACCTGTTGCGGCAGTCCCCAGGCCAAGCGGAGCTTGGCGGACAACCGGTTCCCAAGCATGAGCTTGGGAACCAGAAAAAAGTTAACATCCTGCGCCACTGCGGCTCTTCATCCTTTTGGAGAGAGCCCCAGGCTCATGGATGGCGGTTTGTGAAATTGCTCTCAGAGTCCGAAGAAGCAACAGGCGTGCCAGGGAGCCCCCCTGCCCCCTCTGTCTGGCTAACATATTAATGATATTAGCCAATCAGTCTTGCAGGGACGCGGCCGGCCGCACCTGGCTGACGGCTGGATGATGATCTTTAAACCACCGGGAGGTGATTCTGCGGCGGGACATGGCAGGTGCAGGCCTCAGAAACGAGGCTGTGGCGGGACTGTGCAGAATTTGCACAGCAATGGTGCAATAACAGCAGCCGGCGCCGACCTCATCACCGCGTCGGCGCCGGAAGACCGCAGGCCGTCAGCCGGTCTCCCTTCTCTCCGGAACCAGAGCCTCGGGCGCCTCGGCGGCGGCAGGGAATCGGAACTTTTTCATGCGGTGGCGCAAGGTGTTGCGGCTGATGCCCAGCATCCGGGCGGCTTTGACCTGGTTGTAGCCGCATTGCCGCAAAACCTTGGCAATGAGCGTCTTTTCCACCAGGTCGATGACATTGGCATGCATTTTCCCGACGGCGAAGCGCAGGATATGGGGGATGAGGGCGTCCAGTTTGTGGTCGATGTGGGCCAGAAGCTGCTCCGGCGTTGCCCCGTCCGCCTCCGGCAGTTCGGACCCGAGTTTCAGGTGCTCCTCCAGGATGACATCCCCCAGAGACAACAGCACCGCTCGTCTCAGGCAATTTTCCAGCTCCCGGACATTGCCCGGCCAGGAATGGGCTGTCAGCTTCTGAATGGCCGCAGGGGCGACATAGCGGATGGGGGTTTGATATTCCTCGCTGAAGCGTTGGACGAAATACTCCGCCAGGAGCGGGATGTCCTCCGGCCGTTCCCTTAAGGGCGGCAGTTGAATGGAGATAACCTTGAGGCGCCAGTAAAGGTCTTCGCGAAAGCGCCCCCGTTCCACCTCCCTTTCCAGATTCTTGTTGGTGGCGGCGATAATCCTGACATGGACGTTCAGGCTCTCTTTGCCGCCGAGCCGCTCAAATTCGCCGTATTGCAGCACCCGCAACACCTTGGCCTGGGTCGCCAGGGACATATCCCCGATCTCATCAAAGAAAAGCGTGCCGTCCTGACATCTTTCGAACTTCCCCAGGTGGGTGCGCTCCGCACCGGAGAAGGCCCCCCGCTCGTAGCCGAACAGTTCGCTCTCCAACAAGGTCTCCGGAATGGCGGCGCAATTGACGGCCAGAAACGGTTTGTCTTTCCGGTGACTGTGGTGGTAGATGGCCCGGGCCACCAACTCTTTCCCGGTGCCGCTTTCCCCCATAATGAGCACGGTCACGTCTTTCCCGGCGATTTGACCGATGAGCTTGTAGACCTCCTGCATGCGGCGGTGGCTGCCGACGATCCTGATGGCCCCTTTCGGCGGGGCGGGGGGCCGACCGAGGTGGCCGGGGAAACGGACTTCCTCCTTCATGAGGCGGTTCACTTCCAGGGCGTCGGCGGTGATGCGCCGCAACTCTTCCCGGTCAAAGGGTTTGAGCAGGTAGTCGTACGCCCCCAGCTTCATGGCTTCGATAGCCGTGTCCGTGGTGCCGTAGGCGGTCATGATGATGACGGGGGTTTTCACTTGGGAACGGCGGACTTCTCTCAGGGTATCCAGGCCGTTTAAGCCGGGCATCTTGTAGTCGAGCAGGATCAGATCGAACTGCTCGCCGGCCATCTTCTCCAGAGCTTCCTGACCGCTGCTGCAGGCCTGCACGCCGTAGCCCTGCCTGGTGAAAAAGCGGTGTAAAAAGTGAATCAGGCCTTCATCATCGTCAACTATCAGTACCTTTTCCATCTTTTCCCATCACCGGTTCCGCGTCGGTGGGGATGAGGAGCGAAAACATCGTCCCCTCGCCCACGATGCTGTGCACCAGCACCTTGCCGCCGTGCTTCTGGACGGTGCCGTAGACTATGGACAGCCCCAGCCCGGCGCCGGTGGCCTTGGTGGTGAAAAACGGCTCGGAAAGCCGGGCGAGCAGTTCTTCCGGTATGCCCGGCCCGGTGTCTCTGACATCAAAGCGGACCCACCGGCGGCCGCCGTCCACCCCCGGCACCGTTTCCAGGCCGGCGGCAACCATCAGGGTGCCCCGATGGGTCATGGCTTCCAGGGCATTCACCATCAGGTTCAAGAGCGCCTCTTCCAGCAGTTTCCTGTCCCCCTTGATCCTGGGCAGGCCGCCGGCGATGGCTTTTTGGAGGATGGTCTCCTGCTGCCTTGCCCTGGGCCCGATCACCAGGAGAGCATCCTCGAGCAGTCGGCCCACCTCGATCCGGGAAAAAAGGGGCTCCTGAGGCCGCACAAAATCCAGGAAACGGTTGATGGTGGCCTCCATCCGTTTGATCTGGCCCATGGCGACCTGGAAATCCTCCCAATGCTCGGGCGAGATTTCCAGGTCGCTCTCCACGGATTCCAAAAACAATTTGAGGGAGGTGAGAGGCGTCCTGATTTCATGGGCCACCCCCGAGGCCAGCCGCCCCAGGGAAGCCATTTGCTGGGAGCGCAGGGCGGCTTGTTGAATCTCTTTCAATCGCACCCCCGTTTCCTCCAGCTCCGACTCTTTCAGGACCACCCGCTGCTCCAGCTTTTCCTGCCGGTCCTGTAGTTGTCGCGCCATGTCTCCGAAGGCATGGTAGAGCGCGCCGATCTCATCAGCCCGATTGCTTTGGAAAGCGGCCGGGGTGAATTCCCCCCGGGCCAGATGGTCGGCGGCCAGGCTCAGCTTGCGAATCGGGCTGACCAGGTAATGGGACAAAAGCCAGGCCAGGACCAGGGCGCCGCCCGCAGAGAGGGCCGCCACGAAGTAAATATAGCGCTTCAGCCGGTAGGCCCCGCCGAAGGCCTCATCCTTATCCTGTTCCACCACCAGCGCCCAGTCGGTTTCGCCCACTTTGGCCGAGGCTCCCATGACTTCGATGCCCCGATAATCAATGTAGGTGGCTTTGGGCTTGCCGGTGCTGAAGATGTTCTTGAAGCTCTCCGACTGGGCGATGTTCTCCTTGAGGATGCGATGGGGCTCTTTGTGGGCCAGAAAGGTGCCCTCCCGGTTGACGAGATAACATTCCCCCGTCTCACCCAGGGAGAGGCGCAAGACCAGGGCCAGGATGACGTTGGTGCCCACCACGGCGCACACGGCCCCCTGGACCGCCCCCGACTCGTCAAACAAGGGCGTCGAGATCCGGAAAAACGACTCCTTCTGCTCCGGGTCGAAGTCTATTTCGGACATGTAGGGTTTGCCGGCCAAGGACTCCTTGAACCAATCCGGCGGCGAGAGGATAATGGAAGCCGGAGGCGGGCTGTCAGAGACGATGCCACCGTCACGGGAGACGATGAAAAGCTCACGGTAGACCTTGTATCGGTCTCGCACCAGCTTCAGGTAGGGGATGATCTGTTCCCGATCCAGCGATCTCAGGATAGAGGAGCCGGCGATGACCTCGAGGTCGGCCTTCCGCTCGGAAATCCACCGCTCCAATAAATTGGCCTTGTCCACCGCGACGTGTTCAATCTGGTTCCTGACCATGCTCAAGATGAGCCCTTCGGTGGTCTTGATGGCGAACGCGCCCGCAATGCCCAGGGGGGCCAGAGCAATGGCGACGAAAAGCAGCATGACCTTCATCTGCAGGTTGGAGAGGAAAAACTGCTTTCTCAAGGGTGAGGCTCCTCAGTCTGTCCTGCCGTCCGGGTCCCGAAGCCCCTTGCGACTTGGGGGAACTTCCTGAGAGTCAACCGTGCGCCCGGCCGGTTCCGTCGCCGGGCTCACCGTGAGGAAAGGGCGCCCCGGCCGAGTTTTGCAATTACCTCTAACAGTTATCATCATAGCACAAATTGCGCCGGAAAAGTCATCTTCTGGAAAATTCCGGCGAGCCCCCGGAGGACCATCCTTCCTTGCCGCGGCGGTGGAGGACCGCGGGTCCGCCGCCCCGGGGGGCCGGGGGCGGGGGGGGTGGCCGGGCCGGACGCCAAAGAAAAAGGCGGGCCGCAGCCCGCCTGTGCCTGATGCCTGAGGCAGTCTTTGGGTCGGTCCTAGAGCGGCTTGGTCTCCAGGGTGACCTCATCGCCGAGGGATTTCCAGGGCGACAGGCCGGTGCCCAGGGAGCCGGTGTCGTAGTCGAACAACTCTTTGACCAGCAGGTTGCCCTTCTTGTAGAGCACCCGCAGGGGAATGTCCGCCGGACAGGCCTCTTCGCACAGCCCGCAGTCGATGCAGCGGCCCGCCATGTGAATGGCCCGGACCAACTGGAAAATGGTGTCCGGGGGCACCTTGCCGATGCTCATCAATTCAGGGTGTTCCAGGCCGCATTCCTTGCAGAAGCACATGGGGCAGACATCCCGGCAGCCGTAGCACTTGACGCAGCGGGCAAAATGTCCCAGCCATTCCTGGAAGGCGGCCTCCTGGCCCAGAGAGTCTATCCGGGCGACCCGCCGGCTTTGGGGCACGGGGTTGCATTTTTCCCCGTAATCCACCACGGAGGGGTAAGGTCCCGGGCATTCGCAGTAATCCGCCTGCTCCTGGGGGCAGGCCACCCCCACCAGGACCACCTTGTCGGGGTCCAGCTGGCCCCATTTGTACAGCTCGTTCAACCCCCGTTCATCGCACCCCCGGACCTGGATGGTGAAGGTGTCCTCGGGATAGCGTCGGGCTAGGGCTTGCAGGATTTTGTCCAGGGGATAGCGGGCGTCCCCCGGCGGCACCACGGCCTGCTCCAGTTCGGCAAGATGGTCTCGGGTGAACAGATGCGGCAGAGGGTGGCCCTCCCGCAGGATATAGCCCAGGTAACCGGCGACCTTCCCCTCGGTTAACAGACTTTTGACTTTTTTCCGAATCTTGTCCATGGGTTCATCCTTAATTATGAGAAAATCTCCCGGACTTATCCAGAGAAGGTGGCAGGATCTCCGCCTCAGGCCGCCTTGGCGGTCAGCCGCTTGAGGGGAGATGGCCCCATGCTCTTGATTTTATTGGTAAAAGCAGTTACCGTTTGGGCCAGTTTGGGGCCTTCGGCGGCGGAGATCCACTCCAGGTGCAAGCGGTCCGCTTCGAATCCGGTGAATTTCAACAGGTCCTGCAAAAAGCGCATGCGCTTGATGGTCATGTAGTTGCCCCGCAGATAATGGCAGTCGCCGATGTGGCAGCCGCCGATGAGCACGCCGTCCGCCCCCTTCTGGAAGGCCCGCAGGACATGGTGCGGGGAGACCGTGCCGGAGCACATGACCCGGATCACCCGGATGTTGGGGGGATACTGCAGGCGGGTCACTCCCGCCAGGTCGGCTCCGGCATAGGTGCACCAGTTGCAAAAAAACCCGATGATTTTCGGTTGGAACTCTTGCTCGGCCATAGTGTCCATCCTCTGTCGCTGATATCCGGAAATCAGGCCCCTGCGGCCTCTTCCATCTCGACTTCCAGTTCGGCCAGGGCCTCATCCACCTGGGTGTAGAGCTGCTTGTGGCTGAAGCCGAAGAGCGTGATGCACTCCGAGGGGCAGTTGGCCGCACAGGTGCCGCAGCCCTTGCAGAGAGCCTGATTGACCTCGCAGACCTTTTGGTCTTCCAGGAAAGTGATGGCCCCGAAGGGGCAGACCCCCACGCAGGCCTGGCAGCCCACGCAGGTGGAGGCGTCCACTTCGGCCACCACGCCCCCGGCCCGGATGGATTCCTGGGACAGCACTACGGCCGCCCGGGCCGCCGCAGCTTTGGCCTGGGCGATGGATTCATCCATGGGCTTGGGGTAGTGAGCCAAACCGGCCACGAAGACGCCGTCCGTGGCGAAATCCACGGGCCGGAGTTTCATATGGGCTTCCAGGAAGAAGCCGTCGTTGGTCAGGGGGACCTTGAACAACTGGGCCAGGTCCAACTGGTCCTTGACGATGATGGCGCTGGCCAGACCCAGAATATCGGCCTCCAGGGTCACCGGCCGGCCCAAAACGTGGTCCCGCACGGTGACGGTCAGGCGTCCGTCCGCGGTCTGTTCCACTTTGGGGACGTCATCGACGCTGAAGCGGATGAACATGACGCCCTTTTCCCGGGCCTCCTTATAAAGGTTCTCCCGGGTGCCGTAGGTGCGCATGTCCCGGTAAAGGATGAAGACGTCCATGTCCGGGTTGAGCTCTTTGAGCTGGAGGGCGTTTTCCACGGAGTGGGTGCAGCACACCCGGCTGCAGTAAGGCCGTTCGGGGATGCGGGAGCCCACGCACTGAATGAAGACCGCACTCTGGGCGTCCGTCACCAGGGGGTTCTTTTCCCGCAGGGCCATATCCATTTCCAGCGACAGCATCACCCGGGGATTCTGCCCGTAGAAATATTCCTGGGGTTTGTAGGAGTGTCCGCCGATGGCGATGATGGCGGCCCCATGAGGAATTTCCGTATCCCGACCGGAAGTGGTGACGGTGGAGACGAAATTCCCCACAAAGCCCTTCACGTTGGTGATCGCGGCGTCCAGATGCACCTCCACCTTGGGGTGGTTCTGCACCCGTTTAACCAGGTCGTCCAGGTAAGGCTGGATGGGTTCTCCGGTCCAGGCGTGGTTGAGCTTGCGGGCATGGCCGCCCAGGAAGTCCTTCTTCTCCACCACGTGCACCTGGTAGCCCTGGTCCGCCAGGCCCAGGGCCGCCTCCAGACCGGCGACGCCGCCGCCGACCACCAGGCCGGCTTTCGTGATGGGGAGATCGAATTCCTTGAGGGGCGGCTGCAGGGCCACCGAGGCCACCGCCATGCGCACCTGGTCCTTGGCCCGCTGCGTGGCCGCGGCCGGCTCGTTCATGTGCACCCAGGAGCCCTGGTCCCGGATGTTGGCCATATGAAAGAGGTATTTGTTCAGACCCGCTTCCTTGATGGTCTCCTGGAAGGTGGGTTCGTGGGTGCGGGGTGTGCAGGAAGCCACCACGATGCGGTTCAGCTTATGCTCCCGGATGCGCTCCTTGATGAGTTCCTGGGTGTCCTGGGAGCAGGCAAAGAGGCTGTTTTCCACAAAGGCGACGTGGGGCAGGGTGGTGGAATAATCACGCACGGCCTCCACGTCCACCACGCTGGCGATATTGATGCCGCAGTGGCAGACAAAGACGCCTACCCGGGGTTCTTCCTGGGAGACGTCGTGCTCCGCAAAGACGGGCTTCTTCCTGGCCAGGGCAAAGCGGGCGGGAGCCAGCAGTTCACTGGCGGCGCCGGCCGCGGCGGAAGCCTCCATCACCGACTGGGGAATGTCCTTGGGCCCCTGGAAAGCGCCGCACACAAAGATGCCTGGCTTGCTGGTGGTCACCGGGGTGAAGGAACTGGTCTGGGCGAACAGGTCCGGGGTGATGGCGATGCCCAGGGTTTTGCCCAGTTCCAGGATGCCCGGGGAGGTCTCCAGCCCCACGGAGAGCACCACCAGGTCGAACTCTTCGGTGCGCAACTCCCCGTCTTCGGTGAGATAGCGGATGGCCACGTCGTCGGTGCCGGGCACCGGGTCCACGGTGTGCACCCGGGAACGGATGAAGCGCACCCCGAACTCATCCCGGGCCCGCCAGTAGTACTTTTCAAACTCTTTGCCGTGGGTGCGCATGTCCATGAAAAAGATGGCCGCGTCCAGGGGGCCGTGGCTGTGCTCCTTGGCGATGATGGCCTCTTTGATGGCGTACATGCAGCACACCGCGGAACAGTAACTGTGGTCGCAGTGATGCACGTCCCGGGAACCGACGCACTGGAGCCAGGCGATGCGCTCCGGCTCCTTGTGGTCCGACGGCCGCACCAGGTGGCCCTGGGTCGGCCCGGCCGCGGCCAGGAAACGCTCCAGTTCCATGCTGGTAATGACGTTGGGGAGCTTGGCGTAATGGTAGGCCGTGTACTGACTCGGATCATAGGGCTTGAAGCCCGGCGACAGAATCACGGCCCCCACGCTGATGTCTTTCTCCACATCGGTCTGGGAGAAATCCACCGCCTGGGTGGGACAGAATTTTTCGCACGCCTTGCACTTGCCGCCCTTCTTGAAATACAGGCAGGTCTCCCGCTCAATGGCGTACTTGGGAGGCACCGCCTGGGCATAGGACAGGTAAGCCGACTTGCGCTTGGCCAAGCCCTGGTTATACTCATCGGGCACCTTTTTGGGGCACTTCTCGGCGCAGATACCACAAGAGATGCATTTCTGCATGTCGATGTAGCGCGCCATTTCGAGCACTTTGACCGAAAAATGGCCCGGCTCCCCGCCGATGCCCACCACCTTGGCAGGGGCCAGAATCTCAATGTTAATGTGCCGGCCGACCTCGACCAGCTTGGGCGAGATAATTCACATGGCGCAGTCATTGGTGGGAAAGGTCTTGTCCAACTGGGCCATGACCCCACCAATGGCTGTCTTCTCCTCCACGAGATAGACGTAATATCCGGCATTGGCCAGATCCAAAGCGGCCTGCATCCCGGCGATGCCGCCGCCCACCACCATCACCGCGCCCACCGGTTGTCTTCCTGGCTTGTGCGATGCCATAGGTTCCACCTTATATCCCAATTTACCTGAACATTATTTTATCCAGACTTTGTGAGAAAATCAACAAACAGCGGCAAATCCCTCCCTCCGTGTTTTATAGAACGAGAAAGTTTATCTCGTCAAGAAAAAAGACGGCGCGGGGGACCCGGAGAGACCGGGGTGCAGAAACAAGAAGGGCGACCCGCCGGCGTTCGGAAAACGGACGGCCGGCGTTGATGGCGGCAAGTTTTTTTAAATTGAGGAAAAACAATTGAGTTGACTTTCAAGAGGAGGCTCTTATACTATTTATCAATAGGTGAAGGTGCGGCTTTTTCTCATATTCTCCGCTTGAGGGGGGAAAGCCGGGTACTAACTTTTTGAGAGGAGGAGGAAGGTATGCGGTCGAAATTGATGGTGGGGCTGATCCTGGCTGTGGTGGCTGTAATGCTCATCGCCCCCGGGGCCATGGCCCAGAAACTTCTGTGCGTTTCCAAACAGGACCTCAAGGGGGAAGAGACGGTTGCATCTTGCCTGGCCAAGGGCGAACGGTTTGCCATTGTGGACCCCTATGGCATCGTGCGCATCCTGACCCCCGAAGAGATTGAGCTGACCAAGGCCTTCAACCCCAAGGCGTTTGAAACGCGGGCCTTTGGTATGCGGTACCAGAAGCTGGCCCCCAAGATTGCCCCTATGCCGGTTCCGGCCGAAGTGCAGTAAACCGGCCCGTATGATTGGGGTCTGGGCCTTGCACGGTTGGCCCGGACCGATGCGCGCATCAGCCCTCAAAGCCTGCTTTGGGGGCTTTTTTTGTGGTGGAGCGAGATCAAAATGGACATGTTGACGGTGGAAGATCTGTGGGTGGCCATCGACGACCGGGAAATCCTCACCGGCCTGAACCTGCGCATCCCCCAGGGAGAGACCCACATCCTCTTCGGCAAGAACGGTTCGGGAAAATCCAGCCTGCTCATGGCGGTCATGGGTTTTGCCCGCTACCAGGTGAAGCAGGGGAGAATTTTGTTTCGGGGCGAGGACATCACCCATCTCCCCACCTATGAACGGGCCCGACTGGGGCTGGGGATGTCTTTTCAGCGCCCGCCCACCATCCGGGGCGTCAAGACCGCCGACATCCTCCGGGCCTGCAGCGGCGGGCAGGTCACCCCCGAGGTGCTGGCAGGATTGTATAACTTCACGGACTTTCTGGACCGGGAGGTCAACTACGGCTTCTCCGGCGGGGAGATCAAGCGCTCCGAACTGTTGCAACTTCTGGCCCAAAACCCCTCCATGGTGCTGCTGGATGAGCCCGAGTCCGGGGTGGACCTGGAGAACCTGGAGGTGGTGGGTGAAATCATCGGCCGGCTGCTGCAGAAGGAACGCCGCCGCCAGAACCGGGAGAAGTCGGGGCTCATCATCACCCACACCGGTTTCATCATGGACTACATCAACGCCGACCAGGCCTATATCCTGGGCAACGGGCGGCTCTGCTGTCACGGGCACCCCCGGGAACTGCTCAATGACATTAAAAAATTTGGTTACGAGGAGTGCGCCCGATGTCGGAGATAAAGGAGCGGGCGGCGCAGAGCCGGGACAAGCGGGCCCCCCTGGGGCCGGACCTGGACCTGGAGGGTTTTTCCCGTCAGGGCGGGGACTGGGAGTATGATCCGCAGTTCCGGGAATTTTCCCCGGAGGAGCGGGGGCGGCTGCTCACCGCGGGCATCGAACTCACCGACGAGGACCATGCCGGCACCTTTTTCCAGGCCGACGCCCGGGTGATGCACTGCCAGGCCAACCAGGCGGGGCTGGAGGTGCTGCCCATCGGCCAGGCTCTGGAGGAGCAGCCCCTGGCCCGGGAGCTCCTCTGGCGGCTGGTGCCGGTGGACGCGGACAAATACACCGCCCGGGCGGAGCTGGAGCTGGACAACGGTTACTACATCCGGGCCCTGCCGGGGGTCAAGGCGCCCCGGCCGGTGGAATCCTGCCTCTATTTGCGCACCGACCGGTTCGCCCAGCACGTGCACAACCTGGTGGTGGTGGAGCCCGGGGCCAGCCTGCACGTCATCACCGGCTGCACCACCCACCCCGGGGTGCGGTCCGGCCTGCATATCGGCGTGTCCGAATTCTATGTGCGCGCCGGGGCCAGCCTGACCTTCACCATGGTGCACCTCTGGGCCGAAGACATTCACGTGCGGCCCCGCACCGGCGTGCTGGTGGAGGAGGGGGGGCGCTTCATTTCCAATTACCTGATGTTGCGGCCGGTGGGCACGGTGCAGATGTACCCCACCGTGACCCTGGCCGGAGAGGGGGCGGTGACCCGCCTCAATTCCATCATCATCGCCCACCCCGGCTCCACGCTGGACGTGGGCGGCCGGGTGGTGCTCGACGCCCCCCGGACCCGGGCCGAAGTCATCGCCCGCAGCGTCAGCACCGGCGGGGTGTGCATCAACCGAGGGCACCTTTTGGGGAAGGCGCCGGGCATCAAGGCCCACCTGGAGTGCCGGGGGCTGATCCTGGCCGAGCGGGGGGTCCTCTCCGCCATCCCCGAACTGGAGGGGCAACTGGCCGGGGTGGACATGTCCCACGAAGCCGCAGTGGGCCGCATCGCCCAGGAGGAGATCGAGTATCTCATGGCCCGGGGACTGGACGAGGAGGAGGCCGTCTCCACCATCGTGCGGGGATTCTTGCGGGTGAAGATCGAAGGCCTCCCCCCGGCCCTGGAGGAGGAAATGGACCAGGCCATCCGGGAGTCGAGCCGGGGGATGTGAGAGAGGTCAGGAGCCCGGCTTGGCCCCCTCGCCCTTCACCGGCACGAGGATGTTGTCCCATCCCTGGCGGCGGCTCAGGCCGGCGCTGTGGGTGATGAGGCTGGTGAGAAACCACTGTCTTCTGCCGTCGGGCCGGGTCAGGAGCTGAAACCGGGCCTCGTAGACCAGCGGCTTGGGCTGGGCTTGGGTGGGGTTGATGATGGCGGCGTAGGCCAGGCGGACCTCGCCCTGTCCCGGATAATGCAGCCCGTAGAATTCCACCACCTTAACGTAAACGGGGTTCCACTCCTCCAGGGTTTGCCGGGCGGCGGCGACGGTGAGAGGCGGCGGCGGGCCGGGAAAGGGTCCGCAGGCGGCCAGATGGGCCAGGAGCACCATCGTCAGCCAAGGGCGGAGCCGATCGACGCACTTCATGGCAGTTCCTCGCCAAGGCGGAACCCAGGGCCGCCCCCGTCTGCGGCCGGCCGGACCCCGGACCGTGGGCGGACCCGGGCTGGGGCCCGCCTTCATCAATGATACCTTCAAGTTACCCTCATCTCACGGTTTTTCCCGCCCTAGCGCTGCGTCCCTTCCGGTCCGGTGTTCAGGATCAGAGGCAGACCGTCGCGGCCGCCGATGATGACGATTTTGGCATTATTGGATTTGGCCAACTGCTCCGTGGCTTCGATGCCCTTCCAGCGCAGGTAATGGTCGGAGATGCCCAAAGAGACGATGCGCTGGAAATCCTGGATGCCCTGGGCCTCGATGCGTTTGCGGTCGGCTTCCAGTTTCTCCTTATCCAGGATGAAGCGCATGCGCTGGGCCTCCTGGTCGGCGGCCAGCTTGGCGTTGATGGCATCCTCAATGGCCTTGGGCAGCTGCATGCGGCGCAGCAGAATGGATTCCACCATGATGCCCCGGGCCTTCAAGTCTCCGGAGAGGTCTTTGAAGATCTCGCTGGCCACCAGCTCGCGGCCGGAAGTGTAGAGGGCCCGGGCTTCATGCCTGACGGTGACGCCCCGGATGGCGGCCCGAAATTGGGGCTTGACCACCACTTCCTGATACCGGGGGCCGATCTGTTGATATACCCGGGCCGCTTCCTGGGGGAGGAGATGGTACAGGCAGGAGACTTCCAGACCCACGTTCAGCCCTTCCTGGGAGGGCACCTCCGCCCGTTCCATGATTTCCTGGGTGCGCACGCTCATGATTTCCATGGTGACCAGAGGGTTGACCAGATGAAGGCCCTCGGTGATGGTGCCGTGGATCTTGCCGAACAGGATGAGCACCCCCACGTAACCCGGCGAGACGATCTTGACCATGGAGAAAAGGAAAAACACCAGCAGCACCGGAATGGCCAGAAACCAGCGGAAATTCTGCAACCAGGGGAGGTTGCGCCCGAACACCAGGATGGCCACGGCGATGAAGATACCCAGCAGGATGGCAGTCATGTCCCCCTCCTTACCGGAAATTTTTGCCTGAAGGGTGGCTTCAGGATAACGAATGGCCGTCCCCCTGCCAAGGAAAAAGGCGCATCGTCGGCCCCCGACGAGCAGGCGCAATTTTTGCAGGCAGGGTCTCACATCATGATGCAATCATTGGACCAATCATGGCAGCCGCAGGTTTGAGGTTGCTTTTGCGAGCCGGGCGGGTCTGTAGGGCGGGAAAGCGAAGCGCATCCCGCCATTCGCCTTCGGACCAGCCGCGACACATGAAAAGGCCGGTGCGGGCCTCCCTGCCCGCCGCCTTTGTCTTTGGTGGCACATCCCGGCCTGGAGGCCGGAACCAAACCGAAAAATGATACAATTACTTTGCCAAATCAATAAGATACAGATAAATTCTTGTTGAAAAAACCAGAA
>VGSQ01000041.1 GCA_016874975.1 Deltaproteobacteria bacterium
AAAAGGTGAGAAGAAATTGCCAATCATCCGCATGTCTTGGAAAAATCAATTTTTTCATCGCCACCTCCTTGGGTGACGATTATAATAGCTTAACCATATTTTGCAAGCGCTTAAGTTAGCGCTTATGCCCATCAAGGGGAAGGGAAAAAAACGACTTTCCGGATGAACACTCATTAACCGCGATTGACATTCTTTGCGGCCTTTGCGCCTTTGCGAGAAACCTTTTTTTCTCGCAAAGACGCAGAGAACGCAGAGATTAATAATCCGCAATCATTTATGTCGCCGTGTATAGCTTGCAGCTTGCACGGGTTGGGTGTCGGGTTTCGGGGTTTTGTTCTCGGTGGGACGACGATACCGGGAGCCGCGAAGGCGCGGTGGCACCGGCGTCTCGCCGGTGGTTCTTTTCGTTCTTTTCGCCGCCAGAAACTTCCCCTGCAGCGGCACCTGAGCCCTTGGTCCAGCCGTAAATCATGAGCAGCCGGGCGGCGGGCGGAGCCCGTCGCCGGTTCTGGTTCCCAGGTCCAACTGGGAACCCAGGCCGAATAAACATTTCCAAAACTACTCCATCTCCAGATGAGAGGACCATGACCAGAAACTACCGCAAGATTTTTTCGGCAATCATGCTCCTGGCCGCGCTGTGTGTGGCGGCGGCCCCGGCGGCGGGCCAGGACCAGGCCAAGGCTTTGTTCAAGCAGGGAGTCGCCCTGCTTCAGGAAGGGAAGTTCAAAGAGGCCGCGGAGCGCTTCACCAAGGCCCTGGAGGCAGACCCGGAGCTGGTGGAGGCTTACATCAACCGGGGCATCGCCTACCTGAAAATGGGGCAGGTGGAGGAGGCGGTGGCCGATTTCACCGAGGCCCTGGACCTGGCCCCGGAAGCCGCCGAAGCTTATTACAACCGGGCCCTGGCCTTAAGCCGCCTGGGCAAGCTGCACCAGGCCCTGGCCGATTACACCAAGGCCCTGGAATTCCACCCCAAAGACTGGCAGATTTTTTATAACCGGGGCAACCTCTACCTGGACCTGGACAAGCCCGCCGAGGCCGTCAAAGACTTCGACCGGGCCCTGGAGCTCAAGACCGACGTCCCGGAAGTGGTGCACAACCGCGGGCTGGCCTATCTCCTGCTGGGCGACCTCGACAAGGCCCTTAAGGATTTCGAGCGGGTGCTGGCGGCCCAGCCCCAGTTTGCCCGGGCCTACTACAACAAGGCCCAGGCCCTGGAGCGCCTGGGGCGAACCCAGGAAGCCGCGGCGGCCTACCGCCACTTCCTGAAGGTGGGCCATCCCACCACGGACAAGGCACTCCTGGAGAAGGCCCTGACCAACCTCCAGGCCCTGGAAGGGAAATAGCACCGCGCCCCCGCCCGCACGGAGAGGTGCCCTGAAGCCGAACCACAGCCATGACCTTCTATATCACCACCCCCATCTATTACGTCAACGCGGAGCCCCACCTGGGCCATGCTTACACCACGGTGGTGGCCGACGCCCTGAGCTGGTTTCACCGCCTCACCGGCGAACAGACCCGCTTCCAGACCGGCACCGACGAGCACGGCGACAAGGTCCAGGAGGCCGCGGCCAAGGCCGGGCTGCCGGTCCGGGAATTCGCGGACCGCATCAGCGACAGTTTCCGCCGCACCTGGGATGATCTGAGCATCACCTATGACTGCTTCGTGCGCACCACTTCGCCGGAACATATCCGGGTGGTCCAGTCGATTCTGAGCCGCCTGCACGACACCGGGGACATCTACTTCGGCGACTACGGCGGGCACTATTGCTTCGGCTGCGAACGCTTCTACCTGGAGCGGGAGCTGGAAAACGGCCGCTGCCCGGACCACCAGGTGGAGCCCACCTTCATCAAGGAAGAAAACTACTTCTTCCGCATGAGCCGCTACCAGGACTGGCTGGTGGGCCGCATCGAGGCCCACCCGGACTGGATCCGCCCGGAGCGCTACAAGAACGAGGTGCTGGGTTTTCTGAGAGAGCCTCTGGAGGACCTGTGCATCTCCCGACCCCGCCGTCGCCTGGAGTGGGGCATCTCTCTCCCCTTCGACGAGCGTTACGTGGCCTACGTCTGGTTTGACGCCCTGCTCAACTACGTCACGGGTCTGGGCTACCCCGACGGGCCCGACTACGCCCGTTTCTGGCCGTCGGCGCAACATCTCATCGCCAAGGACATCTTAAAGCCGCACGCCATCTACTGGCCCATCATGCTCCACGCTGCGGGCATCCCCCCGTTTCAGCACCTGAATGTGCACGGCTACTGGCAGATGGCCGCGGGCAAGATGTCCAAAAGCCTGGGCAACGTGGTGGAGCCCCGGGCCCTGGTGGAACTGTACGGTCTGGACCAGGTGCGCTATTTCTTCCTGCGGGAGATGGTCTTCGGGCTGGACGCCACCTTCAGCGAAGACGCCCTGCGGCTGCGCATTAACGCCGACCTGGCCAACGACCTGGGGAACCTCTTCGCCCGCAGCCTGGGCATGGCCTTCAAATACCGCAAAGGCGTCATCCCCGCGCCGGGTGTCCCCCAGGCTCTGGACCGGGAGGTGACCGAAGCCGCCGCGGCCGCGGCCGCCGATTTCCTGCGGCTCTTCCCGGCCCTGGAGTTCCCCCGGGCCCTGGGAAGGCTGTGGGAACTGGTCAATCTCCTGAACCGCTACATCGTAGCCGCCGCCCCCTGGGAGCTGGCCAAGGACCCGGGTGCGGCCCAAAGACTGGACACGGTGCTCTACCACCTCCTGGAGGGCCTACGTTTCCTGGCCGCGCTGCTGCGGCCGGTGATGCCGGGGAGCTCTCTCAAGATGAGCCAGCAGTTGGGATTGGGGGAGGCCCTGTGGGAGCACCCCCTGCCCCGGGCGGCGGTCTGGGGCCGGCTGCGCCCCGGCGGCGCCCTGCAAAAGGCCCCACCCCTCTTTCCGAGGTTGGAGGAGGAGTAGGAGGGGGTTCTGGGTTCTGGGTTCTGGGTTTTAGGTTTTAGGTTTTAGGGTTTAGGGTTTAGGGTTTGATGGCCTCGTAAAAAGTCCATTCACCCCTTCACCCCAGCCCTCTCCCCCAAGGGGGAGAGGGGGTTAATGAGGCAAATCAATCAGTTATCAATGGCAGCGAGAGCCACCTTTTGGAGATAGTACGGCCTTTTTTACTTTTTACGATTCCATCAGGTTTTAGGTTTTAGAGTTTTTTCTGGTTCCCAAGCTCTGCTTGGGAACCGGCTTGCCCGCCAAGCTCCGCTTGGCCGGTGGTCCGCTGCAGAAGATGGGATCAAGGCGGAGGGGCCTTAAGGTCCCCCCGACAGAGTCCGGAGGCAAAATTGCATTCCCTGGCAAGACCTTGGGAACGAGAAGAAAAGCGGGTTCCGGGTCTTGGGTGTCAGGCATCAGGTTTTTGGGTTTTGGGAACCACGAGATGCAGGGCGGGCTCCGCCCGCCGCCGGATCATAGCAATCTGGTGGCACATCGCGGCCTTAGGGCCGCCACCAAACGGAAAATCGACCTGATCCCTGTTGGCCAACGAATTCATGAAGTTCAGGTGGCAAGCCCTTTTCTTCCCCCTCACCCTAACCCTCTCCCCCATCGGGGGCATTGGCGCTAACTTAAGCAAGCAGTGGTATGCCAAGGGTAACCTGTTGAACAGTCAAGATAAATCCACCCTTACCCCCCTTTGCCAAAGGGGGGAATGAGCAGTCGGTGACCCGAAGTCCCCCTTTGGAAAAGTGGGATTTAGGGGGATTTTAAGTAAAATCGGTATGTTATGATGTAAACTGGTTTTTTCTTAAGTTAGCGCCAATGCCCATCTGGGGAGAGGGGATAAAGCTACAGCCGTTTTATACTCCCTCTCCCCACAGCGGGGGGAGAGGGCCGGGGTGAGGGGGGGAAACATTGGTTAAGTCGTGTGGTTATAAGTCGAATCTTTGTCAATGAACAAAAAAAGTCTGATTCAGTATGCACAGGCTTTCCAGCCTGTGCAGGCGCAGTCTAAAGCCTGCGGCTACAAAAATTGTCCAATGACCGCAACCTGGTATTAAACGTTTGTTGCACATGAAACGGTAAATGGTATGAGTTCTGCCCCCCGGCCCTCCCCCGGATACCGCTGGGCTGATTTTCTTTCAGGTCTTGGGAGGGCTGGGGCGGGGAGCCCGAGGTCGCCGCCGCCACCGGCGCCGCCGCTTCACCGGCGGGAGGTCCGGGGGGGCCTCCTCCGCCTCCACCAGATGGGGCAGTTCCTCCTGGGGGGCCTTCCAGAAACGGTGGAGGCGCAGGGCCTCGCGGTAGGCGACCAGCCGGGCCAGGCGGGCCGGCGCGGCCTTGCCCGCCAGCAGCAGCGGCGTCAGGGCCCAGGCCAGGGCCAGCACCTGGGAGACCTCCTCCTGGCGCTGGCGGGGAAATTCGATGGCCGCCAGCGCCTGCCGCACCTTCTCCGGCATGACCTCCCGCAGGCCGGCGTAGGTCTCCGGCAAAGACTCCTGCTCCAGGTAAGGAGTGAGGAAGGCGGCCCAGATGAGGCCCTCGGGGGGCGGGAATTCCCCCGCGGCCAGCAGGTCCAAGCGGTGGCACAGTTCCAGCAGCCGGGCTTCGCCTTTCTTGCCCAGGCGCTTCTGCCAGGAAGGCAGGATGGCGTAAAAAAGTCCGCTTGGCAGCATCAGCTCCAGGAAGGGGCGGGCCGCGCCGCTCTTCAGGTCCTTGAGCAGTTCGTCCCGGAGCCGGGCCGGCGGGCAGAGGCGGATGTTGTGCCGCTGGCGCCGGATCTCCTCCCAGGCCGGCGGGTCGATCCTGAAGCCCAGCCGGGCGGCGTGGCGCAGCACGCGCAACATGCGCACCGGGTCCCGGTGGAAGCGCACCGCCGGGTCGCCGATGACCCGGATGAGGCCCTCCCGCAGGTCCTGCAAGCCTCCCACGTAGTCCACCAGCGAAAAATCCCCGATATTGTAAAAAAGGCCGTTGATGGTCAGGTCCCGGCGCTGCGCGTCTTCGGCGGGAGTGCCGAAGGTGTTGTTGCCCACCAGGACGTCGTCGGCGCGGTCCTCAAATTCCGAGCGGCGCCGGAAGGTGGAAACCTCCACGATCCGGCCGCCCCGGAAATAGACCTGCACCAGGCGGAAACGCCGGCCGATGACGCGGCTGTTGCGAAAGAGTTTGCGAATCTCACCGGGACGGGCGTCGGTGGCAATGTCAAAGTCCTTGGGGCGCTTACCCACCAGGAGGTCGCGCACGCTTCCCCCCACCAGGTAGGCCAGGTAACCGGTGTGGTGCAGGCGGTAGAGGACCTTGAGGGCCTCCAGAGAAATGTCCCGCCGGGACAGAGTGTGCTCCGGCCGGGGGATGACGCGGGGAGTGTCGGGAGCTGCCATGGGGCTGGTCTGCCGCATAGATTATTATATGACAAATCAGACCGTTTGGTAACCTGGGAAAGAGCTTGAGAAAAAAAAGTTGAAGGCGCGCCGGGGCCGGGAAGCCCCGCCCCGCAAAAAGACACTACTCTTGCATTACGGGCGGGCCGCAGGCCCCTCCCTCCGCCCACCTCCGAGAACGCCGTTGCCAGCCGCAGGATCTTGGGCTACAATCCCCGCCAAGGCAAAGACGCATGACATTCCGGCACGCGGACATCGACAAGTGGACTTTTCTGGTCACCGGCAGCGCCGGCTTCATCGGCTTCCACCTAAGCCGGGCCCTGCTGGAGCAGGGCGCCCGGGTGGTGGGGCTGGACAATTTCAACGATTATTACTCTCCGGCCCTAAAGCGGGACCGGGACCGGGTCCTGAGGCAGTACCCCCGCTTCACCTCCATTGAGGGGGACCTGGTCGACCTGCCTCTCCTGGAAGAACTCTTCCGGCGCCACCAACCCCGGAAAATCTGTCACCTGGCCGCTCAGGCCGGCGTGCGTTATTCCCTGATCAATCCCTTCGCCTATCAGCAGGCCAACCTGGAGGGATTCCTCAACCTTCTGGAGTCGGCCAAACGGGCCGGGGTGGAGCGCTTCGTCTACGCCTCCAGTTCCAGCGTCTACGGGGGCCTCGCCGAGCTGCCCTTTTCCGAAGAGCAGCGGGTGGACACCCCCATCAGCCTCTATGCCGCCACCAAGCGGGCCGACGAACTAATGGCCCACGTCTATTCCCACCTGTTCGGGCTTTGCACCATCGGTCTGCGGCTTTTCACCGTCTACGGCCCTTGGGGGCGCCCCGACATGGCCATGTGGCTCTTCACCGCCGCCATGCTGGCCGGCCGCCCCATCAAGGTCTTCAACTACGGCCGCATGGAACGGGACTTCACCTATATTGACGACGCCGTTCAGGGAATCCTGGCCGCGCTCATGGCTCCGGACCTGGACCGTTACGAAATTTTCAATGTGGGCAACCACCGCCCGGAGCCGCTCCCCAAAGTAATCGCCTTGCTGGAAGCAGAGCTGGGAGTGACCGCCCAGCAAAAGCTCCTGCCCATCCAGCCCGGCGACGTGCCCGCCACCTTCGCGGACATCCGCCGGGCCCGGGCAAAGCTGGGCTTTTCCCCCGACATCCCCATTGAGGCAGGCATCCCCCGGTTTGTCCGGTGGTATCAGGAATACCACGGCCTGCTCACTTCCCCCGATTTTTCCTCAGACCTTCCCTGAGGCCCGACGCCGCCGCCCCGCCGGCAAACTGCCATCTGCGGGCAACGCCACCGACATGGCGGCAAGATGGCGTGACATATCAACGGCTTCAGCTCCAGCCCGGTTCTCCGGGGCCGTCCCCGCCTTCCGACCGCTCGAAAATTTCATGATTATGTAAATTTTTCTTGACAAAAACAGCGGTTTGTCTAATTTGGAAACCATATCTCAGGGATAACCTGATTAAAGGGTTGCCGATTCCCTTAGGAGAACGGAAAAAACCGAGGAGACAGGCTCAACGATACCTTCAGGTCAAGGGTGACTGACCCGGAGGCCTTCCAGGGAGGGAAGTCATGGGCCGGTCAGTGATTCCAGGAACGCGGTTTCGGGTTCCGGGTTACCATGGTGAGGATTCTTGACATGAGCAAGAATCCTCTTCGCTTTTTTTGGGATGACTGGCGGCGCCGCCTCCCCTACCGGCGTTACCTGGATCTGGAGGACCGCCCCCGGCGGCTGGCGGCCCAGTATTTTTCGCTGCTGACGCTGGTCTCCGGGGCCATTTATCTGGGCTGGCTGGGACGACTGGTCTTCCGCCTGGGGGGCTGGCAGGACATCCTTTTCCTCGGCGCCGAAAGCCTGGCCTACCTGTTGCTGGCCTGCCTGGCCTTCGACATCTGGCGCCTCCGTTTTCATCGCCCCGAGGGTCTGGAACTAGGTAATCGACCTGCCGTTGACGTCTTTGTCACCTACTGCGGCGAGCCCTACGAAATCATCGAAACCACCCTCAAGGCCGTCCGGGCCATTGACTACCAGCCGCTGGCGGTCCATGTCCTGGACGACGCCGGCTCCCCCCGCCTGGCCGCGCTGGCCAGCTCCCTGGATTTCCACTACCATTCCCGCCCCCTGGAGGGATTGGACCACCGGGACTTCAAGAGCGGCAATCTCAATTTCGGCCTGTCCAGGTCCCAGGGCGAACTCGTCCTGGTGCTGGACGCCGACCAGATGCCCGAACCGGATATCCTCACCCGCATGGTGGGCTTCTTCCGCCTTCCGAAGGTGGGATACGTGCAGAGTAAGCAGGCTTTCTACCTTCCCGAAGGCGACCCCTTTTACAACCGGGACGAAGTCTTTTATGAGGTGGTGCAACTCAGCAACGACCAGGCCAACGCCGTCATCTCCTGCGGTTCCGGGGTGATGTACCGACGCCGGGCCCTGGAGGACATGGGCGGGTTCGCCACCTGGAACGTCATCGAGGACCTGACCACCTCCTACGAACTATTGAGCCGGGGTTGGAAGGGCATCTACTTTCCTTACGCCCTCTCCCGGGGTCTGGCCCCCAGCACCCTGGCGGGGGTGTACCGCCAGCGCTATCAGTGGTGCCTGGACACCATGCGCCTCTTTTTCTGGGACAATCCACTGAAAAAGCGGGGGCTTTCCTTAAACCAGCGCCTCCACTTCCTGGTCATCATGTTCAGTTACCTGGTCAGCGGTCTGGTCTTTCCCATCTTTTATCTGGTGCCGCTCCTGGGCTACGTTACCGGTTGCTCCTATGTCCATGGACAGGAAATCCATTACCTGGTCCTGCGGGGCGCCTATCTGCTGGCCAACATCTTCATGTTCCGCTTTCTCTTCCATCGGAAGGACGCCTTCAAGCAGTTCAAAATGCTCTGCGGGCTGTTTCCGGTGTACGCCTCCGCCATTTTCACGGCCTTGTTCTGTCCTCCGGGCCGCAAGCCGTCTTACCGCATCAATAACCGCCATCCCTTTGACGAACCCTCTTGCTGGTGGTTCCTCCTGCCCCAGGGCCTGGTGATCCTGCTCCACCTTACCCTGCCCTTTCTCTCCCTGGCCCTGGGGTGGGCTTCCGTGAAACTTATCATCTTCAACGCCCTGTTTTCGGCCTTGATCATCTACGTGCTGTCCGATCTGGTGCTGGCGGGGAGCCGCAGGTTGGAGTGGCTTCCGGCCATGGACCCGAGGCAGGTTTATGGCGTTTAAGCGGCGTTGGCTGGCCCTGCTGTTGCCCCTGGTCTTTCTGGGCCTCCTGTTGTGGCTGGCCGTTCGACAGGATCCGGATTTTTGGCGCACTTCCGCCACCCTTTTCCAGATGGCCAAGGAGGCGGAAGACCGGGGCGATCTGCCCCGGGCCCTCACCCTGGCGGAGAAGTCCTGGGGCCGTGACCGCGCCAATGCCGGGGCCGGCACCCTGGCGGGCTGGCTCTACCTTAAACTGGGCAACCCTGACAAGGCGCTGCAGATCTTCGGCCAGGTTCTGGACATGGACCCTAAGGCCGTCTTCGCCGTCAAGGGCCGGTCCCAGGCCCTGGAGCGCCTGGGGCAAAGAACCCGGGCTCGTCAGGTTCTGGACGCCTATCTCAAGACGTATCCCGACGATCCGGAAATCCTGCAGGCCGCCGCACAACTGGCCGCCCAAAAGGAGGACGAACGGGAGCAGGCCATCGGCTACTACCAACGACTCTATGAAGTGCAGCCCACCCCCGAAGTGCGCCGCACCCTGGTGAACCTCCTGCTCGCGCTCAAGCGCTTCAAAGAGGCCCTGCCCCTCCAGGAAGAGGAAGTCGCGCAATTCCCCGACGACCAGGAAGCCCTCCATCGCCTGGCCCTGCTGCACTATTGGCGCCGGGATTACGAGGCCGCCGGGGAGATTTACCGGAAATTGCTGGAACGCGCCGCGGATAACGCGATGTACCGTCAGGAAGCGGCCCGGAGCGCCGAAGGCGCCCGGAATGACGACGAGGCTCTGAAGCACTATCTGTGGCTCTATGCCAAGCACCAGGGGAAAAAGGAGTACGCCGTACCCCTGGCCCGCCTCTGGTCCCGCATGGGAAAACATGTGGAGGCCGCGGCCGTGCTGGGGCCCCTGACCAGGCAGCACCCTGAGCCCGACCTGAGACGCTGGTACGCGGTGGAATTGCTCCAGGCCGGCGACTATGACAAATCCCGGCAGGTTTACCGCGCTCTCTGGGAGGCAGGCGACACCCACCAGGAAACCATTATCAACCTGGCCCGCCTCTATGGCCAGGGACGCCAGTTTTCCCGGGCCGCCGGCATGTGGGACGAAGCCCAGCGCCGCCAGATCGTCCGGGCCGAGCTCCGCTGGGAGGCCGCCCTGGCCTATTCCTATGCCCAGCGCTTCGCCGACGCGGTGAAGGTCCTCCAGCCGGTGCACCGGGATAATCCCAAGTACCCGCGACTCCTCGTCTTTTTGGGGCAACTGCATTATTACCAGAAACATTGGGGCCAGGCCGCCCATTATTTCCGGGAATACCTGAAGCAGCATCCCGATGACGCCGAGGTGCGGCGCCTGCTGGCCGAAGCCCTCTCTTTTAAAGAGGAAACCAGGGAGGAGGCCATCGGCGAATATGACCAGGCCCTGAAAAGAGTGGACGATGTGGGCCTGCGCCTCAGAAAGGTGGCCCTGCTCCTTCAGGCCCGGCGCTGGGAGGAGGCCGAGCGGGAGCTGAAGGCCTGTCCCGTGCCCCACGACCCCGAGCTTCTCAAGGAACAGGCCCGCCTCTGCCTCTGGGCCGGCGACCTGGAAGGGGCCCTGGAGCGCTTCAACCAATTCCTCCAGACCGGCGCCCAGGATCGGGAGATTCTCCTGATGAAGGCCAGGGTCCTGACGTATCTGGGCCGGAGCCCGGAAGCCCTGGAAATTCTGCGGCGGCTCCGGGTGGGTTCTCCGGGTAGCCGGGCCGACCAGCCCCAGGAGCGGGAATTGTTGGTGGCCTCCATTCAGGCTGCTCTGGCTGCCCGGGATTGGCAGGAGGCCCAGGATTGGGCCTTGCGTCTATTTTCCGCCCAGTTTCCGGGAAAGGTCCGCCCGGCCCGGGACTGGACCGAGGCTTGGGCCTGGTTCCAGGAAAGCAGAGGCCGCCGCGCCTTCGGCGCCCCCGAGGAGCCGGCATCATCCCCGGCGGAGGAACGTGCCGATCAGAAATCCGCCACCGAAACCCTGACGCTGGAGGAGCGCACCTGGATCGCCCGGGCCCTCTGCCATGCCCCCGGAAACGACGCCGCCCGCCTGGGAGTGGAGCTGGCGGTGGCCAACCTCAAGGAGAACCGTCACCACCACCCCACCCTCCTCATCCTGACCTGCCTCCTGCCCCGGCTGCCGCGCTTTGAAGACCTTTCCCTGCTGACCTACCGCATCCCGGGCATCAAGGTGGACGGCCCTGAATACGTGGCCGCGCTGTCATTTTTTAACAGCAATCTGGGTCGCCACGGCGGCAAGCTGGATTATCTGCTCCATGTTTTGAAGGAGTACCGCCGTCATCGCAGGCCCGGCAGCCCCGGAGAACTCCTGGCCCTGGCCGATCTGGCCATGGAACTGGGGGACCGGCAGGCCGCAGCCGAATATTACCAACGAGCCATCGCCCTGAAGCCCCACGATCAGCGGCTGCCTCAACTCCTCCTTGCCTGCCGGCTTTCCCAGAAACACTGGGGCGAAGCCCTGGCCCAGTTGCAGAAACAGGGATCCAACCCGGCCAACGTTCTGGAACGGGCCCGTCTCTATCTCATCCGGGGCCAGTACGAAGGGGTGAAGGCCGCCGCCCGGGAAGTGGGTGAGGATCATCCCGATTACCCCACGGTGCAGCTTCTGGCCGTCCAGGCCTGTCGCCTGCAGAAGAGCCACCAGGAGGCCTTGCAGTGGCTGGAGAGCCTCTCAAACCGGCTGCCCGCCCCGGACCTCCTCATGGAGCGGGCCCAGGTGCTGGAGGCCATGGGCGACGGCGCGGCGGTGCCTCTTTATGAGGAGATCATCCGCACCCAGACCGATGCCCAGGTAGTCCGGGTGGCGGCGGCCCGCAAGGCTCGGGCCCTCAAAAACTGGCCCGCCGCCCAGCAAGCCTATGCCCTGGCCTTGCAGCACGCCCCCCAGGATGTGGTACTCCTCAACGAGCTGGAATATGTCCGCCAGCAGATGCGCCCCCAAATGGCCTCCCGGGGCTTCCCGTTTTACCGGGGGGAGCGCCGCCCCGAAGAAGCCTACCGACCCTGGCAATTTTCCCGCCCTGACCGGGAATTTCTCCGGGTTTTGCCCAAGCCCCGGAGCATTCCCGTGGTTCAGCCCGAAACGCTGTGGACCTCTGACAGCAACCGACTCTATGCCTTCCTCTTCCGGGTTTCGGCCAGCGGCTATGTCAAAAAGACCGTGCCTCTCCAGGCGGCGCTGGAATTCCGGGAATATCGCCAGACCGCGGCCACCTTCCGTCAGCCCCAGGCGAACCTGGGCCTGACCCGCATCGACAAACAGGCGGCCGTGGACCAAAGTCGCCTGAAACGCCTGGACCTCTCCCTGGGAGCCGGCCCCATTTTCCTGGGCGACCGCATCCGGCTCAGCGCCGACCTCATCTGGCGACGTTATTGGAAACGGGATGACATTCGCATCACCCAGGCCGGGATGAAATATTTCCCCTTTCCCCAGCCGGCCTATATCGACCAAACCGTCGGCATCGGGTTCGGGGAAAAGGACGCCCGTCACCGTCTCTTCGGGTCCCTGCAACTGGACGTCTCCCTGGGCTCCCGCACCCAGGGCACCTTACGCTACAGCCGGCGGGATCTTTTCGACCAGGAGCCTTATCTCTATCCCCGGCTCTACCAAGGGGTGCAGAACCTCGGTGACGTGCGCTTCACCACCTATCACCAGGTGGAGGCGCTCCTGGACCACAAGCTGCGGTCCAACCTGACCTGGCAGGGCAATCTGGCGGGCGCCTTCTATTCGGACCACAACCGGCGCCTGACCATCTACCAGGGCCTCAAGTGGGAGGCCATCAAAGAGCCGCGGATGAACCTGGCCTTCATCCCGCATTATTACCTGGCCTCATATCGGCACACCCAGGGCGCCTATTTCAGCCCCCACGCCTATCACGCCCTGGGCCTGGGCATGGAGTTCCACAAGCAGGTTTATCGATTGCCCACCCTCATCCTCCAAGGATCGGTCCAGGCGGTGGGCCAGCACGGCGATTGGGGACCCGCCGTGCAAATCCTGGCGGCCTTGGAATGGGAGCCGGTCCAGAATTTCTTCGTGGACCCGCATGTTTTCTTCTTCCGGGAATGGGTGGATAATTACCGGCTGGTCACCTTCGGTCTCTCCCTGCGATACCTTTTTTAATAGTTATGCGAACTGGTTGTCTCTTTTTCTGTCTCCTTGTCCTGGCGGGTTGCGCAGAGGTGACCAGGCCGCGGCCCACTCCCCCCGAGGTGGAAGAAGCCCAACTGGCCGCCACCAGCCGCCACCCTTTCAAGACGTGGTCCCTGGAGCGGGTCTCCCGGGTGTTCTTACGGATTTTGCCCGCCGTTCCCCAGGTGGACGGCCGGACCTACCCCTTCCTGGGCTTCAACTGGTGGGTCACCGAAAGCCGCTCCGTGGTCATCGACAACGTCTGGAGGCCGTCGCCCGCTCATGACGCCGGACTGCGCCAGGGTGACCTCATCCTGGCGGTAAACAACTGGCCCATCCATCCCTGGGTGAAAGATTATGACGAGTACGTCCGGCTCGTCAGGGACGTGGTCCAACAGTTCACCATGGCCCCCAAGACCTCGGGCTATCGGGAAAAAGACCGGGTGGAACAGATTTTTCTCCTCTCCCTGCCAGGTGAGTTTCTGGTTTCCATCCTCCTGGACCTCAAACACGTGGCCATGGAAGCCCGGGGCCGATACGTTTCCGGTCCCGTGGAACTCCTGGTGGCCCGAGAAGGGCAGAAAGCCCGGATTACTTTATTTCCACAACATTTGCCCGCCGATTACGCCATACTGGTGGACAGCCGGGATCGCCAGCTCAACGCCTTCGCCGCCCCCGGCCGCATCATCCTGACCCGCCGCCTGGTGTCGTTCTGCCTCAACGACGATGAACTGGCCCTTATTGTGGGACATGAACTGGCCCATCACGCCTTCGGGCACCTCACCCGGGGGGCGGGCTACCGCCGCCTGGGAGGCTTGCCGGCCAAGACCTTGCAGTTGATGGCGGTCTTCGCCACCCAATCGGTGAACAATCTTTTGGACTTTCGCCGCCTGATGGTCACCCGGGGAACGGCTCCTGACGTGGTCCGGGACGCCATCGTCAGCGCCTTTTCCCGGGAGGATGAGCGGGAAGCGGATACCTACGGGCTCTGGTTCGCCCACCAGGCCGGCTTCGACATCGATAAGGGCCTCCATGTCTTTGAGCGCCTGGCCGCGATGAAGCACGATCCTTTCGAATCCACCTACTTCTTGGACACTCATCCCCCACCTCTGGAAAGATTGGCCCGCCTCAGGCGGGTGGCCAGATATATCAAGGCCGGGAGAGCTGCCGAGGTCTTCCTGCAGTCCGCCGATTTGGACCGTCGGCCACCCCCGGATTAAGCAACACCTGCTTCGAGTCAAAGGAGGAAACCCAAAAAATTTTCCTCAGCTATCAAGCAAGAGCCTCTTTTTCCCAACTCTTACACCAGGGAGAGGAGAAAATCCATGTGGTTTGCCAAACTGGTATCGATTCTTTCGGGTGCCCTCGTCGCGGCAGTCTGCATTTTTCTGCTTAAAGCCTGGGACAGACGCCGACGCATCCTTCGTCGCCTGAGCATGGATATTTAGCCATCCCTGCCCTAACTGTGGTGCATGATTACGGGGGCTGTGAGCAAACAGGTTTTTGCCGTCCGAAGGGGGATTCACTTTTCGTTCCCTCCCCCTTGATGGGCATTGGCGCTAACTTAAGAAAAAACCAGTTTACATCATAACATACCGATTATACTTAAAATTCCCCTAAATCCCCCTTTTCCAAAGGGGGACTTCGGGTCACCGACTGCTCATTCCCCCCTTTGGCAAAGGGGGGTAAGGGGGGATTTATCTTGACTGTTCAACAGGTTACCCTTGGCATACCCACTGCTTGCTTAAGTTAGCGCCAATGCCCTTGATGGGGGAGGTCCTGGGAGGGGTGGCGAAAAATCCTTACCCTTCTCAGGATTGCCATCAACATCCCCCTCCCCCCACCCCTTCCCACCGGGGGGGAGGGGCTTAATAACCAGGCACCCGCATTATCCCTGCCGGACAACAATGTTTTCACATATAAGTTTGCTGTGGTATCCCGCTCTCCCGCCCCTCCTCCAGCCAACATCTTTCCATGACTTGCAGACAAGCCACAGGCTCGGGCTTGGCTGTTCCTTCCGATTACCGAGCCGGTTTCATCGGGATGGCCACCGTAAACCAGGTTTCGCCGGGACGGCTCTCCACGTGGAATCGCGCTCCATAGGGGTCCAGCAGACGGCGCACCATAAAGAGACCCAGTCCGCCCCGAGGAGAATCGGCACCTCCCTTGGTAGTTACAAAAGGCTCAAAGAGCCGAGGCCGGACCTGGGCGGAAATACCGAGGCCGGTGTCTCCGATGCGCAGGAGGTATTGCTGCCGATGATATTCCGCTCGTACGCGCAAAACCCGCACTTCCGCCTCCTGCATGGCCTCCAGGGCATTATCCACCAGATTACGGAAGCTCTGGCTAAAGTCGATATAATGACCGGTCAGAGGAGGCGAGTCATGGACAAAAGAAAATTCTTTGTCCACCTGGTGCTTGAAAAAGGGATCGGCCTCATAGAGTTCCAGCTCCTCCTGAAATATCCGGTTGAGATCAAGATGAACCCGGTCGTTGAGGTCCTCATGCATCCCATGATGCACCAACCGTTGCACCAGGGTGAGCAGAGTGTCAACTTCCTGGTGTAGCTGCTGCATTTTTTGGAGTCGATAGTCATGCAAAGCCCTGAGTTCCTCCAAGTGGAGAAGCGGTGCGGCGCAAAGGTGTTGCCGCTCTTCGTAAGATTTTCTCTCCAGAAGATCCAGGTGGAAGGAGAGAACCTGGAGAGGCGTATTCATATGGTGGATGATTCCGCCCAGCCGACGCCCCACCATGGAATGTCGGTAGTAACGGACAAGTTCCTCCAGACACCGTTCCACCTGAGCGGAAAGTTCCAAGGAAGGGAGGAGGGGAGGTTGTCCGGCATCCTTTCCCGGCATCCCATTCCGGCCATATTCTGGCATAGTTGAGGCGCCGGACACTGAAGAAGCCTGCCATTTAAGTTTTTCAGACATCTGGCTTCCTTCCTCTCGGATGGTTCGCGCTGACCATGCAACCTGCGCCGGCGATACCGGGGAGATGAGAATGCGGTCCCGGTTGGGGGAGAGGGGACAGGGAGGCGGCCCCTTCTCCCTGGGCTAGGGTCGGCAGATCAGCCGTAAAACTTGAATCATCCAACCAAAAAATGAACCAACAGTCTCGATCCCGGTCCAGAGGCAATGGAAACGGTTTTAAAGAGCATCCCTACGGTCGGCCGACCACAGGTGGGTGGCCTAAATGGCGCCCCATCCAAAACCTTGCCAAGCATGGGTTGAAGTTGTTTTCAGCCGTTTAATTGCATCTTTCGTACCAGGCAAACCGGGGGGATTTGCAGGCAAAGCTTGGGTTTTAGGGGGCCAAGTATGGGTATTGCCGAGGTGCAGGGGCTGAAAGTATGGGTATTACCTTAGGTATGAAAGATTCCCCGGCGATTCAGGCGGAATAGTTTGGGTGGTGGGGAAGCCAAACCTTCACCGGTATCGGCAGGAAGAAGGGGAAAGGGGGAGAGAGTGGAGGATGTCAGATGTAATGAGGGCTGCGGCTCTGCGCCAGAGCTAACCACAGTGTGCGCCACCCGTCCATCCCCTTTGAGGACTGTTGGGGCCTCTTCAAGATACTAGGGGCCCGGGGCGCTTGACGTCAGATCCGGCTGCTGGTCCGAAAGCTTAACGGAATTTTGCCGTCGGGGGCCGGAAGTTCGGTGATGGAAGAGCTGCTGACTCTTGATCAGGTGAAGAAATTCCCGGGCCAATTCCGGATCAAACTGTTTTCCGACCTGGCGGGCTATTTCCGCCAGGGCTTCGTCCCGGCTAAAGGGAGGACGGTAGGGCCGGTGGGAGGTCAGGGCGTCATAAACATCGGCCAGGGCGATGAGTCGGCACAGGAAGGGAATCTCATGCCGGGCGATGCCATAGGGATAACCGCAGCCGTCCCAGCGCTCGTGGTGGAGCAGGATGATTTCCTTCTCCGCGGGTCGCAAGTTGAGGGGCTTCACCAGTTGCTCCCCGATCAGGGGGTGGGTCTGGATGCTCCGCCGCTCTTCCGGGGTCAGGTCCGATGGTTTGAAAAGGATCTTGTCGCTGATGCCGATCTTCCCCACATCATGCAGCAATCCGGCATGTTCCAGCACATCAAGATCTTCGGGCGGGAGATTCAGAAAACGGCCGAAGAGCAGCACGATGAGCGTGACCCGCCGGCAATGTTCGCTGGTGAAAGAATCACGGGCCATGAGCATGCGCCATAAGGAATTGAAGGACGGTGGAGAAAAGGTGAATAGTTCCCCAGTCTTGGGGCCGACGGAGGGGAATGCCGGGAAAATAGAGGCTGAATATTCACCGGCGGGACCTTTCCATGCCCGCATCATGCGTAAGGAAAGCGATTCATTGACAATGACCATAATCCCTCTTCCGGAGGCCTCAGATAAGGAGGCGCTGCTTGAGCAGATGATACTCCTTTTCCGTCAGCAAGCTTTCCTTATAGAGATGGTGCAGGCGGTCCAAATCAGCCTGGTGGGGCCTGGCGATATCGTTCCATCCCCAGGGCGGCGGCGACAACGGGGGCGCGGGAGCCGCTTCGTCGCGGGGATGGGCGGTGGAATTAGGTTGAGAGTCAGCCATCTGCGGCCGCGGTCGGTGTTCCAACTGCGCGGTGAGGTCGCGGAGGCGCTGGAGCAATTTCTGGTTTTCCCGGTGCAGGGAGAGCAACCGCCCTGCATTGGCCACAGCGATTTCGATTTCTTGTAATTTAAAAGGCTTACGTAAATAATCGTAAGCTCCTTCCCGAATGGCTTGGATGGCGCTGTCAATGGAGGCATATCCGGTCATAATCACCACCAGGGGAGGCGGATCACAGCACCGGGAGGCTCTGAGAACCGCGAGGCCATCGGCGCCGGGCATCACCAGATCGGTAATCAACAGGGAGTAGTCCCCCTGCTCCAGGCAACGGAGGGCCTCGCGGCCGGTCCGGGCCCAATCCACCCGATGCCCTTTCTCATGCAAGAAGCCTGCCAGCGCCTCACCAAGCGTGGGGTCGTCTTCCGCCACCAAAATATGGAGAGCCGAGGCCAGCAGAGAAACCGACGAGAGGACACAGGTCGAGATGGCCGCAGGGTCGGCCTGCGTCGTCCCCGACCCGGAAGGTGAGAGGGTAAGGTCCCCGGCAGTCAGGCTGGCAGAGGGCCATTTTGGCTGCATGGCGTTCTCCGGACTTCATTGACAAGGACAAAGGCGCAGATGGGGCGCGGCGGATCCGATTATTCCCGAAACCGGCGACCCCGGAGGACGAAATCCGGCCATCCTTGTTTCCCTATTTATCGGCCTTTGCCCCGGGCTTTTGAAAAAAAACATCAAGTAATTTTTCCGCTGAGCCGATAAAAGAATTTTTCAGCCCACCGGCAGGACAAAGCCTGGAAGGATGGCTGGCAGGGTTGGGCTAATTGAGGAAGTGCGGTAGTTCAACGCCTGCTCTCCCCTTTTGGGGGAGATGAGCATTAAACCGAGGCTCAGGAGCGGGGCAGGGTGATGAGAACCGCGGTCCCCTGGCCGGGTTGGCTGTCGATGGAGATCTCCCCCTGATGTGAATGGATGAATTGGCGGCAGATGGCCAGCCCCAGGCCGGTGCCTTTCTCTTTAGTGGAAAAGAAGGGGGTGAAAAGGGACGGGAGATGCTCCGGAAGGATACCCTGACCGGTGTCCCGGATGGTGAGCCGCACCGAGTCGGAGCGGACTTGCACCGACACGCTCAGGCGCCCTCCCCGGGGCATGGCTTCCAGGGAATTTTTGTAGAGATTGAGGAGCACCTGCCGGAGTTGGCCGGGATCGAAGGGAACCGGGGGCGCATCGTCGGGCGCCGCCATCTGGAAGGCGACACCCTGATCCTGCATGGGACCGGCCAACATGGAGGCCGCCTCCCGGGCCAAGGCCACCAGATTGCCCGGGGTTTTCCGGCATGAGGGCAGGCGGGTGAAGGTGCCCAGGCTGACGAGGAACTCCTCTAATCGCTGCACTTCCTCGATAATGAACTGCACCTTTTTGGGGGCCTCGGGGGGAAGGCCGTCCAGTCGCTGCAGTTGGTGGGCGAAGCCGCCGATGACAAGGAGGGGGTTTTTTATTTCATGGGTGATGTGAGCCACCATTTTTCCCAAGGTGGCCAGGCGTTCGTTCCGGAGCAGTTCCTCCTCCCAGCGTTTGCGCTCCCGTAAATCCCGAAAGTAACCGACGATGCCGATTTCCCGGCCATCATCCCGCAACAGACGGGCGGAAAGCCAGATGGGGATTTCGGCGCCGTCCTTGCTGCGCACCAGCGTCTCGTAATTTTCCAGGAGGCCGACGTCCCCATAGGCCTGATCATAAAGCTTGAGCTTGACGTCGCGGGCCAGATTGGGGGGATAGAGCCCTTCCACGTTGAGCTTGCCCACCACTTCCTCTGGTTGATACCCCAGAATCCGGCTGGCCCCCTCGTTGAATATCAGGATATTCCCCTCCATGTCGTTGAGGATGATGCCGTCCATGGAGGTCTTGACCAGAGTGCGCTCCAATTCATGCAGATGGCGGAGTTGTGATTCCAACCGGTATTTTTCCGTGACGTCCCGGAAGATGCACAGGGTGAAAGGGAGTTCATGACCGTCCAGGAGGTGGTAAGAATTGGCCTCGTAAAAGAAGCGCTTGCCTTGAGCCGTGCGGGAAAAGAGGGTATGAGGCGGCGACCCGGAAGCCGGGCCGACGGGACAGCAACGGGCCTTCTCTTCATGGGCGTTGACGAAAGGGCAGACCAAATCCCGGCAGGGCCGGCCGATGACCTCCTGCCAGGTCAGACCGAAGTGGTGCAGGAAGGGGGAGTTGGCATAAATTATGCAGGAGTGTTGGTCCAGAACCAGGACAAAGATGTCCGACAGGCTGTCCAGCAATCGCGTCAGGAGTCCCTCTTCTAATTTCCGCATGGTGGGGGCCCGGCGTCAGGAGAGGGCTTCTCAGCGATTAGGGGTGAATGAGCCGCGCGTGGGCATCGGTACGCAACAAGCATTCGGTCTCCGGCAGCAGGGTCGGGGTATCGTTCGATCCACCCGGCTAGAGGCTGGTGACCGGCAGTGCTCCAGAGGGAGGCGGGCACTTGCCTGAGGGCCCTCTTTCCGGTCCGTAGCCGCCGTGCGCCCTCCGGGGAAAGTGGCGGCAGCAGGCCAGCGGGTCAGAAAAAGTCCGTAAGGTACGGGTTGTTAAGCTTTTCCTGACCCAGGGTGGAGGTGGCGACGCCGCCGTAGTCGTGGCCGGGCCAGAGCCGGGTGTCGTCCGGCAAGGGCATGATCTTTTTCTCAAGGGAGCCCAGGAGTTGCTCCAGGGAACCGCCCGGGAGGTCGGTGCGGCCCGCTGCCTCCACAAAAAGAGTATCTCCGGTGAACAGATGGCCGGGGAAGTAGAGGCAGATGGATCCGGGGGTGTGCCCCGGGGTGTGGATCACCCTGGCCTGGCATCGCCCCAAGGGGAGGCGGTGTTCGTCCTCCACAGGGCAATCCACCCGGGTGAGGGGCGGAAAGCCCTCGGCCTGGGCCTGTGCCCGCATCTCCGGGCGGGAAAAGAACTCCCAGTCCAGGCGATGCATCACCACGGCAGCGCCGGTATGGCCGGCCCACTGGTCATTGCCGGCGGTATGATCGGCATGGCCGTGGGTATTGACGATCCACCGCAGGCGCCAGCCTTCCTGGTCCATCTTCCGGGCCAAGACCGGCGCGTGGCCGCCGGGGTCGACGAGCAGAGCGTCCCCGGTTTCCCGGCAAACCGCGAGATAGGAGAGGACTTCAAGCGGCCCCACTTTTTCGGCCAGCACCAGGATGGGCATGCGGCAACTCCCCGGCGCGGGGCCGCTAAGGGGCCAGGAAACGAAAGATGACCTGCTGAGTGCGCAGGGCGTGGATCTGGGACTTGATGAAAAGGACGTGAGCCTGTTCGTATTCCGCCTTGGCCTTGCGCTGCAGGTCCACGGACAGCTCCTTTTGCCCTTTGGCTTCCGCCTGGTCGCTCTGTTTTTCCTTTGCCTTGGCGGACTCTTCCAGGCTTTCGGCCTTGCCCAGGGTGTCGGCGGCCAGTTTTTTGTTGATGGACTCCTGCTGCATCTCCTGGTCGGTCAGCTGCCGCTCCTTCTGTGTGGGCCCGCACTCTTTGGTCAGAATGCTGAAGAGGTTGTTGGCCTCTTTCACCAGGGCTTTGGCCTCGGCGGTATAGCGCCCGGCCATCTTCTTTTCCGCCTGGTCCAGGAGGGACACCGCCCGTTTGTAGAGAATGGCGTGATCGGGACCGCAATCGGGCTTGGCCTGTTGAGCCAGAAGAGCGGGGGGCAAGATGAGCAACATCGCCAAGCAGGCCAACAGACACAGCATTCGGGGCAAAAGCATAATGATCTCCTTTGGTTATTTAAGATGAAAAGCTGCGGCAACGGCACGCCGACCGGGGGAAGTTTTGACCAGATCGCCGACTTCTGCCCCGCCGGAAAAGGGCTTCAGGGCCTGGGTGGGAATGTCGGCGGGCGCCTGTTCGGGGTGGAAACGGGTGAAACGGCGGGGTTCTCGATAGTCCCCCAGCCCACGTCCACCAGCAGGCGCAAACTGCGAAGCCGGCGGTTTGCTGCGGCAATTGCCCGGCGGCGCCGGCCTTCGGTCACCCTCAATGTCCCATTTCACCTGGATTCCCTGATATGCTGCTCAAGCGGCCGGCCCTCTCTCGGTTTGTCGGCCTGAGGCGCCTCCGGCGCCGTCCTGATAGCAGCCCGGTGCACCTGCAATTACCAGGTTATTTTACTTTTCTTCTCATGTAAAGAGGCCCTAAAAGAGAGCCGTCGAGGTGATAGAGAGGAGGTTTCTTCCGCGGCGGTGGACCACAGGTCCATCTTTTTGACTTCCAACGTGATCTCCCGGGCGACGCCCTCCCTGGCTTTCAGAACCTGCAAGGCCTTTTCCCAGTCGATGCGGTTCTGTAATTCATGGCTCTTCGCCATGGTTTCCAGCCAGGCCTGGGGGTCCAGTTTTTTGCCGTAAATATTGGGGTGGGCTTCCAGATAAATCCGCCCCGAATAGGTCATCCCCAGTTTCAGGGGCTGATAAATGATTTTTACCGGGGTGCCCACTTCCACCTGGGGGAAAAGGTCGGCGATCTCTTCGGGGAGCATGCGAATGCACCCGTGGGAAACGTAATGGCCGATGCTCCAGGGACTGTTGGTGGCATGGATGCCCACGCCGGGAGCGGTGGTGCCCAGCCAGTAGGCGCCCAGAGGATTCCCGGGGCCGGGGGGCACGCTGTCGACCATCTGGCGCCCCCTGGCCGCCATGGCCGCCTTGATGGAGGCGGGCACCGTCCAGGTGGGGTTTTTCGTCTTGTTGAGAATGTAATAGTCGCCGGTGGGCGTGGGCCAACTGGGTCTTCCCACGGCCAGGGAGTAGCGGCGCTGGTAAGCTCCCTGATGAAAATGATAGAGCTTCAACTCCGGCAGATTGATAACCAGGCCGTGTCCCAGTTCATGGGGGACGATGTGGGTGGAATCGATCTTCAGGACCATGCCGGCCTTCAGACGGTACGGCTTCTCGATCTGGTTCTCCCGGGCCAGCACCTGCCACATCACGCCTTTTTGCACGGCCAGGCGGGTGAGAGCAACGGCTCTTTCCACTTCATAGTGTTCTTCACCGCCGGCGATGAGATAGTAGAGCGGCGGCGCCTCCGCGGCCGCCTGGGCCCCGGCGGCCCACAGGAGGATGAGGATGAGATAAATGAGGCGCCTCATGTCAGTATACCACCTCCGCCAGGTAGGGAAAATGGTCCGAGGGATAGCGTCCCCCTTGATTATACCGAATGATCTCGGCTCGTTCCACGCGAAAAGGGGGAGTCACCAGAATCCAATCGATGCGGCTGCCCCGAGGGTGGCCGTCAAAGTGGTGCTGGGTGGCCGCGTCCTCCTCCGAGGCATGGACGGCCTGCCAGGTATCCAAAAAAAGGCGGTGGGGACCCACAAACTCCCGGTGCACCGGGGCTGCAGGGGGTTCGTTGAAATCACCGGCCAGGATCAGCGGTTCGCGGCGTTGAGAAAAATACCGGGCGATGAGACGGGCTCCGGCAAGACGGGCCGAGGCGGACACATGGTCCAGGTGGGTGTTGATGAAGAAAAACCACGGCCCCTGCCCCGTGAGCCGGAACCGGCCATAGGTGACGATGCGGGGAAAGGCGCTCTCCCAGCTTTTGCTGCGGTGCACACCCGGCGTTTCGGAAAGATGGAAATCGCCGCTGTCCCTGACCTCCAGCACTCCGTGGCGAAAAAAAATGGTGGGGTACTGGAAGGTGGGATCCACCCGCCGGTGCACCGTGAGGGCCCGGTAGTCGGGGAGGCGCCGGGCCAGGTAATCCAGTTGCGGCACCGTGCCCTCCTGGGTGGCCAGGAGGTCCGGTGCGCACCTGAGGATGGTGTCCACCACCAGTTCCTTGCGGTATTCCCAATGGTTGGGTCCGTCCTGGGGATTGGCGAATCTCAGGTTGAAGGTCATGAGTTGCATGACGGACCTTAGTCGAACCGAAGGGGCAGAGGTTGGGGGAAGAACAGTTCCTGGCAGGTGCGGAGAAACAGGGCATCCGTCATGGACGCCACGTAGTCCCGGACAATTTCCCCGGACCCGCGGCCCTGAAGGTATTCGTCCTCCATCTGGCCCAAAAAGTCCGTCCAGATGGGAGAGGTGGTGCGCCGCTGTTCCAGGTCCTCCAGAAACCGGGTGAAGAGCCGGGTAAAAAGTTCGTCGATCTTATCGGTCTCCGCCTTGATGCGGGCATCGTGATAGATGCGCTGATAGTTGAAATCCCGCAGCGCCTTAAGGGCCTGCCCCACGGCGGGACTGTACCCGACGTAGTTCTTGTGGTAGCTGTGGGCGATGAGATCGGTCACCAGGGTGTAAACGATGGCGCCGTTGGTGCGGCCCAGGCGCTGCACCACCACCGGGGGGAGGTCCTCCCGGCGCACCAGATTCAGGGTGATGGCGTCCTCCAGATCCCGGCCCACATAGCTGATGGTGTCGGCCAGGCGGACGACGCAACCCTCCAGGGTCATGGGCTTGAGGGGCAGGTCCGGATCCGCCTGCTTCCGGCGGATCTCCTCCTCCAGGCGATCGAAGGTCTTGTCCCGGTCCGGTGACAGGCGCTCCAGATGCGTTTCCCCATCGTGGCAGAGGATGCCGTCCAGGACCTGGAGCGAGAGGTTGAGGCCCCGGCCCCTCTTTTCCACCTGGCTGAGAAAGCGCACCCCCTGAATACTGTGGAGAAAGGGTCCGATGCCGTGGGCCTGGCAAAGGCGGGAAAGGATGCGTTCGCCGTCGTGGCCGAAGGGGGGATGGCCGATGTCGTGACCCAGGGCGATGGCCTCCAGGAGATCTTCGTTCAAGCGGAGATAACGGCCGATGGTGCGGGCGATCTTGGAAAGCAGTTGCACATGCAGCACCCGGTGGCTGATGTGCTCGTGCTCGATGAGGTAAAAGACCTGGGTCTTGTCGATGTACCGGGTGTAAGCCTGGGAGTGGAGGATGCGATCTGCGTCCACCGCAAAATTCTGACGATGCCCCTGGGTGATGCGCTCCTCAAAGCCGCGGCGAACGGCCTGGGAACTGCGGGTGGCATAGGGGGAGAGGGTCGCCTCCTCCTCCCGATCCAGGCGCTGCCTCAGTTCCGCCAGGTCAACCATCGTCACTCTCAACGGGAAGGCGCCGGCAGAAGATGATGCGGGGCAAAACCACGGGCTTTGAGCTCCCGACGCCTCTTGGAGAAAGACAATCTGCCACAGTCGTCCTTCCCCCCAGAGAACCGGCGGACTTGGCGGCAATCATTTGCATGGCTCGTTGTCAGTGAAGCTCAAGGTGAATTCCCCTGCACGACCCTCTAATACTAATTGCACGTCAAACATAGAGTATTCAACCAATCAAAGTTTGTCATGGAGCGGACGATTTCCGGTGGCTGGGATAAGAAGCTTAAACCATCTGCAAGGATATCCACGACCTCATCCAGGGAATTCAGGGAGAAATTCTTGAAGGAATTTTCTCGCAGATATTCCCAGATATGCTCTACCGGGTTTAATTCCGGGCTATAAGGCGGAAGAGGGATAAGTTTGATGGTTGCGGGCGCCCGTAATTCCTTGGCGCGATGCCATCCTGCCCCATAAAGTAACATCGAGCAGAAGTCTCCCGTATAGGTTTGCCCGGCATGAGCCGGAAAAATTGACATAGTTTCCGCATCGAGCCAGGGCATGATGAGGGAAGTAAGACGCCCATCTTTAGGGCT
>VGSQ01000042.1 GCA_016874975.1 Deltaproteobacteria bacterium
GACAGTCATGCTCGGTTCGAAATTCCTCCTGAAAGACCAGGAGATTCATGTCCTCGTAAACCGGCTTGTTTAAAAGCTTTGGCATTCAACATAGTTACATTATTTGCTGAGCAGAGTCAATAGGCCAATTCTCAATTATCTGGCCGCGGGCCTGCCCATGGTGAGCTTCCGGGGGTCGGCCGAGTTCATGGCCCACCGCCCGGACGCCGCGGTGCTGGTCCCCGGCGGGGATTGGCGGGACTTGGCCGCGGGGCTGCTCAAGGTGCTGCAGGACCGGGACTTCGCCCGGGAGTTGGGCCGCCGCGGCCGTCAGTTTATCGTGGAGGAGTACGACTGCCTGGCGGCCTGCCGCAAGTTGCTGGGCGTATACCATCGCCTCGCCCCGGAAAATTGAGGATCCCTCCAGATTCCCGGCTTTTTCTGAAAAATTCTCTCGTAGGACGCGTCTTACGCGCCAAAGACGGTGCGTGAGACGCACCCTACATTTTCTTATTATTCATAATATCAAACTGTTATCTTGGAGATCGGTTTTCTGATGAGTTAACCCCCATCCCCCGCAGTTCGGCGCCAGCGCGGGCTTCACTGCCCGCCGCCGCCCCTTTCCTGCCGTCCCGCTCCTGAGCAGAAGAATCCCGTTCTCGTCTCATCCCCGGCGAAAAATTAATCGCCCCTCTCTTGCCTGCCGATGAGTTTCATGAACAGCGCCTGACCCCGTTCGGGGACATCCGGCGCTGCTGAGGTGGCTGGGTTCTGAGACTGACCAGGCCGACCATCATGGATGGCGGCCCACCCCTCGCGCCCGTCCGGGGGCGAGGGGAAGAGCCTTGGTCTCGGCGCCGGGCGGCCACCCTCTGGCGCGGCGCCTGCGGTGCGCCCCTCCCTGGTCTGCCGGGACTCTCCAGGGAGGGAACCCGTGTTGCCATCCGCCAGGCCCGTCTTGTGCGCCGGGGCGCTCGTGGGAAGCGTCCTGCTGCTTCTGGTCTCTGTCCTGCCGGCCGCTGCCGAAGTGAAGTACGAAACCCAAAACATCGTGGTCATCGCCCCGTCCCAGGCCGACCTGGACGACATGGCGCGACGGCTGGCCCCCGGGGGAGGCGGCCTGCGCCTGCTTCGCTTCGCGGGCGACCGCCGCGAGGCAGCCTCCGCCCCCAACCTGGGCGCCAGCCTGGAGGGTCTGCTCCGGGACGTGGCCCGGGTGTTGACCCTGCCGACCCACAACCTGCCCCGCCTGCGCATCTTCCTGTTGCCGGACGGCTACCAGGTGCGCCAGCGCCACCTGTTGTTCTCCCAGGACCCGGGCCGGGCGCTGTTGGGCTACCGCCCCCTGGAGGCCTTTTACGAGGCGGGCAGCCGCTCCATTTTCCTGTCTCTGGCCGATCTGCGGCGGGGGATCATGGCCCACGAATTGAGCCACTTCCTGCTGTGCACCGCCCTGGCCGCGCCGCCGCCCCAGGCGGTGCAGGAGGAATGGGCGCGCTATGCCGAGACGCAGATCGACTGAGTCCGCGCCTAGCGGGCAGGAGAGCCGGAAAGCAAAAAGCAGCGCAACCGGGGATCGGCAAAAGGGAAAAGGAAAGGGGCCTGCGGCTGCCGGCCCCCTTCCCTTGAGAGACATGATAAGACAGGCGCGCCCCGCCTCGGCGGCGTGACGCCGTGTGAACGCGGGGCTAATGGGCGATGCGGCCGCCCATGATAATGGTCCCCTGCTTGAGCCCCTGGGCCAGCCTGCGGGCCTCCCGGCCCTTGCCGGCAGGGACCCGCAGTTCGTAGGCGGTCAGGGAGAGGGGGGTGAGGGGGAGCTGGAGTTCGGGGTTGAGCCCCACCAGGTCATTGAGTTCGACCCCCAGCGCCTCGGCAAAGCGATGCAGATCGGCGCCGCTGGGAACCTTCACCCGGTCGAATCTCCAGGGCTTCTGATAGGCGATGCGCCCCAGGCCGTAGTGCTGCGGCTGCCGGGCGACCATGACGGTGGCCACCCACTGCGGGACGAAATTGCAGGTCTCCTGGGGGAGCAACTTTCTGGCGGCCAGGCCCCAGAAGTCCCGGACGCCGTGCCGCCTGATGGCGGTGCTAACCCGGCCTTCGCCGGCGTTGTAGGCGGCCGCGGCCAGGTGCCAGCAGCCGAATTGCCGGTGCAAATCCTTCAGATAGCGGGCCGCCGCCCGGGTGGATTTCTCCGGGTCCCGCCGTTCATCCACCTGGGCGTCCACCTGCAGGCCGTAGCGCCGGGCGGTGGCTTCCATGAACTGCCAGATGCCCGTCGCCTCTTTGGGGGACACGGCCATGGGGTTGTAAGCGCTCTCCACCAGGGCCAGGTAAATGAGCTCCTGGGGCAGCCCCTCTTTCTGAAAGACCTGCTTCATCATGGGCAGGTAGCGCCCGGCCCGGGAGAGGGATGCCTTGAAAGCTTTCTTCTGGGACTTGCTGAAGAGGCGGAGGTAAGATTCCACCTGATGGTCAGGCGCCCCGACAAGATAGGTGGGAACGTCGGTGCGCTTGCCGGCGATGCGGCCGATGCCGGTCACCACTTCCTGAATCTCCCGGTTGAGTTTGGAATCGGGGGGCCCAGGGGTGAAACGCACCAGAGAGGTGATTGCCTGTAATATCCGCCCTCCTTCCACCGGCTGGAACGGAGGCGGTGCGGTAAGGGATTGCGGTTTGGCTGTTGCCCGGGGGGAAGCGCATCCTGCCAGAGCCAGAATCACGGCCAGGAGGACGGCCAGCCTCGGAATGGTCACGTTATACTCCCTTCTAGCCTGCGGGCGCACCGAGAGCCGGAACAGTCATGCGACTCAGGCCGTTGGGCGGCGCGCCACCGGCTCCCGGAGCCCGGCGTTGCCGACTATCCTCCCGCCTCCCGGCGAAAGCAAGTCTCCCCTGCGGCAACAACAGGCCCTTCCGGGGTTGCCCATCATCCATCCCCCTGTCTTCTATAACAGAAGAGCCATGTTTCTTCAAGCCCGTTTTGCGTACATCGAGCTGTCTGGTCTGTCTATCATCCTGAATTCAGGAGCCTTTTCCTTTACCAAAAAATTGGCTCAGAGCAATCCTATCAAGAGAAACCATGACTTTTAATGTCTTGATTCAGGATTGCCGAAAGGATCTTTCAGGCTTTTGCTGATTCGATATTTTCGGATTGGATATTATATTTAAAAAGCTAAATTTATCGTTAATGGTCGGCTGAAATGATGTGGGTCACATTTTTTTTGGGATTACTGCTGGGGGGAATTATTGGAATTCTTCTGATGTGCGTCCTCATCGCCTCCAGAGACCATGAGGAACGTCATGACCAGCCGCCGCCATCCCTTCCCGGCTCCCATTGAGCGGGGGAAAGGCTTTCCGTCTTGAAATGCTCATGTCCCCAAAGAGGCCACCCCCGTGGAGGAAACCCTATCGTCGTAGGTTTCAAACCCGCCCCGACAGAAGAGGGATTATCACGGTAACTTCTCATGAGCGGCGCTCTCAACTCAGCATGAAAATCACTCAAGCCGGCCCCTGGGGTTAGGAATGGCGGGCGGAGCCCGCCCTGCGACTCTTTTTCCTGAAACCTGAAAGCTGACTGCTGAAAGCTATTTTCATATAAACTGCTCATGAGCGGCGCTCTCAACTCAGGCTCATAGGGCGTGCCGTGCACGCCGTGGTCGGCTGAACTCCCTCATTTCTGGGTTCCGGGTCGAAGGCTCCTCCCTTCTCCCCTGCATGCCTTCCAGGGTTCAGGCCGGTTTGCCCCCGAAAAATCTTTCCTCCCGCCGGCTCATAGGGCGTGCCGTGCACGCCGTGGTCGGCCGCCGGGGGCTGTCCTCTGACCTTGAGAACCCTCCCTCAACTGCCTGCTGGCTGTCACCCCGGTTTGCCCCCAAAAAACCTCTCTTCCTGCCAGTACACGGGCAGGCGCACCAGGGCGCCCCGGCGGTGCTGGTAGAGGAGGTGGCCCCGGGCGGCCCCGAATTCGAAGAGGCGGCGGGTGAGGAGCACGTCGTGGCGGCAGTAGGCCTCCAGCTCCTCCCAGCGGCCGGCCCGGTACAGTTCCAGGGCCAGGAGGCCGTCCCCGGTCTTGCGCTCGCCCAGGGTCTTTTCGGCCAGGTGATTGAGCGAAATACGCATCCCCAGAATCTGAAAGATTTCCTCCAGGATGTCCAGGGTGGGCAGGGCGCTCAGGGTGACGGTGGTGTAAGGCTGCAGCACCTGGTAGTCGAAGCGCTTCAGGTTGAAGCCCACCACCAGGTCCAGCTCCTGGAGGCGCCGGCACAGGCGGGAGAGCTCCGCCTCCCGGTAGACGCGGAAGCCCGCCTCGCCCGACTCCAGCAGCACGGCCAGCGATACGCCCATGGCCTCGCAGCGGTGCCAGCCGCCCACCTCCTCGGCGGAGCAGCAGGTTTCCAGGTCGAAAAAACCCACCCGGCGAGTCAGGAGCCAGGGGACGCCGCCCGGGTCCGGGGCCGGGGAGGGTAGGGGAGGGGGGGCCGGCTCGGCCGCGGCCTCCGCCAGCGGCTCGGCCTCCCCCAGGAGCAGGGAGGCGATGAGGGACGCGGCGCCCTTGTCCAGAGGCTTGTTGCCGGCGCCGCACTTGGGCGAATGGATGCAGGAGGGGCACCCCTCTTCGCAGGGGCAGTCGCGGATGAGGTCGGCGGCCCGGCGCAACAGGTCCTCCACGATTTCGTAGGCCCGGGCCGCCAGCCCCACCCCGCCGGGATAGCCGTCGTAAATGAACACCGCCGCCTTGCCCACCTGGGGGTGGGCCGGGTGGGCGATGCCGCCGATGTCGTGGCGGTCGGCCAGGGCGAACAGGGGAAACATGCTGATCAGGGCGTGCTCCAGGGCGTGGATGCCCCCCATGAAGTGGAGCCCCTCCTGGTAGACCGCCTGCTTGACGGGGTCGGGCACCTCCAGCCACATGCCCACGGTTTCAAAGACCTGGGGCGGCAGCTCCAGGGGCGCCTGGCCCAGCAGCTCCTGGCCGGGCAGGCGCCGCTTTTCGTAAGATAAAAAACGCTCGGTGACCTTAAGCCGTCCGGTGTGGGCACGGAAGCCCCCCGCCTGTCGGCTCTCCAGCACCTCCAAAATGTCCGTGTCCTTGTCCGTCTGGATGCGGGTGAAATAGTGGGGGTCCACCGGCTTGACCCAGACGTTGCGGCGCTCCAGGTCCAGGCGCTCCACCGCGTAGGTGGCGGCCTTGTGCAGGTAGACAGCCCCGGGGTGGCACTCCCTAAAGGCGCGGTGGCCGTCGATGTGCCCCAGGGGCCGTTTTTTTCCTTCCTGGAAGATGGCGAAGCTCTCCCCCAGGCCCCGGATGTTCACCGCTTTCTGGGGGTAGCGCTCCCGGGCGAAGTAGGTGTTCCCCCCCGCGCTCTGGAGCAGGCGGCCCTCCCGGCTGAGGCGATGCAGCAGCTCGTCGGCGGTTTTCAAGGGAAAAAATGGTTCACTGGCGGGATGCAGAGGCAGCTCCTGGGCGGCGCAGGGCAGGTGCGCGGCCAGCACCACGGGGTTGTCCGGGTCCACCACCGCGGCCTCCAGCTCCCGGCCGAAGAACTCCGCGGGATGTTTCATGAAATACTGGTCCAGGGCGTCGGGCTGGGCCACCAGGACGATGAGGCACTCTCGCCCCTGGCGCCCCACCCGGCCGGTGCGCTGCCGGGTGGTGACCATGGTGCCGGGGTAGCCCACCAGCACGCAGACGTCCAGGCCGCCGATGTCGATGCCCATCTCCAGGGCGCTGGTGGAGATCACCGCGCGCATGCGCCCCGAGGCCAGCTTGCCTTCGATTTCCCGGCGCTCCTCAGGGAGGAACCCGGCCCGATAGGAGCTCAGGTAACGGCGCAGCTCCGGGGCCAGGCGCTGGGTCCACAGGTGAATCAGCTCCGTCAGCTTGCGCCCCTGGGTGAAGCAGATGGTGGCCAGATTGCAGCGCATGGCCCGGGCCACGATCTGGGAGGCCACCGTGGCCGCGCCCGCGGGCGGGTTGAGGAACAGAAAATGCCGTCCGGACTGGGGCGCGCCGCTTTCGGTGACGATGGCCACCTCCAGGCCGGTGAGCTTACTGATGAACTCCGGCGCCGCGGCGATGGTGGCCGAAGACATGAGAAACTGGGGGGAGGAGCCGTAATGCCGGCAGACGCGGCGCAACCGGCGCAGCACCTGGGCCATGTGGCTCCCCAGGATGCCCCGGTAGGCGTGCACCTCGTCGATGACCACGAACTTGAGCCGCTTGAAAAACCCGGCCCAGCCGTCATGATGGGGCAGAAAACCCAGGTGCAGCATGTCCGGGTTGGTGATGAGCACCCGGGGCGGCCGGGCCTTGAGGGCCTGACGCCGGGGCGGCGGCGTGTCGCCGTCATAGATGGCGGCGCTCAGGGCAGGGGAGGGGAGGGCGGCGTCCAGCTCCCGCAGGGCCTTGAGCTGGTCCTGCTCCAGGGCTTTCAACGGAAAGAGATAGAGGGCGTGGCCGCCGGGGTCGGTGAGCAGGCTGGCCGCCACCGGCACGTTGTAGACCAGCGTCTTGCCGCTGGCCGTGGGCGTGGCCACCAGCACGTGGCGGCCCTCCCGGATGGCGCTCCAGGCCTCGCCCTGGTGGCGGTAGAGCCGGGTGATGCCCAGGCGTTGCAGCGCCGCCACCAACGCCGCCGGCAGGCCCGCGTCCCCCACCTCGTAGGCCCCTTCCTCCGGCGGTGCATACTGATAGTGGCAGACGTAGTCCTGAAACTCCGGCGCCCCGCGCAGCTCTTCGATGAAATCCTGGATCATGAAGTCTCTGTAAGGAAATTGAGGGAGAAGGCGAGGGGTCAAAGCCCCCTCCCCCCTCCCTCAAGCTCCCTCCCCTGACCCTTTAAGGGATGATTCTGGGCCGTCAAGTCAGGGCTGCAGGCCCTGCCTTGACGGCCCCAATCCGCGGGTTGGGAGGGGGTGTGGGGGGAGGGCAGGGGGCCTCCCCCCCCGGCCCCCCCCCCCACCATTAATCGGTCTTTCTTACCTTACTGGTGCCCACGTCCAGGTGCTGCCAGTCGGTGTGGAGCCCCTGGTAAATCCATTCCTGGGGCAGGCGCAGGCCCAGCCATTTCCCCGTCCGGAAGACCCAGGCCGGCAGGTGGCGGGCGTCCAGCCGGTGCATGGCGTCCCGGTTGAACTGGCGCGCCGCCCGGCTGATGGGGTTGGGCGGGCCGTCCACCACGCCCTGGTAGTTGAAATCGTTCAGGTCCAGGGCCAGCCCCAGGCGGTGGTTGGAGCCCTTGGCGTGGCGGCCGTGGTAGATCTCCGCTAGGCTGCGGTACCGGCCCCGCACCACCCGGGCGTCCAGGGAGTCCCCCCAGTCGTCCGGAAAGCTGAGGCATTCGGCCTCCACCGGGCCGGTGTAGGCCGATGCCGCGTAGGTGTCTTCGGCGCCCCGCACCACCATCAGGGGGACCCTTTTCTCCGGCTCGTACCAGCCCTCCCGGAAGACGTACTCCAGGAGGAGCGCGGCCAGGGGCGCAAAGCGGCTGTTCACCTCAAACTGGATGCGCTCAGGCCGGTAGCGGGCCTTGTCGTTGATTTCGGCGATGCGGGCGGCGAACCAGACGTAGCCGCTGGGCCGGTGCGCGCCGTAGGCCACGGCCTGCCAGGTCTTCTCAAAACCCGAGTAGGTGGGCACCCGCCGGGCCCGGGCCGGCGCCCAGACCGGCGCGGTGAGCACCACGCCCACCCGTTCCCCGCCGGGGAAGCGCCGGCGGCGCAGGTATTCCCAGGAGGGCTCCCGGCCCGCCAGCAAATTCAAGGCCTGGTGGCGCAGATCCACCAGCCGCGTCACCCCCAGAAGGCGCTTGGCCAGGGCGATCTTCTGGAGAAAGTCCCGATCCCGCTCGTTGGCGCTCATGCCCGGGGCGTAGCTCAGAGCCACCTGGCGCAGGATGCGGGCCGTCTGCGGCGCCTGCACGGGGTCGCCCAGGGCCACCCGGGGAGGCGCCGCGGCAAAGACGGCCTGACCACCTGCGGCCTCCAGGACCAGCAGCAGCAACATCAGGAAGAGCAGCGTCAGCCCGGTCCCCCGGCCCCGCCGCCTCAGCGTCGGCATCATGACCACATTGTATGTGAAGGGCGGGAGGGAGTCAATGCGGGGGAGGGGAGGGGGGAAGGGGATAAGTGGAAGCGGTTTATTCTAACAAGGATAATAGCATGTTGAGCAAACGGTTGGCAATATCAAGGGCCTGTTCAGCTTCTTCCCGTTCTGCTGACTCCCCGGGATAGCGGAAGGCCACCGCGGCCCGGCTCAAGAAGCGCAGTTCTTCCACCGGCCAGGAACAATCGGGACAGACTGGAGCCAGAAGCTGGTATAGATAGGCCAAATCGTGGGTTCTGGTGGGAATCACGCCCAGGTGAATCATGAGGCCCTTCATCAATTTTTCAATGCACTGTTGGGCATGGAAACAGACGGCGTCGTAATTGGGCTCTTCAGGCACGGCCAGTTCCCGGCGGGCCGTGGCAAAATCTTTGTCCGCCTTGTCCAGCCATTCCCTAACGATGGCGTTCATACAACACCTTGCCCCGGTCCAGGGCCTCCCGGATGAGGGGATCGCCTGCTTCGTAACGCCGGGAAGTGTCCTCCGGCGTCCGGGCCAACAGGTCGATGGGAAAGGAAGGGTTGGTGCGGTTGAGGATTTCCAGAGACTTGCGGAAATTTGTGCCCTCAAAGGGCAGGATCACCAAGAGGTCCACGTCCGAGTCGGGCGTGGGCCTGCCGCTGGCATAGGAGCCGAACAGCACAACCCGCTCCGGCGCAAAGTCCCGGACAATACGCTGGCATAAATCCTCTATTAACTTGTCATCAATCATGGCTTTCCTTGGCGTTCATAAAAGCTGCAAGGCAGGATCGACCCGCCTGGCTACCCAAGCCTCAGATCATTTTCTTTAAGGCCTCGCAGATTTTTTCCTGGGTTTCTTCGTCAAGGGTGCGGCCGGCGATTAAATCTCGAATGGCGTCTTCCCGTTGGCGAAGGAAATCGGAGAACTCATGGAAGACGCGCACACATTCTTCCTTCTCATGGGGCAAACGCACCAGACCACGCAATCCAAGCCTGGCAAGAAGGATGATAAGGGGGTCTTGTTGTGGTAACGTTGAATCGACGGCGGCGATGGCCTTCTTGCCCTTCATAAAGACCACCCCCCGTTCGTGGTAAAGGTCCCGGCGCTCCTGGGGCGAGCCTTCGGCGGGGAGGTTAAAGGTGTCGAAGGGTCGGGTGAGGTCCAGGAAGTCTGGATCGTAGCGGCTCAGCAGGTGCGGGTGGTTTTCCCGGATTTCGGCCAGGATTTGCGCGGCGATTTCCGTCGGGCCGGCCTGGCCCCGGCGCTTGGCCTTCAGCTTGTTGACAATGGCTTTTTCTTCTTTCTGGCGGGTCCACTCAAAGAACTCCCGGAGATAGCGGTAAAGTTCATCGATCAGCTCCTGCCGCCGGGCGGCGGACCGGACGCCCAGCATCTCCAGCACCGCGTCATCCAGTTCCCGGCGGTCGGGCATATCCAGTTCGCACAGGTCCGAGAGCTTATCCAGATCATGTTCTTTACCTGCCTGGGTATAGGCCAGGTGCCGAAGTCGTTGCTCGGAAAGGAATTGAAGCGGTTTCCTTTCTTGCATTTGCCTGAAGGCCTTGCTTATGTTGTCAAGTTGCTCTTTTTTTTTCGCATAGGAAGGATTTGGAACAAGCATCATTGCTACATCAACAACCATTGTGCTCCAATTGCCTTCATTACCAACTGGACGTCCAAATTGGAGGCTAGAAAGCAAGGTCCAGGAGGAGTTTAGGATTCCGCCCCAAATGTCTGGATCATCAAATTCATCATGGGGATAAATTTCATAAAGGCGGCAATTTGATATTAGACGTTGATTATTGGCTGGGGCAATATGACGATATTGACGTTCTTTGGGCCATAATGCTGGGGCTCGCTCATGCCCGGTGAGATCATACCATTCTCTATCTTTGGTTACCCGGGCCGCCACGGTTGCGCCTAAATGAACGTTTTGCTCCTCACCCCATTTGATATATCCCAGCGCATAAGTCCCTTTAAGTTCAATTTTGGGTTTCCCCACATAAAGAATCAACCGGGAGCAATCCTCCGGGGCTACCGTAAAACCGCTAACCTCCATGATACTATGGATTTCCGGTTCCAAATACTCCGCCTCAATAGGCCGGATTTCGCCCCGGCCTTCGCCGCAGCGCACCAGCTTCACTTTGCCTGAGGCCACCAGCTTCCGGGGCACGCCGTAGCGGTCCGCGAACTTTTGCGGATCGGCTTCTGCGGCCAGGCATTGCTCGCTGGCGTCGATGGGGAAAAAGAAGCTGTCGTTCCCGCTTTTCACCCCAAAGCGCACTTCGGCAATAGAACCTAAAGGTGTCAACCCCGCCCCGTATTCATCCAGCAAATTGAACCAGAGGTCCGGCGCCCGGAGATAGATGCCCCACTTGCCGCCGTAATAGTCGCCGTCCTGGACTTCGGGATCAGCGTCGCCAGCAAACCTGGATTTGCCCATGATCACCCCCAGGCTCACGCCCTCCCGCCATAAATCCCCCTGCCGCACCAGACGCACCCGGTAACGTTCGTTGGCTTTGCTGCTAGCAAGCGAAAGGATTTCATCCCGAAAGGCGTCGGCGACGTTCACCGCCCCCGCGGTGGTGCCGTCGTGGGCCAGGATCTCCCGGATGGGGCGGCGCAGCTGGACAAACCGCACCAGGTTGTTCATGCGCTGCTTTTCGTCCGGCTGCCGCCGCAGGATAGTGACCGCGGTCACCACCCGGGCGCCCACAAACCAGGGTTCGTCGATGCTCTCCAGGACGGCCACGATCTCGAAGTGGCGCAGCAGCCATTGCTGCAAACGGAAGCCGTATTCCACATCCAGCCACTGGCTGGAGGTGAGCAGGCAGAGCCAGCCGTCCTCCTTGAGGAAGCTGGCGGCATGGGGCCAGAAATAGCAATGAATGTCGCTGCGGCCGCCCAGATCGGCCCCCATCTCCCGCCTCACCAGATCCTGGTAGTATTCCTTGGTGCCGGGCTCCGGCTTTTTTGGGGTTTTTGCTTTGCGAATCTGTTCCTGGCGCACGTAAGGGGGATTGCCGATTACGGCGTCCAGGGGAGGGATTTCCACGTCCCGGTGCTGTATTTTCCCCAACCCCTTGACCTTGATCCGGGCGGGCAGGGACATGAAAGGCTTTTGGGCCTCGAGATCGAAAAAGTCGCTGCGGACGATCTGGGGGTAGTTTTCGGCGTCGATGAGATCACGCGTGGCCAGGTTGATGGTAGTGAGATGAGTGGCGAATTCGTCAATATCCACGCCGAAAAGATCGGCAAGAAGTTCCCCGTGCTGGCGCAAGGGGGCCAACTCCCGTTTGCGGGCATATGCTCTTACCAAAAAGGTGCCCCCGCCGCAGGCGGGGTCCATGACCTTTTCTTGGCCGGTCCGGATGCAGAAACTGTTGATGAGATCCACCACTTCCGGGCGGGTATAAAACTGTCCGTATTTGCGGCGCTCCGAGGGCGACAGGAGGCGTTCGAAGATGCTGCCGATGACTTCGTAATCGAGTTTGGAGAAGTCGAAGTCGTGGATTTGATTGATAAGCGCGCGCCAGTGGGGGACCGCCTCGTCGGCATAAAAAGGAATGCGGTTGCCGATGCCGGTGTGTTCCTCGCCAAAGACCGTTTCGTAATCTGCGGTAACGACCTTTGCCTCCTGAAAGTAACCTTCAAGGTGCTGCCGCAGTTGATCTCCGGCGACCAGATGTTCCTGCGCGGTGAGTTTCGCCATCTTACCGGCATAGCGTTTGAGCAGCGCCTCGTGGAACACCAGCTTGTTCACCAGGGCGTAACAGGCATATTGGGCGGCCCGTTCCAGATTGTCCCGCACCCCTTCGGGGTCATCGACAATGGTCCAGCCTTTATTCAACATCCATCTGTCGAGTTCGGCCTTTTGCTTCGGCTGCTTATATCTCTCCTCCAATTCCTCCAGGGTGAAAAGGATGGGCAGGCGCAGCGAAGATTCGAGAATCTGGAGGAACTTTTCATCCGGCAGTTGCGTGCCCAGGGGAGCGGTGCCCAGGTAGATATTGGCAAAATCGCTGAGAAAGGTTTCCAGCCAGGACTTGAGGGCGTGAATGGTGCTGGAAATTTCCAGATGCTCGGGCTTGTGCACCTGGGTTACCTTCCAGGATTTATATGAGCGATCCTTTTGGGCGGTTTTGGCGGGAAAGGTCTCCCAAAGCACGAATTCATTGACGTTCCAGGTGAAGAAGAATCGGACCCCGGCTCTTTGGGCCTTTTGCCGGGCGTCCTGGACCACGGCTTCGATGTAGGGGGTGCCGCCATCCTTGGCCCAGGGCATCCTGAATTCCCCGGTAAGAACGATGATCTGGTTCTTATCGAGGAGGGTCAGGTCTCGGCGTTTTTGGGAGCCGAAGCCACGCTGTTCGCACTTGGCCCTGAAAAAAGGCAAACGGGGGGTGCGGCTCAGGTGCTCGTTGATCCAACTGGCGACCTCTGCCGTGAATTCCCATTCGGTGGTGGAAGGGTTCGAGTCCATTCACAAATTATCATGCCGCAGAATAAGGGTGGGGGCAAGGGTTGAGAGAACCCTCTCTTTTCTCATAAATTAGACTCTCCCCCATAGGGGGAGCCATGAAGGGGAACTTCCTGCTCAATTCTTTCCGCCAGGCGGTCCTTGGCTTCGTCCAACTCGTAATCCGTCTGCAGGCCCAGCCAGAATTCAGGAGAGGTGCCGAAAAAGCGGCTTAGCCGGAGCGCGGTTTCTGAGGTGATGCCCCGTTTGCCGTGCACGATTTCGTTGATGCGCCGGGGGGACACCTTGAGCGCTCGCCCCAGCCGGTTCTGGCTCAAGCCCAGAGGCTTCATGAATTCCTCCAGCAGGATTTCCCCGGGATGCAGAGGGGCTATTTTGGCTTCGGGCATCTTCTCATCTCCCTAATGGTAATCAACGATCTCTACCGCGTAGGCGTCCCCTGCTTGCCAGACGAAGCAGATGCGCCATTGGTCATTGATGCGGATACTATACTGACCCTGCCGATCCCCCTTGAGAGCCTCCAGCCGGTTACCGGGTGGGACTCTTAAATCTTCCAGGGTGTGTCCCCGATTAAGCATGCGCAATTTCCGCAGGGCTGCACGCTGCAGCTCAGGCGGCAGTTTCCGGGAAGGTTCGCGGTGAAAAAGCCTTTCAGCTTCCCTGTCCTTGAACCCTTTAATCATAAAATGAATATATAACGATTAGCGTTATATGTCAAGAAAGGACTATTCACCCCACCCGCTGCAAATACCCCCTGGTATTGAAGCTGAGCAGGTATTTCTCCCGGCTGTCGTCCACCTTGAAGTGGGGGTGGCCGGGCAAAAAGGCCTCCACCGCCTCCTTGGGGCCGGCCTCGAGGTGCGGCGCCATCTCGGTGAGCACCGTGTCCTCCACGATGAGGTAGCTACCCGGCGTCACCAGCTCGCTGTAAATATTCAGTTCGGCCAGCACGTGGTCCCGCTCGTGGTTGGAGTCCAGCACCACCAGGACCGCGTCCCCGGGCCGCACCGCGGCCCTGACCCGGGCCACCATCTCCGGGTCCACGGAGGAGCCGTGCAGGTAGTCGATGCGGGGGTGCTGCGGAAAGAGGTCCTTCTGGACGATGTCGATGGTGAGCACCCGCCCTTTGCCCAGGAGGTCCAGGAGGTGGGCGAAAAAGAGGGCGCTGCCCCCTTCGTAGGTGCCCGTTTCGATGATCACGTCGGGCTGCACGGCAAAGAGGATCTCCTGGTAAATCCACAGGTCCAGGGGGCACTTGAGCACCCGGTGGCCCAGCCACCAGGTGTTGCGCCAGGTGGTCTCATGGGTGTAAAAATACAGCCGCCGGAATTCCCGCAGGATCTCCTCGGCCACCCGGGCGTCGCCGTAATGCGCTTCATACTCCTGCCGCAGGCGCAGGTGCCGCTTTTTCCGGATTTTGTCCCGGATTTTCTGGATGAGTTTTTTCATGAAGACTCGCTTTTCCCGCAATCAGGGCCATGATGGGGCCCTGGGTGGGGGCTCCGCCAAGCCACCACCTGAGACCCACAGAGCCTCGCAGCAAAGCGGAAATTCAGAACCCTAAACCCAAAACCTGCCCTCACCCCATCTGGCGGATGAGGTCGAAGGCCTCCTGCACTGCCGGCGACAGGGCGTCGGCCAGGGCCAGGGTGAGGCCGGCGCCGGCCAGCATGGCGAGCACCGCGGCCTCCAGGCTGGGGGGATAGACCCGCCGGAAGCCGCTGCGCAGGTTGGAGAGGCCCGCCATGGTGCGCACCGGGTCGCCGAAGACCGCGCCCCCGGCCAGCCAGCGGACCGCCCTGAGGACCGCGCCGGTCTGGGCGCAGGCGTCGGGCCAGCTCAGGTTGGGGAGCACCGGGGCGAAGATGAGGCGCTGGGCCTGAAGACCGGCGGACACGGCCCGCTCCCCCAGCTCCGCGGCCAGGGCCAGTTTGCCCTCCAGGTCGGGGGGCGGCATGGAGCGCTCGTCCAACAGCAGCAGGACCAGGTCGGTGTCGTGGGACACGGCCAGGGGGAGAATTTCCGACAGCTTGCGGGGCTCCAGGGTGAGGGCGTTCAAAATGGGCCTCCCCCGGCAGACGGCCAGCCCCCGGGCCAGCACCGGCGCCTCCGGGCTGTCCAGGATGAGGGGCAGGTCGGTCACCGCCTGCACCGCCTCCACCATGAAGGCCAGACGGTCGGCCCGGCGGCCCCCCAGGTAGCCGGGGTTGAGGTCCAGGCAGCGGGCCCCGGCCTGCTCACAGCGCCGGGCCAGCTCCTGGATGGGGGCCGCGTCCAGGCGGTCCAGGGCCTGGGCGACGGGGGGATGAGTGGCCGTGAGGTTGTCTGCCGCCAGAATCATGGAGTTCCTCCGGAAGGGCCGGGTCGGGCCATCAGGTCCAGACGCACCGTCCAGAGGGCGGCCTCCCCCAAATCCCGGGCCCGGACCAGGGTGGCCGCAGTGTTGCGTCGTTCAGACACGGCCTCGAACCAGGGAAGGTTGGCCGAGGCGATGTGGTAGGCCCCCTGGAGGGCTCCTCCCAGGAGTTCGACGGCCACCAGCAGGTCGGACAAGAGGTGGGGCTGGCACAGGGCCCCCGCCCGACCTGCCAGCTCCAGGGTTGCCAGGGCGCAGTTCATGATGTTGAGGGGACAGCGGGTGGCGGCCCGCACCGCCTGGAGCAGGCCGGAGCCGGCGGCCCGGGCCCGGGCGAACCCGCGGTAGGCCTCCACGTCTTCGTCCTGCAACTGCCGGAAACGGTGGGCCAGGCGCTCCGCCTCCTTCAGGATTTCCTCCCAGACTTCAGGGGAACCGGGCCCCGGGCGGGAGCGAGGCGCCTCCAGGTGCGCCACCTTGAGGAGCAGGGCCACCGCCACCCGGGCGGCGTAGGCCGCAGCCGCTCCTCCCCCCGGGTCGGGCCGGGGCCGGGCCAGTTGAGTCAGAAAGGTGTCAGGCATGCAGGCTCACGTTTTAGGTGTCAGGTGTCAGGTGTCAGGTTCTGGGTTCTGGGCGGCGGGTGTTGGCTTTCAGATTCAAGACCTGAAAATCTTCCTGGTGGCGCAGGCTTCCAGCCTGTGCAGACCGACGTTCCCGCCTTTCCCCTCCCCCTCATTCCCTGCGGTCAATAATCCGCACCGCCTTGCCTTCCGTGGTGGGCAGGGTGTCGGGCTCCACCAGTTCCACCGCCGGGGTGACCAGCAGTTCGGACTTCAGGGCTTCGGTGAGGCGTTTGCGCAGGCCAGTCAGATATTTCAAGTCTTCCTTGAAGAAATTCTCCCGCACCTCCACCTTGACCAGCATGATGTCGTTGAAATCCTTCCGGGTAAGCTCCACCAGGTAATTGGTGTGCACCTCCGGCAGGCTCATGAGCACCTTGTCGATCTGGAGCGGGAAAATGTTCACACCCTTGATGATGATCATGTCGTCGGTGCGCCCCTGGATGCGGGAGAGCCGCCGGTGGAAGCGGCCGCAGGGGCAGGGGGCGTCGTCCACCGAAGCCAGATCCCGGGTCCGATAACGCAGCAGCGGCATGCCCTCCCGGGTGAGGTTGGTGAAGACCAGCTCCCCCACCACGCCGGGGGGCGCGGGCTCGCCGCTGGCCGGGTCGATCACCTCCAGGAGGAAGGCGTCCTCCCAGACGTGCATGCCGTTCTGCTCCGGGCACTCGAAGGCCACGCCGGGGCCGTTCATTTCCGAGAGGCCGTAGGAGTTGAAGGCCTTGAGGCCCCAGGCCGCTTCGATGCGCCGGCGCATGTCCTCGGAGTGGGGCTCCGCGCCGATGAAGGCCAGGCGCAGGGGCAGGTCCCGGGGGTCCACGCCCATTTCCGCAAAGGTGTTGAGGAGATAGAGGGCGTAGCTGGGAATGATATGCACCGCGGTGGCGGCGTGGTCCCGCATGAGCTGCACCTGGCGGCGGCTGTTGCCCGCGCCCGCGGGGATGGTGAGCGCCCCCAGCCGCTCGGCGCCGTAGTGAAACCCCAACCCGCCGGTGAACAGGCCGTAGCCCATCATGTTCTGGAAGACGTCGCCGGGGCGCAGGCCCGCCATGAACAGGCAGCGGGCCACCAGGTCGGCCCACTCCTCCACGTCGCGGCGGGTGTAATAGATCACCGTGGCCTGGCCGGTGGTGCCCGAGGAGGCGTGCAGCCGCACCAACCGGTCCCAGGGGACGGTGAGCATCTCCCGGCCCCGGGAGCGCAGGTCGTCCTTGGTGGTGAAGGGCAGGCGACGCACGTCGTCCAGACTGTTCAGCTCCGCCTCACTCACTCCGGCCTGGGCCAGATGCTCCCGGTAAAACGGGCTCTGTCCGGCCCGGGACACTGTTTCACGGAGGCGCTCCCTTTGCAGGGCCCGGAGTCGGTCAGGGTTCAGGGTTTCTACCGCGGGGTCCCAATACACGATGGCATCTCCTGCTCGTAATCCCTCAAAGATGCCACGATTTTTACCCCTTCGGACCGCGCCTGTCAAGGAGCAGGGGAGGGGGGAAACCTGTCGTTGAGGAGTCCTGATAATTTTGCTAAGATAGGCGGCCAGTTGCAGGCCTGGTCTGATCCCGTCTTACTCAAAGTCCCTAAGGAATGTTGACCATGAAAGTGACCCTGGCCCAGCTCAACCCCATCGTGGGCGACATCGCCGGCAACGCCAGGCGGGTGGCGGACCTGCTCCCCCGGGCCGCGGCCGCCTCCGACCTGCTGGTCCTGCCCGAACTCTTCCTGGTGGGCTATCCGCCCCGGGATCTCTTGGAGCGGCCGGCCTTCATCGCCCGGGTGCAGGAAGCCCTGGCGGACCTGGCCCGCCTCACCCGGTCCTACCCGGACCTGGGGGTGTTGGTGGGCGCGCCCCGTCCCACCGGTCGGGAGCAGGGCAAGGGGTTGGCCAATGCGGCCTGCCTGCTCTACCGGGGCGAACTGGCGGCCTGGCGGGACAAATCGCTACTGCCCACCTATGACGTCTTTGATGAAACCCGCTATTTCGACCCGGGGGCCCATGTCGACGTCATTCCCTTCCAGGGAGAGGTCCTGGGCGTGTCCATCTGCGAGGACGCCTGGTGCCAGGAGGAATGGTGGTGCCGCCGCCTCTACGACCTGGATCCGCTGGCGATGATGGCCCGGAAGGGGGCCACCGTGCTGCTCAACCTGTCGGCCTCGCCTTTCCAGGTGGGGAAGGAATCGGTGCGCCACCGCCTCATGAGCAGCCATGCCCGCAAGCATGGGCTGCCCTTCGTCTATGTGAACCAGGTGGGGGGGAACGACGAACTCATCTTTGACGGCCGCTCCCTGGCCTTCGACGAACGGGGGGAGGCTCTGGCCTTGTTGCCGGCCTTCCGGGAAGCGGTGCTGGAGGTGGACCTGACCCGTCCGGGCACGCCGGGGCTGTTCGTCCCCCAGGAGCCCATCGCCGGCGTGCACGACGCCCTGGTCCTGGGCATCCGCGACTACCTGGGCAAATGCGGCTTCACCCAAGCGGTGGTGGGGCTGTCAGGAGGCGTGGACTCCGCGGTGGTCTGCACCCTGGCCGCCCGCGCCCTGGGTCAGGAAAATGTCCTGGGGGTGGCCATGCCGTCCCTGTATTCCTCTCCCGGCAGCCTGAGCGACGCCCGGGACCTGGCCCGGAACCTGGGGGTGGATTTCAGGGTCATCCCCATCACCCCCATCTACCAGGCTTATCTAAACTCCCTGGCGACGCTTTTCCCCACGGACACCCTGGACGCCACCCTGGAGAACATCCAGGCCCGCATCCGGGGCAACATCCTCATGGCCCTCAGCAACCGCTTCGGCCACCTGGTGCTCTCCACCGGCAACAAGAGCGAGATGGCGGTGGGCTACTGCACCCTGTACGGCGACATGAGCGGCGGCCTGGCGGTGCTCTCCGACGTGCCCAAGACCATGGTGTACGAACTGGCGGAGCAGGTGAACCGGGAGCGGGAAATCATCCCCCGCTCCACCATTGCCAAGGCGCCCTCCGCGGAACTGCGCCCCGACCAGACGGATCAGGACACCCTGCCGCCCTACGACGTGCTGGACCGGATCATCCAGCACTACCTGGTGGAGGCGCGCTCTTATGACGACATCGTCGGCCTGGGCTTCGAGCCGGCCACGGTGCGCTGGGTCATGCGCGCCATCGATAACAATGAATATAAGCGACGGCAGGCCGCGCCGGGCCTGAGGGTGACCTCCAAGGCCTTCGGCATGGGCCGGCGCATCCCCGTGGCGGCGCGGTTTGAGGTGTAGGGGGAAAAGGGCTGAGGGAGGGGGCGAGGGGTCGCGGGTCCCGCCCCCCCGCCGCATTTCCTCCATCCTCACGGAATGGCGCCCCGGCGCCCCACGGCCAGGTCGTGCAGGGGGATGAGGATGTCGGCCGCGTCCCGGACCTTGTGGATGGTGTCGTAGGCCTCAATCAGGTTCAGGTGCACCCCCGGCGGCACGCAGGGTCCGGCCGCGGGGAAATTCTGCTCATTGCAGCAGAAGCCGGTGATCACCGCCTTGCCCCGGGCCGTGTCCACCACCACGGACTGCCCGCCCGGGGTGTGGCCCGGGGTCAGCATCACGCTGACGCCCGGGACGATCTCCCGGTCGCCCACCACCGCCACCACCTCCACGTCGTCCAGCAGGTCCGGGAAGTAGCGGTGATCCACGGGATGGGGCTCCCGGAAGAAGTCCAGTTCCCGCTGTTGCACGTAGACTCGGGCGTTGGTGCACTTGTAGTCATTTTCGCAGTGGTCGTTGTGCAGGTGGGTGTGGATGACGATGTCGATGTCTTCGGGGGCCAGGCCCACGGAGTCCAGGGCCTCTTCGAATTCCTGCACCTTCAGCCCCAGCTCTTCGGCCACCCCCGGCGGCACCATGAACTGCTCCAGCCCCGTGTCCACCAGGATTTTCTCGTCGCCGCCCTCCAGATAAAAGACATAGACGGGCAGCCAGATGCGCTTGCCGTAGCCCTTGAGATAGGTCATGACGCCCTGGTCCGTCTCGTTCAGGCCCACCACCAGGGGGTGAATGATATATCGGGTCATGGAGTGCTCCCGGATGCAGAGAATGATTATTGAGTATCAGTGCCGTCCCGCACGAAATCTGCGCAAAAGTCGGCTTTCTTTCCCGGAATTGTGCCGACATCCCTCAGAACCAGGCAACATCTGCCGGCGCCGGATCGCCCAGGCTGCTCCGTGGACATGGCAACCAGAGAGCCTTTTCTTCCCCCCACCCACCGCGGGGAGGTGGCTTAACACCAGGCCGATGCAGGATTCCTGCCGGACAGCACTGATTGAGTATATAACATTTATCCCGAAAATCCCTGCCCGGTAGGGGCGGTTTTGAAACCCGTCCCTATGGTTGGCTTGTCATCCTAAGTGCACAATTCACTAAGTACGAGGTTCTTGCAAAATTCTCCTTTTGTCTTAGGAAAGGGCGGCGGTTTTGAAAACGCTCTGCAAGATGCCAACCGCTTTCATGGTGCGCGGTGCGCACCCTACGCGGGGACCGGAACATCGGAGGATTCTGTGGGGTGCGCACCGCGCACCATGATTTTTCGGAAATCGTAATGCTGTCCGTAAGTTTTGCAAGAAGCTCGTACGATTACGTATTCTCTGACCCCCCTCACCCCAACCCTCTCCCCCCGTCTGGGGGGGGAGAGGGGGTAATGAGACGGTTTTTGCTTTCTTCCCTCTCCCCCGATGGGGGAGAGGGTTAGGGTGAGGGGGAATTAACTCTTTGCGCTCCTCTCAATGATCACGAGGTTCTTGCAAAATTCTCCCTTTGTCCTGGGAAAGGGCTGGCAGTTTTGAAAAAGCTCTGCATGATTCCGACCTTTTTAATGGTGCGCGGTGCGCACCCTACTTGGGGGCCGGAACATCGGAAGATCTGCAGGGTGCGCACCGCGCACCGTGAAATTCCGGGAACCATGATGCTGCGGCGTAAGTTTTGCAAGAAGCTCATCACGTTACCGAATTTATGAAACGATGTACTAAGGGTGCGGGCCCGTTGGGGCCATGAGCATTTCCAGCCGCTCAAAAAAATTCCTATTTTTCCAGGACCGCGCCGGATTTTGGCCTCCCGGGGGTTAAAACAGATAAAGGCAACATCGATTGCAGTTCATCACTCCAAGGTAAAGAGGAGAACGAAGCAATGATGCAACGTGTGATGCGCCGCGCGGGTTCGCCCCTGATGCTCCTGGCGGCCCTGGGACTGGTGCTGGCCGTGGCGGCCCCTTCCTGGGCGGCCTGGGGCGGGCGGGGCAAGCAGCGCCTGATGAACCTGACCCCGGAGCAGGCGGGGCAGCTTTTTGAGCTGCGGCAGAAGTTCATGAATGAAACCGCCGCCCAGCGCAAAGAGATGACGGTGAAGCGGGCGGAGCTGAGGCAGTTGTGGAAGGCCGATACCCCCGATGAGAAAGCCATTCTGGCCAAGGCCAAGGAACTCCACGCCTTGCGGGGCCAACTTCTGGAGAAGATGGTGGCCTTCCGGCTGGAGGCGCGGAAAATTGCCCCCCAGGCCTGTCCCTTCATGGGCCCGGGCGGCGGCAGGGGCATGGGCCCGGGCGGCGGTAAAGGCATGGGTCCCGGCGCCGGCATGGGTCCTGGCGGTGGCGCCGCAGCCGAGATGGGCTGCCCCGGCGGCAGTGGCCTCAACCTCGCTCTGGGTCCGGAGCTCGACCCCGGCATTGACTGGTAATTTTCCTCACTCTCTCCCCACCCAAGCAGCGGGGAGGACGGGTCGCTCCGTTCTCCCCTTTTATCTTTGCAGCCTTCTTCGCCCCGCACAACCCGGCGGTGGTTACACAACCCTTGCCAAATTGCGCTTCAGGCCCTAAACTAAAAAGATAGGGTGTTCATATCCGGGCGTGACCACTCGAGGCCAGGCACGTTTAAAATCCAAAAGCCAGAAGCTGAAAGCTGAAACCAGAAACCTAAAACCTGCCAAGGGCGGGCGAACCACTTCAGCGCACAGGAGCATTTCGACGCAGATTATGGCCATCTTGCCCATTCGCATCTTCCCCGATCCGGTGCTGCGGAGCCGGGCCGTGGACGTGCAGAACATCAACGGCGAGTTGCAGCAGCTCATCGACGACATGGCGGCCACCATGTACCATGCCCCCGGCCTGGGGTTGGCCGCCAATCAGGTTGGGGACCTGCGCCGGGTCATCGTCTTTGACGTGGCCCAGCGGGAGGGGTCGCCCGACCCCCAGGTCATCCTCAATCCGTATCTGGAGGCGGGGGAAGGGGAAGTCATCTACCGGGAGGGCTGTCTGTCGGTGCCGGACTGCGCCGAGGATGTGCGCCGCTTCGGCAAAGTGTGCGTCCGGGGGGTGGACCGGGAAGGCCGGCCTCTGTGTCTGGAGGCCGAGGGCCTGCTGGCCATCGTGCTGCAGCACGAGATCGACCACCTCAACGGCACCCTGTTCATCGACCACATCAGCCGGCTCAAACGGGGGCTCTACTTGAGACGCCTCAAGAAGCAGGGGGCGGCGCGGTGAAGGAAGGCCCCTGGCGGGTGATCTTTCTGGGGACCCCGGACTTCGCCGTTCCCACCCTCAAGGCCCTGCTGGCCGCAGGCGAAAACGTGGTGGCGGTGGTGACCCAGCCGGACCGCCCCCGGGGCCGGGGCCAGGTGGTGACGCCGTCGCCGGTGAAGGCCCTGGCCCTGTCTCGGGGCCTGGCGGTGCTCCAGCCGGTGCGCCTCAAGGACCCCCACTTCATCGCCGCGCTCCAGGCCTTTGCCCCCGAGCTCATGGTGGTGGCGGCCTACGGGCGCATCCTCACCCATGAGATGCTGGCCCTGCCGTCGGTGGGCTTCTTGAACGTGCACGCCTCGCTGCTGCCCCGCCACCGGGGGTCGGCCCCCATCAACTGGGCCCTCATCCGGGGGGACCGGGAGACGGGCGTCACCATCATGTGGGTGACCTACGAAGTGGACACCGGCCCCATTTTTTTGCAGGAGCGGACGCCCATCGGCCCCGAAGACAATGCCGGCAGCCTGACCGCCCGGCTGGCGCAGCTCGGCGCCGCGCAGTTGGTCAAGGCTCTGGAGCTGCTGCGCCGGGGCCGGGCCATCCGTCAACCCCAGCCCGAAGAGGGTGTGACCCTGGCTCCCCCCATCACGCCGGAGATGCGCCGCCTGGACTGGAGCCGGGCTGCGTCGGAGGTGGCGGGCTGGATCCGGGGGCTGGACCCCTATCCCGGGGCCTATACCCATCTGGCGGGGACCCGGCTGAGGCTTTTCGACGCCCGGATCCTGAAGGGGGAGGGGGCTCTCGCCCCCGCGGGGACTATCTTAAGTCCGGGACCACACGGATTGGAAGTGGCCTGCGGCCGGGGCCGCGTCGCCGTGGGCAGCCTCCAACTGGCCGGCAGGAAGCGCCTCGCCGCGGCCGAATTCCTGCGCGGCCATCCCTGCATCCAACAAGTCCTAACATAAGGCCGGTTCATGCCCGACAATCAACGGCTCATGGACGGAGGCAATACGCTGCGGCCCCAGAAACGCATCTTTCTGGGGCTGTTGGCCATCACCTGCCTGCTGTTCGCCCTCCTGTTGGGCGTCCTCTGGTACGTCCCGTACGTGGGGCTGACCAGCCTGCACCCCCGGCTCCCCCTCATCCTGGGCTTCTTCTTCACGGCCATCCTGGCGCTGATCTTTGCGGGCGTGGCCATCCTGGCTTTCACCGTGCTGCTGGGACGGGACCTGCCTTTTTCCCGGAGCCTCAGGGGCATCCTGGTGAAATTCCTCCTGCCGCTGATGAGCGGCGTGGGCAAGCTCTTCGGGGTCTCCAAGGACCAGGTGCGCAAGTCCTTTATCGAGATCAATAATCAGCTGCTGCTGGCCCAGCACCCCCGGGCCGCGCCGGAAAAGGTTCTTCTGCTGATGCCCCACTGCCTGCAGTTTCACGAGTGCCAGTTCCGCATCACCGGCAACGTGGTGCACTGCAAGCGCTGCGGCAAATGTCCCATCAAGGGGCTGGCGGAACTCTCCGAGAAGTACGGGGTGGGCCTGGCGGTGGCCACCGGGGGGACCCTGGCCCGGCGCATCGTGGTGGAGCGCCGCCCCCGGCTCATCATCGCCGTGGCTTGCGAACGCGACCTGACCAGCGGCATCCAGGACAGCTATCCTCTGCCGGTCTTCGGCATCATCAATTCCCGACCCCACGGCCCCTGCTTCGACACCCTGGTCAATCTGGACCGGGTGGAAGAAGCCCTGCAAACCTTCCTCTTCCCCTCTCCGGACGGCCGCACGGGCACGGCTCCCGCCGACCCGCCGCCCCGATAATCCCCGGATAGGAGGCAGGGGCGCGACAGAACCTTGTGTTTCAGGAAAAAAGGTTGGCCGCGGCCCTGGCCGCCCGCCCTGCCGGGCCGCAGGCGCTTTCCTGCCCCCACCCCGCCTCAGGTATTTCCTGACTTGCACTTCGTAAAATCCTTAAAGATAATCGCCCTTCCTGCCGATAAAAATCATGACGAAGTTCTGAGGAGGGCGGATGATGCGGTTTCGGTTGCCAATCCGTCGGTTGTTGCGGGATGAGTCGGGAGCCAGCGCGGTGGAATATGCCTTGCTCATCGGCGGCATTGCCGCCCTGCTCATCGCCACCGTGGCCTACCTGGGCCAGACCGTGAACAATCTCTACGCCAGTTTTGTCCTCCAGTAAGCAGAGGGGAAACCCCCCTCAGCCGGCGGGTGGGGTCGCTTCCGCGGCCTGATTTCCGCCCGCGTCCATCTTTGACTTCCCCCCGCCCCAGTCTTTGAGGTATATTTCCAGCAGGGTTAAAGCCGCCTGCCGCCATCTCCACTCGTTCCCAAGCTCCCGCTTGGGAACGCACGCGCACGCCAAGCTCTGCTTGGCGCCGTGCCAGGTTTTTCCAAAAGACGCGCCTCAGAGAGGAGCAAAGCAGAGCTTTGCGAGCAATCCGGTTCCAAAGCAGGAGCTTGGGAACCAGAGGAAAAGCTGGACCGGCAGCATGGCACGGTTAAGCGGGAAAGCGCAGCGCATCCCGCCGTCAACCATGCACTCTCAGGCATCAGGGCGGTAAAGTTATCCGCAGGCACGGTCTCAGGCTTATTTCTTAACGCAGGTGATACTGCCTTAGACAGGCGGCAATCTGCCCGGCGGGATGCGCTTCGCTTTCCCGCCCTACATTTTCTCCTGGCTGAACGCCGGCCACTGACATATGTTTTCATAAGAAAAGCGGGGTAAGCGGGCGTCTTCGCCCGCCGCCGCCTCGGCATGATGGGGCGCGGTGCGCACCCTGCCGGGAACCCTGAAGGAGAACCATGGCAGTCCGTCTGGAAGTCGGCTGGCGTCCCGAGTTGGCGGATGCGGCAGCAGAGGCCCTGGCCCGCAAGGCC
>VGSQ01000043.1 GCA_016874975.1 Deltaproteobacteria bacterium
CCCCCGCAACCCCCTCCCCCCCCCCGGTGGGCAGGCCCATGGGCCTGCCCACCGGGGGGGGGGAACCTGCTATCCGAGGCCCCTATCTTACCCCCTTGAAGGGAGCAAAGATAGTACCGAGGCTTCTTGCTAATATACAAGGGGCGGGTTTCAAACCCGCCCCTACAAAAGGTTTTTCATACTCTGGGGTGGCCCCGTTGGGGCCATGAGCATTTCAAGGCAGTTGCTCATGAGCCTTCGGCTCACCCGCAAAGCATGAACAGTTCTCCCCCTCACCCCAGCCCTCTCCCCCGCCGGGGGCATTGGCGCTAACTTAAGAAAAAACTAGTTTACATCATAACATACCGATTTTACTTAAAATCACCCTAAATCCCCCTTTTCCAAAGGGGGACTTCGGGTCACCGACTGCTCATTCCCCCCTTTGGCAAGGGGGGTAATGGGGGATTTGTCTTGACTATTCAACAGGTTACCCTTGGCATACCCACTGCTTGCTTAAGTTAGCGCCAATGCCCATCGGGGGAGAGGGGGATAAGGAACTTTTCATAGCAGTCCCCCATGAGCCGCCGGCCCACCCGCAACATATGAAAAATCCGGTGGGGCGGGCGTCTCTGCAAGCCGTCTTTGTCTTTGGTGGCGCAGGCTTCCAGCCTGTGCGCTGCACCGGCAAGATGCCGGCGCCACCAAGTACTTTTCAAGGCAGTTGCTCATGGGCCTGAGGCCCACTCACAAAGCATGGAAACTTTTCCCCCTCACCCCAGCCCTCTCCCCCGCCGGGGGAGAGGGGGATAAGGAACTTTTCATAGACAGGAGTCTCGACAATCACTAACCTCTTCCCCTCTTCCCGACAATTAAATAAAATATCTCAACAATCCAGGTTTCCAGCCCTTCCTCCCGGCGGAGGGGTGAACCTGGGAGGAGGCGGAACGGCTGCCTGCGGTCCTTCCGCCTTCAATCCACATCCCAAGGTCGTCATAACCATGAGCAATGTTTTGCCCACGACTCTGACGGCGGAGCGGAACCTGGTCCTCATCGGCTACCGGGCCAGCGGCAAGACCGTGGTGGGTCGGGAACTGGCCCGCCGCCTGGGGCGTCCCTTTGTGGACCTGGACGACGTGGTGACGGTGGAGGCCGGGCAGTCCATCGCCGCGCTGGTGGCCCGGCAGGGCTGGGGGGAGTTCCGCCGGCGGGAAAAAGAGGTGGTGGGCCGCTATGCCGCCCGGCCGGGCCAGGTCCTGGCTCCCGGCGGCGGCGCCGTCCTGGACCCGGACAACGTGGCGCACTTGCGGCACAACGGCGTCGTTGTCTGGCTGACGGCTCCTCCCCCGGTTATCATGGCGCGGCTGCGCCAGGACCGGGCCACCCTCGCTTCCCGCCCGGCCCTGCACGGCCTCGACCCCCTTCAGGAAGTGGAGGAGGTCTTGGCGGTCCGGGAGCCCTTTTACCGGCAGGCCGCACACCTCACCATCGACACCACGGGGCTGAAGCCCGAGGAGGTGGCGGACCGGATTCTCCAGGAAGTCCGGGACCAAATCGAGGAGGCCGGAGATGGGGGGTAACACCTTTGGGCAGGTCTTCCGGGTCACCACCTGGGGGGAATCGCACGGGCCCGCGGTGGGCGCCATCATCGACGGCTGTCCGCCCCGTCTCTCGCTGAGCCCCGAGGACCTCGAACGGGAGCTGGCCCGGCGGCGTCCGGGGCAGCAATCCCACGCCACGACGCGGCAGGAGCCGGACACGGTGGAGATTTTCTCCGGCGTTTTCGGGGGCTTTACCACCGGCGCGCCCATCAGCCTGGTGATTTACAACCGGGACGCGCGCAGCCGGGATTACGAGGAGTTGCGAGAGGTGTTCCGGCCCGGCCACGGCGATTTCACCTATCAGGCCAAGTACGGCATCCGGGACCACCGGGGCGGCGGCCGCGCTTCGGCCCGGGAGACCGCAGCCCGGGTGGCCGCGGGGGCGGTGGCCCAAAAGGTGCTGGACGCGGGGGGCGTGAAAGTGGTGGGCTATACCGTGGAACTGGGGGGCGTCCGGGTGAACCGGGTGGAGGAGGGGACCATCTGGGACAACCCCTTCGCCTGCCCCGACCCCGAGGTGGCGCCCGCCATGGCGGCCCGGGTGGAGGAGGTGCAGCGGGCCGGGGACTCCCTGGGCGGCGTGGTGGAAATCGTCGCCCGGGGCTGCCCCGCCGGCCTGGGGGAGCCCGTCTTCGACAAGCTGGATGCGGTCCTGGCCGGAGCTCTGATGTCCGTGGGGGCGGTGAAGGGGGTGGAAATCGGCGCCGGCTTCCAGGCCGCCCGGATGCTGGGCTCCCAGCACAACGACCCCATCCTGCCCGGCGGCTTTGCCTCCAATCACGCCGGGGGCATCCTGGCGGGCATCAGCAACGGCGCAGACCTCGTCTTGAGGGCGGCGGTGAAGCCCATCCCGTCCATCGCCCGGGAGCAGGACACCATTGATCTCAGGGGTCAACCCCGCACCCTGAGGGTGGGGGGCCGCCACGACGTGAGCGCCATCCCTCGCATCGTGCCGGTGCTGGTGGCCATGGTGCGCCTCACCCTGGCCGATTTTCTCCTGCGGCAGAAGGCCATTGCATGAAGCCCGTCGTCGGCATCATCGGCGGGATGGGGCAGATGGGCCGGTGGTTTCAGCGCTTTTTCCAGGAGCGGGGCTGCACCGTGCTGTTGGCCGACCTGGACACGCCCCTCACCTCTCCGGAGGTGGCCGCCCGCTCCGAGCTGGTGCTCATCTCCGTGCCCATCCCCCGGGTGGCGGAAGTGGTCCGGGAGGTGGCCCCCCACCTCCGGCCCGACGCCTGCCTGGCGGACCTTACCTCCGTCAAGCAGAGCCCCCTGGCGGCCATGCTGGCGGCCTTCCCCGGGGAAGTGGTGGGCACGCACCCCCTGTTCGGCCCCGGTGAAGAGAGCATCGCCGGCCGCACCGTGGTCCTGTGCCGCGGCCGGGGGGAGCGCTGGTTCACCTGGCTCCACGACTTGTTCAGCGCCGCCGGCGCCCGGGTGAAGGTCACCACCGCCACCGAGCATGACCGCCTCATGGCGGTGGTGCAGGGGCTGGCCCACTTCATGCTCATCGCCCTGGGCATGGTGCTCCGGGACCTGGGGGTGCCGCCCCGGAACCTGGAGGATTTCGCTACTCCCACCTTTGCCACCTTAAAACGCCTCACCCGGCATCTGTTGACCCAGGACGCCCAGCTTTACGCCTGCATCCAGCTTCAGAATCCGGCCAACCGGGTGGTGCTGCGGGCCCTGGAGGGCGCGGTGGCGGATATCCTCTACTTCATCCAGCGCCAGGACGCGGACGGCCTGGTGCGCCTGATTTCCGAGATCAAACTGCACCTGCTGGGCAACTCCGGCAATCAACCGGATTCATGAGAATGGCGGGAGGCTCGGCGCTTTCTTGCCTTACATTTTCATATTGCGCGGGAATGCAGAGGAATCCTGGCGGGGAGAGCCCGCCACAGTTTTGCCGCTATCGGGGGAAATATGCTGGACATCAAGTTCGTCAGGGGAAACCGGGAAAAGGTGGCCCAAGCCTTGCGGCGGCGGGGGCTGGACCTCTCCCTGGACGAATTTTCAGCCGTGGATGAGGAGCGGCGCCGTCAGTTGACCCGCCTGGAGGCCCGGCGGGCCGAACGGAACGCCTTGTCCCAGGAGGTCGGCAAGTTCCTCAAAGGGGGGCAGAAAGACGAGGCCGAAGCCAAAAAGGCGCAGGTCAAGGCCATCAACGAGGACATCGGCATCCTGGAAGGCGGTGTCAGAGAAGCGGACGCCTGGCTGGCAGCCTTCCTCCTCAACGTCCCCAACCTTCCCCATGACAGCGTGCCCGTCGGCGCCGACAGCGAGGACAACCCGGTGGTGCGCACCTGGGGGGCGCCGCCGGCCTTTGACTTTGAGCCCCGCCCCCACTGGGAGGTGGGCGAAGGGTTGGGCATCCTGGACTTCGAGCGGGCCGCCAAGATCGCCGGCTCCCGCTTCGCCCTCCTCAAGGGGGCCGGGGCGCGGCTGGAGCGGGCCCTCATCAACTTCATGCTGGACCTGCACACCGGCCGGCACGGCTACCTGGAGGTGCTGCCGCCCTTCATGACCAACGCCGCGGCCATGACCGGCACCGGCCAACTCCCCAAGTTCCGGGACGACCTCTTCAAGCTGGAGGGCTGGGATTATTACCTGGTGCCCACCGCCGAGGTGCCGGTGACCAACATGCACCGCCAGGAAATCCTGCGGGAAGAGGACCTGCCCCTCCATTACACCGCCTACACGCCCTGCTTCCGGTCCGAGGCCGGGTCCCACGGCAAGGACGTGCGCGGCCTCATCCGGCAGCACCAGTTCGACAAGGTGGAGCTGGTCAAATTCACCACCCCAGAGACTTCCTACGACGAATTGGAACGCCTCACCGCCGACGCCGAAGCCGTGCTCCGGGAGCTGGGGCTGCCCTACCGGGTGGTGGCCCTGTGCACCGGGGACCTGGGCTTTTCTTCGGCTAAGACCTACGACCTGGAGGTGTGGCTGCCGGGGCAGAACCTCTACCGGGAAATCTCCTCGTGCAGCAATTTTGAGGACTACCAGGCCCGCCGGGCCGACATCCGCTTCAAGCGCCGCGGGGCCAAAGGCACGGAACTGGTGCACACCCTCAACGGCTCGGGGCTGGCCGTGGGACGCACCATGGTGGCCATCCTGGAAAACTGCCAGCAGGCCGACGGCTCGGTGGCGATCCCGGAGAAGCTGCGTCCCTATATGGGAGGGATGGAGGCAATCACCGGTTAGCGGGGTGAGGAAGAGGGCCGGGGTCCATAACCCCGGGCCCCCGTCACAGCAAACTTTCGTAACCGACCGGAGGGAGCCCGTCGGCCGAGGGCGGCCGCATGCACCCCTCGCAGGCGGCGTCGGTCCGCCGAGCCGGGGCCTGGCCCATGGCTTCCGGCGGCTTGTCATAAATAAGGGCGGCCCGCCAGGGGCCGCCCAGTCCGACATGGTCAGGCAGGGCTGTGGTTCAGCGCTCTTTTTGTTTCACCACCAAGACCGAGCAGGGGGAGTACGTCACCACCTTGCTGGCGGTGCCTCCCAGGAAGGAGGCGGTCTTGGCGCCCAGTCCCCTGCTGCCGATGACCAGCAGGTCAACGTTTTCGGCCTCGGCCACCCGGACCACCTCTTCGGCCACGGAGGTCCCCCGGGCTATCAGACTCACGGGGGCGACGCCCTTCTGCAAAGCGCGGTCCTTGGCTCTGGCCAGGGCCGCCTCGGCCTGCAGCTCCATTTTTTCGGTGACGTAGTGCCCCTGGTCCTCCAGGAAATAAAGTTCCACGGTAACGGCCAGCAGCAGCACTTCCGAGGGCCCCTGACTCAGGGCCAGGGCGCAGGCCTGGTCCACCGCGTTCAGCGAGTATTCCGAACCGTCCACAGGTACGAGAATTTTCATGGCATCCCTCCTCAATGACCCAGGCCCATCTTCTCGGCCTTTTCCTTCTTGAAGCCGATCCAGAGGCGGGCCATGATGATGCCGCACATGGCCAGGGCCGCGCCCATGACCACCAAGCCGGCCGCGGTGACCATCTGTAACTGCTTCAGGAGGACGGATACACCGGCCATGATGATCATGATGGCGAAGAGCAGCCGGATGCCGTAGCCCCGGATGTACTTCACCGCGGTGACGCCGATCTGGGCGCCAATGGAGGCGCCGATGAGCATGTAGATGGCGGCCACGATCTCCACCACCCCCTTGAGGGCGTAAGTGAAGCAGCCGTAAGCCCCGGCAAAGAGCACCGCAAAGAGGTCGGTGCCCACCGCAATGGCCGTGGGACAGCCGATGAGATAGATCAGGGCCGGCATGCGGATGAAGCCGCCGCCCACCCCCAGGAAGCCGGAAAGGAAGCCGGTGACGAAGAAGACCCCCATGACCGTCCAGAAAGAGATGGTGATGCCGGACACGGGGAAGTGGATCATGGGCGGCAGGTTCCAGGCTTTCTTGACTGGCGCCGGTTCGCCGGCCCGGGCCGCGGCCAGCTTGGCGGCCTGTCTGGCGGCCTGCTTGTCCTTGGTGGCGTAGTCGTACAACATGTAAATGCCCAGTCCGAAGAGCAGGAGCATGTAGGTGTAGCGCACGATGGGGCCCGCCAGCCCGAGGCGGGAGAGCCACATGATTATCTGGGCGCCGGCCTCCACGCCGATGATGGAGCCGATGATGGACAGGATGCCCAGTTTGCCGTCCACGTTGCCCATCTTGCGGTGTTTGGCCGTGGCCACGATGGACTTGCCGAAGATATGGGCCAAATCGGTGCCGATGGCGTAGGCCATGGGAAAGCCGAAAATGTTCAGGGCCGGCGTCACCACCCAGGCGCCGCCCACACCGAAGAAGCCGCCCAATACCCCCACGGAGAAGCCGATGGCCACCAGAATGAAGAGATTAAAGTCATGCCCGGCGATGGGCATGTGGACATTGAGGAAATCAAACATAATTCCAGATCCTCCCCTGAGCCCCTTATTCGTGATGGTCGATCTTGCTCACGTCCATCCCGCCCATCTTGAGAAAGATGTCGGTGACGAAAGCAATGATGCCGCCCACCACCCCCATGAGGACGGTCACAAAGACGGCATAGGCGATGTGGTTGTCGTCATAGTTGAAGAGGTTGGCAAAAAACAGGTTCACGCCGGTGAGCGTGGCCAACTCTTCAGGGGGGACCTTGGGCCGGACCGCTTCCGTTTTTTCTCCCGGTTCGGCGGCCCACGCCAACATGGCAGGGCAGCTCAGCAGGAAAAAATTGAGGCATATGGCGGCAAATTTTCTCACAGTTGCTCCACCTCCTTAAATCTCCAGACTTTTATGCTATAATGGCTCAAGCCATCATCCTGCCGGCAGCGGCGCCGCGGTTGGCGGCAGCGCTTGCGAGGGATCGGGCCGATGGCGATCCCCCGGAAATTAAAAAATATTAATAATCTGTGGTATTTTTCACATCGCCAGGCAGAAGTCAAGGATTTTGTTTGAGAACCCTTATCGAAGCCTTTAAAACCTTTTTTCGCCGCCCGCCCAAAGTTCCTGCCGAGCAGCCTTCCCTCCGGGAGATCTGGCGGGGTTTCCAGCAGGTTATGGATGCGAATCATCAGGTTCTGGCCGTCATGGACGAGCTGGAGGGGAGACTGGCTGCCTCCGGGGACGGCGCCGCCACCGACCTGCGCGATCGGCTGGCGGTGCTGGACCACCAGGTCCTGAAGATGGTGGAGGGGCTGAACCGAATGGTGGGGGGGAAGTGGCCCGCCCTGGAAGCGGCCCGGGCCCGGATTCAATCCGCCCTCGGGGCCGCGCTCCAGGCTGCTGCCGCCGGTGAGGCGGCGGCGCGGGGGGAACTGGCGAATTACCTTCTGCCCCTCAGCCTGGTGGATCGGCGCCACCCCAACTTCCGGCCGGAGAACTGCCGCAGCTATCACGACATCATCCGCTTCGCCCACGAAACCGCCAAACGGGTCATGTTCAGCCTCATGGACCGGGTGGAACAGGGCCAGGTGCCGGCCCTGCGGCTGCTGAAGCTCGACACCCCCCTGCCCCTCAACCTGCACCTCATCGACCTGGGCGACGGCCTGGCCAGCCACACCAGCCCGGTGCCGCCCCAGGACATCTTGTCGGTGCCCATGCGGGCCCTGTGGCAGGGCATCAGCCATCCGGACATCTCCTGGGCCGGCCCGGTCCCGGTGAGCATGGGAGGCTTCCTGCATGTCCTGGGGCAGACCGCCATCCGGCCCCCGGAGCGGTTCTGGGACAAGACCTACGCCATCGTGGGGGCCAATTATGTGAATTACGCCTGCCGTCTGGGGTTCCACTTCCAGAGCGTGGACAGCTACATCGGCCCGCTGGCGGACAACAACTACATCAATTTCACCTTCAAAGGCGGGGCCGCGGACGAACTGCGGCGCATCCGCCGCATTCACCTCATCGCCCAGGTGTTGACCCACCTGGATTTTGAGGTGGAAATCCACCAGGACATGATCCGGGCGCGCTACCGCAAACAGCCCGCCCCGGAGACCGAGGCCCGCCTGAACCTGCTGGGTCGCCTCATGGCCTACGTGCGCCAGATGGACATGCTCATGAGCGACGACAGCGTGCCCCAGGTTTTGGCCGACCGGTTCCTGGCCGGCCATTACGAGCGCCCCGGGGGGGACCGGGAAGGGGAGAAATAGAACGGACCCGCAGGGGGGAGGTGGCCGGGGGTCAGGGGCGTCTGCCCCCTCTCTCGAACCCCCTCCCACCATGGGGAGGGGGGCTAAAAAACCGCATTCATGCAAAATCCTTACCGGACAGGCCTGTTGTCCCCAGGTAATTCTCATCCGGAAACTCCCCCTCCCCTGGTGGGAGGGGGTTGGGGGGAGGGGGATCAATAGGGCAACTGGTCTGTATTACTAACTTATTTCACCGCCACCTAGCCATCCCCCATCAAGGGGGGGAACAAAACGACTTTTCGGATGAACACCAGGTGATGTTTCCGGCTTGGGAATCAAGGTGAAGATGCTGCGGGGGCATTCCTTCGTCCGGACCGCCGGGGTTTTTGCAGGGCTGTGCGGTGTCCTGGCGGCGGCGCCGGCCGTGGCCTGGGGCGCCGGGGCACAGGCCGCCGCCGCAGGAAGCCCCTGGTGGGTCTGGGTGGTGGGCCTGTTCTGCCTGAGCTTTCTGCTGGGCGTCTTTTCCCTCCTGGGGGGCATGGGCGGGGGCACCCTGTTCGTGGCCATTGTCGGCGGCTTCTTCCCCTTCCACCTGGATTTCGTCCGGGGGGCCAGTCTCATGGTGGCCCTCACCGGGGCCCTTTCCGCCGGCCCCGGGTTGCTCCGCTTCGGCATGGGGGACCTGCGTCTGTCGCTGCCGGCGGCCCTGATGACTTCCTCCGGGGCCATCGTCGGGGCCATGGTGGGGCTCGAACTCCCGGTGGCGGTGGTGCAGACGGCTTTGGGGGTCACCATTCTGGGCGTCGTCATCCTGCTGGTCAAATCCAGGCGCGCCGAGTACCCCGCGGTTCCGGCCGCGGACGCCCTGGCCCGCCGCCTGGGGCTCCAGGGGACTTACCTGGACCGGGCCACCGGCGAAGAGGTGGCCTGGCGGGTGCACCGCACCCCCCTGGCGCTCCTGGGTTTTCTGGCCGTGGGCCTGATGGCCGGCGTCTTCGGCATCGGCGGCGGGTGGGCCAACACCATCATCCTCAACCTGCTCATGGGGGCTCCCCTGAAGGTGGCGGTGGGCACCAGCAAGCTCATCGTCGCCCTCACCGACACCAGCGCGGTGTGGATTTACCTGCACCGGGGGGCCATCCTGCCCGTAGTGGTGGCGCCCTCGATTCTCGGCATGATGCTGGGAAGCTGGGTGGGCGTCGGCATCCTGGTGCGCATCGCCCCCGTGCGGCTGCGTTTTTTCGTCGTCACCCTGCTCCTCTTTGCCGGGGTGCGGTCTCTCCTGAAAGGTTTGGCAATCTGGCCATGAAGGGAGGCGCCGGATGAAAGTGCATGATCCCGGAGATCCGCAACATTTTTATGCCCGGGTCCTGGATTGGGCCGCCGGACTGGGCTTTGTCCTTCTCACCCTCAGTTTCGCCCTGTATCTGGCCGGTCCCCTGGCTCCCCTGGTGCCCCTGGAAGAACTCCCCCGGTACTGGGGCCTGTCCGCCCCTCGCTACCGCCTGGCTCTGGGTGTGGAGGCCGGCTGGTCCTGGTTCGCCCGCCTGCAATACGGGGATTTTCTCACCTTCCTGCCCCTGTCCTTTCTGGCCGGCGCCGCCATCCTGGCCTATCTGGCCCTGCTGCCCCGGTTTTGGCGGCGGCGGGAACTTCTTCTGGGCGGCCTCGCCGTCCTCCAGGTGCTGGTCCTGCTACTGGCCGCCTCCGGCATTCTGAATGTGGGGGGCCACTGACATGACGCCACCGCTGGTCTGCCCGGCCCGACTGGAAAAACTGCTGGTCTGCACCGACGGCTCCGGAGACAGCGAAGGGGCCGTGGCCGGCGCCCTGGCCCTGGCCCGCTCCTGCCAGAGCAAGATCTTCCTGCTCCAGGTGCTGGAATTCAATCCCGAACTGGAGGCCCAGGCCCCCCAATACGTGGCGGAGCGGGAAAACCTGATCCACGGCTACCTGCAGAAACACCGGCGGGAGGCGGAAGGTCTGGAGATCCCGGTGGAAGTCCGGGTGCGCCGCTGCGAGGCGGCCTATCAGGGGATTGTTGAGGAGGCCGAAAAAATCCACCCCGATCTCATCGTCATGGGCCGCCGGGGGCGCTCCCGCTTCTTCCGCCTGTTGATGGGCAATGTCACCGCCCGGGTCATCGGCTATTCGCCCTATAACGTCCTGGTGGTCCCCAAAGGGGTGCCCCTGGACTTCAGTCACCTCCTTATCGCCAGCGACGGCTCTTCCTACAGCGACGCGGCCTGGGAGGAGGCCCTGTCCATGACCCGGCGTCTGGGCAGCCGGCTTACGGCCCTGTCCGTGGCCGGCAGCGCAGAGGAGCTGGAATGGGCCCGGTCCATCGTGGCCCGCCTGCGCACCGAGGCCCGGCTCCAGGACATACCCCTGGACACCCTGGTGTTGGTGGGCGCCCCCTATGTGACCAACGACGGGACGGCCCGGACGCAGGGAGCGGACCTCATCGTCATGGGAGCCCTGGGCATGACCGGCCTCTCCTCTCTCATCATGGGGAGCGTCACCGAGCGGGTCATCGCCACCGCCCCCTGCACCGTCATGGTGGTGAAGGGGGCCTTCCGATAACGGCAAGGGCACGGGGAGATTGCAGTAAGCCCTGAATTTTTCCTGCAGCGAATCAGGGCGCTTCTGATATCATGAACAAAAATCGCCGCATGTTGCGGGGTGAGCCGGGGGGCGCCGTTTCTGGGCCCCCTTTGCCCCCCGAATTTTGCCGCAACCGGGCCCGGTATGCTGTTGGACGCCCACACCCACGCCTTTCCGGAAGAAGTTTGCCGCCGGCGGGAGGATTTTTTCGGGGATGAGCCCGCCTTCCGCTGGCTCTACGAATCGCCTCGCTCCCGGCTGCTGACCCCTGAGGAAGTTGTGGCCGACCTGGGTGACGCCGGGGTGGAGGCCGCAGTGGTCCTGGGCTTTCCCTGGCGCCGGGAAGGCCTCTGGCGCCGCCACCATGAGGTCCTGATCGAGGCGGGCCGGCGCTTTGCGGACCGCCTCATCCCCTTTTGCGCCGTCAATCCCCTGGAGCCCGGCGCCGCCCGGGAGGTGGAGCGCTGTCTCACGGCCGGTTTCCGGGGCGTGGGAGAGCTGGCCTGGTACGCTGACGACCCCGGCGACGACTTGACGCCCTTCCTGGGCCCCATCGCCGAACTCTGCGGCCACTACCGGGTCCCGCTGCTGCTGCACACCAACGATCCCCTGGGGGCCGACTACCCGGGAAAGGCCAAGGTGAGTCTCCCCGGCCTTTACCGTCTCATCAAGGCCTTTCCGGAGGTGGACTTCATCCTGGCCCACTGGGGGGGCGGCCTGCCCTTTTACGGCCTGGTCAAGAAAGAAGCGCCGGAGGTTTTCCGGCGGGTTTACTTCGACACCGCGGCCTCGCCCTATCTCTACCGTCCCGAGATCTACCGGCTGGCCGCGGAGATGGTGGGGCCCGAGAAAATTCTTTTCGGCAGTGATTATCCCCTGCTGCCGCCCAGGCGTTATCTGGAGGAGATGGACCAGGCCGGCCTGCCGCCGGACTGGCGGGAGATGATCCTGGGGGCCAACCTGGCCCGGCTCCTGGGCCGGTGAGATGACGCGTTGTTGGGGGGGCGAGGGAGACCGGCTGTTCTGGTTCCCAAACTCCTGTTTGGGAACCCGCTTGCCCGCCAAGCTCCCGCTTGGCCGGAGGAACAAGGCCCATCAGATGAGACTTGCGGTTCCATAAGGTCCCCAAGCAGAGCTTGGGGGAAAAACTGCGTTCCCAAGCAGGAGCTTGGGAACGAGGCTCGGCTCAACCGCTAATCGTGCAACATCTGGTGGCGCAGGCTTCCAGCCTGTGCAGGGACACCCGGGGGCGGGTGTCCTACAAAAACTGTTCTCCATAGGAAACCACCGTGCATCACACTTCCGACATCCTGATCATGGGTTCGGGGCTGGCGGGTTTGAGTTACGCCCTGAAAGTGGCGGATTTTGCCACGGTTATCCTGGTGACCAAACGGGGTCTGATGGAGACCTCCACCCGCATGGCCCAGGGGGGCATCGCCGCGGTGCTGGGGCCGGACGACCGCTTCGAATATCACATCCAGGACACTCTCACCGTGGGGGAGGGTCTGTCCCACCCCGACATCGTGGAGCTGGTGGTGCGCCAGGGTCCGGACCGCATCCGGGAGCTGGTGGACCTGGGGGCCCACTTCGACCCGGGGACGGACAACGGCTTCGACCTGGCCCGGGAGGGAGGCCACTCCCACCGGCGCATCATCCACGCCCACGACATGACCGGCGCGGAGGTGGAGCGCATTCTGGTGGAAAAGGTCCTGGCCCACCCCAACATCCAGGTCCTGGAGCATCACATGGGGGTCAACCTCATCACCGAGGAGCGGGTGGTGCGCCGGGGACGGGTGGTGATCGGCCGGGAGGCCACCTGCCTGGGGGCCTACGTCCTGGATACCCGCACGGGCCAGGTGGACACCTTCCTGGCTGCCATCACCCTGTTGGCCACGGGCGGGGCCGGCAAGGTCTATCTGTACACCAGCAACCCGGACATCGCCACCGGGGACGGCGTGGCCATGGCCTACCGGGCCGGGGCCCGGATCGGCAACATGGAGTTCGTGCAGTTCCACCCCACCTGCCTCTACCACCCCCAAGCCAAGAATTTTCTGATCTCCGAAGCCCTGCGGGGGGAGGGGGCGGTGCTCCGGGACCGACAGGGCACGCCCTTCATGGAGCGCTATCACCCCCTGAGAGACCTGGCCCCCCGGGACACCGTGGCCCGGGCCATCGACGCCGAGATGAAAAAGAGCGGCGCCGACCACGTCTATCTGGACATCAGCCACCAACCCCGGACCTTCATCAAGGAGCGCTTTCCCAACATTTACCAGGAGTGCCTCAAGTTCGGCTACGACATGACCCGGGAGCCCATTCCCGTGGTGCCCGCGGCCCATTACCTGTGCGGCGGGGTGGTCACCGACGCCTTCGGCCGCACCACCATCAACCAGCTCTACGCGGTGGGCGAGGTAAGCATGACCGGGCTGCACGGCGCCAACCGCCTGGCCAGCAACTCACTCCTGGAGGCCCTGGTCTTTTCCCACCAGGCGGCCCTCTCAGCCCGGGAGAGCCTGCCCGACCTCAAAGTCCCCGTCCCCGCGGAGGTCCCCGGCTGGAACCCCCTGGGCGCCACGGACAGCACCGAAATGGTGGTGGTCTCCCACAACTGGGACGAGATCCGCCGCTTCATGTGGAACTACGTGGGCATCGTCCGGGGCGACCGGCGGCTCCAGCGGGCCCGCTCCCGCATCGAGCTGATACAGCAGGAGATCGAAGAGTATTATTGGAACTTCCTGATCACCAGCGACCTGTTGGAACTCCGGAACATCGCCGTGGTGGCCGACCTCATCATCCGCATGGCCTATGCCCGGAAGGAGAGTCGGGGCCTGCACTACACCCTGGATTACCCCCAGCGGGACGATGACCATTTTCAGAAAGACTCTCTCCTTTCTTCCGCAGAGCGGCAGTGATGGCCGGGGAACGCATCCTCCTGGTGGACGACGATCCGGACCTGCTGGCGATCCACACCCGCTTTCTGAAAGGGCAGGGCTATCAGGTCATCGCCGCGGCCAACGGGGCTCAGGCTCTGCGGGCCATGGAAGGGGAAGAGTTCCCGGTGGCCCTCCTGGACCTCATGCTGCCGGACATCTCCGGGCTGGAGCTGCTGGCCCGCCTGAAATCCCGTTTTCCGGACACCGAAGTCATCCTTTTCACCGGCTACGGAGGCCTGGACACCGCCATCCAGGCCCTCCGGGGCGGGGCCTACGACTACCTGGTGAAGACCGACCTGAGGCTGCCGGACCTGCAGGCGGTGCTGGACCGGGCCCTGGAGCGCCGGCGCCTCACCCGGGCCAACCGGGAACTGCTGGACAATTTGCGCCAGGCCCGGGAGGAGCTGGCCCGTCGGCGGGCCCTGGAATTGTCCCTCATCCGCCGCATCGGCGAGACCCTCTCCCGGCCCCGGACGGTGGCGGAATGGGGGGAAGGTTTGCTCAGCCTCATCCGGGAGGGCCTGCCCTGCCGGGCCCTGGGGCTCATCCTCCGGAACGCCGGCGGCGAGACGGCCTGGGAGGGCAAACGGCGGCAGGACGACCTGGCGGACGGCGACCTTCAGGCCTTCAGCTCCTGGTTGCGGGACCGCCGGCCCGCGGCCGGGGCGGGGGGGGCCCCTGTGCGGCCTCCGGTCCCGGACTCCCTGCAGGCCGTCCTGTGGGAGAAAATCGACGTGGAGCCGCTCATCGGGGTGGTGGGGGTGGGCCGGGAGGAGCCTTTCACCCCGGAAGAGGCGGAGCTCTTTCGCATCTTCGCCCTCCAGGGGGAGGCCGCCCTCACCAACCTCCTGCTTTTCGACGAGGTCAAGAGCCTGTCCCTGCGGGACGGCCTCACCGGGCTCCACAACGTCCGCTATTTCTGGGAAATGCTCAACCATCACGTGGAGTTGAGCCGCCGCTACGGCTGGCCCCTGTCCCTCCTCTTCCTGGACCTGGACGACTTTAAACAGGTGAACGACCACCTGGGGCACCTCCAGGGAGACATGGTGCTGCGGACCGTGGCCGCCTATCTGCAGCAGTCGGTGCGCCAGGCCGACCTGACCTGCCGCTACGGCGGCGAGGAGTTTGTGGTCCTGCTGCCCCAGACGCCGGCGAACCAGGCCCTCACCCTGGCTGAACGCCTCCGGGCGGGGGTGGCCGCCACCCCCATCCCCCAGGGCGACGGCAAGATGTTCATCACCGTGAGCATCGGCGTGGGGACTTTGGCTGCCGGGATGGACGGCGCGGCCCTGGTGGACCAGGCCGACCGGGCCCTCTATCTGGCCAAAGAGGCGGGGAAAAACCGGGTGGCGGGGCCTGACACCTGACTTGAAAGTCTTTCCGTAGGGTGCGTCTCACGCACCACTGCCCCGGGCCGGCGGCGGGCAGGGGCCGCCCTGCAGAACTCCGGGTGTTGGGGGAGGGAATCCCAGGGAGGGGGCGGACGCCCCCGACCCCCGGCCCCTCCCTCAGCTTGACTTCCGCAGGACTCTCTGCAATCCTTGCTCACCTCACGGAATGGCGTCCACGATGTGATACTGTCGGGCTTTCAGGCTGGCGATGATGGGCTGCAGGTCGCATTTCTCCAGACGGAAGAAGTAAAAGCGCTGGTCGCCCTTGGTCTTGCCCACGGCGATGTTGATGATTTTGCCGCCGGCTTGGTCGATGAGCTGGGAGACTTCCTCCAGCACCTCCGGGCGCTTGTCCAGCAGGAGGTCCAGACGGGAGCTGCTGCGCAGCAGGCCCAGCATGGAGATGAAGGCGCTCAGCAGGTCCATGGCGGTGATCACCCCCACCAGCTTTTCCCCGTCCATCACCGGCATGCCGCCGATCTTGTGCTCCACGGTGAGGCGGGCCGCCTCCTCCACGCTGGTGTCCGGGGCCACGGTGATGGGCGCCTCGATCATCACGTCCCCCACGGTGATCACCTCCAGCATGGAGGCGAGCAACACCTCCCGCAGGATGCGGGCGCTGATCCAGCCCAGCATGCGGCCGTCTTTGAGCACCGGCAGATGCCGGATGTTATGCTGCTGCATGACTTTCAGGGCCTGGCCCACCCGTTTGTCGGGGCTGATGACCACGGGTTTCCGGTTCATGATCTCGCCGACCCGCATCGGACCTTCTCCTCTCCTGGGGGCTGAAGACGGGGCCATGATAGAATAAAGGTTTGGAAATATCAAGGGAAACGGCTCGGTCGGAGCGGTGCGCGGGCAAAAAATTGCGGGTCGGGAGAGGGCCGGCAGACCCTCCCCCGGAAGGGCGGCTCAGTTGGTGGCCAGCACCGTGTGCAGGGTGGCCACCAGGTGCTCCGCCTCGCCGATATAAGTGGACATGTTGGCCCGGTGGTTGGCCAGGATGCCGTCCTTGGCGCCGTTGGTGACGAGCCAGGGATTCAGTTGCGAGGCGGTTTGCAGGGCATGGATGGCGTCATCCAGGAGCTTTTGGGAGCCTTTCTTGGTGAGCTCCGGCCGGAACTCCTCCTTGACGGCCTCCAACATCGCCGACAGGCCGAGGGCCAGTCCCTGGTTGAAGTAAAAATAGTCGTCGGTCTTGAACCAGGAGACGCGGTTGCCGTCCGCTTCCTTGTCCTTGCTGAGGTTGTGGTACCCGGAGCCCAGGATGTCCTTGTAAGTGCCGAGCAGGGCGATGAGGTTGTCCACCCTGGTGTAAAAGCGGCTGCGGCCGGCGCGCAGATCCTCGAGGTAGGTTTCCAGCAACTGGATGGCCTCCCGGTATTTTCCCGAGGCCGAGGGAAACCAGTACTTGTCCGGGCTCACCATGATGAAATTCATGGCCTCGTTCACCTGGGGGTTGTAGGCCTCGGTGACGGCGAAGCGGGTCATGTTTTCATTGAGCACCACGATGGTGCGCCGGCCCACTTCCAGGACGCCCAGTTGCCGGTTGTTGACGTTGTCCGTGAGCCGCAACTTACCGAACAGGATGGTGTTGGGCCGCCAACCGAAGAGGACCTGGTTCACCTGATCGTCGATGATCTTGATCAGGGCCCGGGTGAAGACTTCGCCCTTCACGGCCTCGGGGCGGGAACCCAAGGGTTGCAAGGTGGTGGGTGGGGCGCCGGTTTTGGGAGTTTCTCCAAGAGGTTGGAGGGCCTCGCCGGGTTTGTCGGTCTCCCTGGGTTTGGCCGCCTCGGGCGAGGCCGGCTTGGCGGTCTCGGTCGGCTGAAGGCCCGTAGCGGTCTCCGGCCCCACCCTCGGCAATCCCGACGGTCCCTCCGGCCGGCGGTCGCCACCCAGAATAAACATGGCCGCCAGGAAAATGAGGAGCACCAGCACCACCAGGAAAAGGCGGTGCACCAGCAGCCTCTTCAGAAGGCCCGGCGGGGGCGGCGGCGGCTCGGGGGGCAGCGGCACGGGAAGTTGGTCAGGTTGCTGTTCTGAACTCATGGCGTTGGGCACTCCTGCCGGGAGGTTCCGGCCTCGGGCGGATGCTCCTTCAGAATCTCCGCACAGAAAATGTATATCCGGGTGGCCGCATCCTTCCAGGCATCCGGGGGCAGGCCCGCCTTGACGCAGGTCTGCCGGAGAAAGGTGAGACGGTCCCAGCCGTGTTCCGTGGCCACCTGGGGCAGGAGGAGGCCCCGCCGCGGCCCTTGCTCCAGGTAGAGGCCGTGCACGCCCACCGTGATCTCCGCCGTCGTATCGACGCGGCGCATGGGGGTCAGGATGGAGATCTCCAGGTCAATCTCCGGCAATTCCTCCGCCTGCAACGGCGGAAAGCGGGGGTCCTGGAAGGCCGCGGCCCGGGCCATCTCCTGCACCGCCTGGCCCAGGGGTTTGACGGCTTCGAGATAGCCGATGCACCCCCTCAGGCTGCCCTTTCTGTGCAGGGTGACAAAGACGCCCCGGGGTTCCCGCAGCTTGGGGGCGTCGGACTCCAGGGGCGGCGGCCATTTCCCCCGGAGGTGGGCCTGAATGCTCTCCCGGGCGATCCGGAAGAGCATCGCCTGGTCTGCGTCACTATAAGCCATGGACTTCTTATCAGTTCCCGCGGCTGCCGCCGGCCAGGCCAGCGCCAAGAAAATCGCCAGCATACAGGAAAGGTGCATTCAGGGGGCCGCAAATCCAAATAATCTTAACTTTCCATATAACCCGGAGTTCCCGGCCCTGTCAATGACAAAGGGGCGCCCGGACTCGGCCGGCCGGCTCTTGCATCGGAGGGAAGCCCTTGATATAGTAATAAATCTCACTTTCTCTTTCCCCCCGGGGAGTTGAGAGGTGGAGGCCGGGGGGGCGCAACGTCATGAGGCTCTTGCCCAATCCGTGTTGCTGTCATCCTGCACGCCGTGAAGCATCTCAACCCCTTGGGAAGACGGGAGGGCGGCTTCGCTCAGGAACGGCAACGGAGTTCAGCAGGCTATTTCCCCGGAGCCTCCATCATCTTTAACCATGAAAACCTATCCCATGTTCGCCCTCATCGACGGCGCCCCCGTGCTGGTGGTAGGCGGCGGCGCCGTGGGGGAGCGCAAAGTGCTGGACCTCCTGGAGGCGGGCGCCCTGGTGACCGTGGCCAGCCCCGAGGTCACCCCCCTGCTGGCCCGGCTGGCTGACCAGGGCGCCATCCGCCACCTCCCCCAGGAGTTCTACCCGGAGCTGGTGGCCGGCAGCGCCCTGGTGGTGGGGGCCACGGACGACGCCCGGGTGAACGCCGCCATCAGCGCCGCGGCTCGGCAGCGGGGCATCTTCGTCAACATCGTGGACCAGCCGGACCTGTGCACCTTCATCGTGCCCGCCCAGGTGAAACGGGGGGGGCTCACCATCGCGGTCAGCACCGGCGGCGCCAGCCCCGCCCTGGCCCGGAAAATCCGGGAGCGGCTGGAAGAGGTCTTCGGCCCCGAATACGGCCCCTATCTGGAACTCCTGCAAAGGGTGCGGGAGCGGCTCCTGGCGGTGCGGCGCGGCCATCCCGACAACGCCCGGCTCTTTAAGCGGCTGGTGGACAGCCCCCTCCAGCCGGCCCTGTCCCGGGGAGACCGGGAAGGCCTGCTGCACCTTCTCCGGGAGGTATGCGGCGACGTGCTGGACATCGACACCCTGCGGGACCTGGTGGAACGGGTGGTGGAGCAGTGAGGCGGCGACGCTGCTGCCACGGTGGATCCGGCCGCCTTCTTCGGCCCCTGTCGCCCCGTGCCCTCTGCTCGCGACGCCCCTCGGGGGGCCGGCATCCTTTCGGTTGAAGACAGGAAGGCCCCGTGCTGCTGCTCTTTGCCCTGGCCCTCTTCCTCAGCGCCACCCTGTTGTTCATGGTGCAGCCCCTGGTGAGCAAGATGTTCTTGCCGCTGTTGGGGGGCTCGCCCGCGGTCTGGAACACCTGCATGGTCTTTTTCCAGGCGGTTCTTCTGGCCGGCTACGCTTACTCTCACCTCACCCCCCGCTGGCTGGGAGTGCGACGCCAGGCCGTGGCCCACCTGGGACTGCTGCTCCTCATCGCCCTGACCCTGCCCCTGGCTCTTCCTTCGGGCCAGCACCCACCCACGGCCGGCAATCCCATCCCCTGGCTGCTCCTCATGCTCGCGCTGGCGGTGGGCCTCCCTTTCTTCATCCTCTCCACCACCGCGCCGCTCCTGCAAAAATGGTTCGCCCACACCACCCACACCCACGCCGGTGACCCCTATTTCCTCTACGGGGCCTCCAACCTGGGGAGCATGACGGCCCTGGCGGGCTACCTGGTGCTGGTGGAGCCCTACCTGCCCCTGGGCTCCCAGGCCCGATTCTGGTCCGCGGGCTATGGCGCGCTGGCCGTGCTGGTGTTTGGGTGTGCGGTGCTCCTGTGGCGCTCACCGGCTTCCTCCCCGGCGGCTGCCGCAACAACGAGCCCCATAACCGGGGCCGACCCCGCCCCTCCCACACTTGGACGGCGCCTTTACTGGGTCCTCCTGGCCCTGGTCCCCTCCAGCCTGATGTTGGGGGTCACCAACCACATCACCACCGACATCGCCGCGGTGCCCCTTCTCTGGGTCATACCGATGGCTTTGTATCTCCTCACCTTCGTCCTGGTGTTCGCCCGGCGGCCATTGCTCCCCCACCGCCTGATGGTCGGCGGGGAGACTTTCGCCGTCCTCCTGGTAGCCATCTTTTTCGCCGTGCCCACCAGAGGGGTATGGCTCCTCTTCCCGCTGCACCTGGCCGCCTTTTTTCTCATGGCCATGGTCTGTCACGGCGAATTGATGAAATCCCGGCCCGATCCTGCGCACCTCACGGAATTCTATCTCTGGCTCTCCGTGGGAGGGGTGCTGGGCGGGATCTTCAACGCCCTGGTGGCCCCCGTCGCCTTCTCTTCCCTGGTGGAGTATCCCCTGGCCATAGTGATGGCCTGCCTGCTCAGGCCCTCTGAGGCAAGGTCGCCAGGGGGATTGCGCCCATGGTTGCTGGACCTTTCCCTTCCTCTGTATCTTGGCCTGCTTCTGGTCGCGGTGACGGCCGGAATCCTCGTGGGCCTGGAGAGACTTCTGGGGAAAATCGTCCCCGATTCGGCATTCCTGGTGTTTCTGGCTACCACCAGCATCGCCGGACTGTGCTGCTCCACCTTCCGTCACCGGCCCTTGCGCTTCGGCCTGGGAGTGGCTGCCATCATGATGGCCGGCGCGCTCTTTGCTGGGGGAACCAAGGGCGTCCTCTTCCAGGAGCGCAATTTCTTTGGCGTTCTACAGGTGCGGGAAGATGCGAAAGCGGACCTTCGGTTCCTCACCCACGGCACCACCCTGCACGGCGCCCAGAGTCTCAACCCCGCTCGCCGCGGCGAGCCCCTCACCTATTTCACCCGCAGCGGCCCTTTGGGCCAGGTCTTCGACGCCGTGGCAGAACGCTCTCAGGCATGGCGCATCGGCGTCATCGGCCTGGGGGTGGGCACCATCGCCGCGTATGGCCGCCCCGGCCAGGAAATGATTTTCTATGAAATCGATCCCGCCGTGGAAAGGGTGGCCCGGGATCCCCGTCTGTTCACCTTTCTTCAGGACTGTCCTGCCAAGGTGGAGGTGGTTTTGGGGGACGGCCGTCTCTCCCTCCAGGCCGCACCTCCCGGTTATTTCGACATGCTTATCATGGATGCCTTCAGTTCGGACGCCGTACCCGTCCATCTGTTGACCCGGGAGGCGCTCCAACTCTACTTTTCGAGACTCAAGAGGGACGGTCTCTTAATCTTTAATATCAGCAACCATTACCTGGACCTGGGGGCTGTGCTGGCATCCCTGAGCCGGGCCGAGGAACTGGCTTTTCTCTGCCGCCATGACCTGGATATCAGTGAGACGGACCGCCGGTTCGAGAAAGCCCCTTCCAGTTGGGCGGCTATGGCCCGGCAGCCGGAAATCCTGGCGAAGCTGGCCGCCGACTCCCGCTGGCAGAAAGGGCCGGCTGCCGCCAGGGTCCGCTGGACCGACGATTTCTCCAATATCTTGGCGGTCTTCCAATGGCGAACATTTAAGGTTAAGATATTCTGAACAGTGAGCAGGAAGGCGGAAGCGGGAAGCAGGGCCGGGAAGCCTGGGGTTTACCCGTTAATCATCGAAATGCAGCGCGGCCGGCGGCGCGAGGGTGGGACGACCGGGCGCGGGTGCATCCAGTGACCACACCGGAACTTTCCCTGACCTTTGCCAGGAACGGCAGGAGTATATGAGCGGTTTGTTTCTCTACCCGGCTTTGCTAGCCTGTCTGGCGGCCGGCGCGCTGTGGCTGGGATTTTTGCTGGCCCAGCGGGAATGGCTTTGCCGCGCCGGGGTGTGGGTCATGGGCCTGAGCCTGGTGCTCCTCACTCTGGAGCTGGCCGCCGTCCTCTTCCGGGCGGGCCGGCTGCCCGGCGCCAACCTGGGGGAGGCCCTGCTGCTCTTCGCCTGGGCCCTGGTGGCGGCCTTCCTGTTCTTTTACTGGCGCTATCCCATCAAGGTGCTGGGCGCCCTGGCCGCGCCCCTGGCCGCGGTGGCGGTGTCGGGCAGTTTGATCCTGCCTTCACAGACGGGCACGGCCTCGCCTCTGCTCGAAAGTTTCTGGCTGTCCATCCACATCGTCCTGGCGGTCCTGGGCAACGCCGCCCTCACCCTGGCAGGCCTGGGGAGCATTCTCTACCTGATCCAGGAACGCCAGCTCAAAGGCAAGCGCTTCGGCTTTTTCTACCACCGCCTCCCCTCCCTGGAGCAGTTGGACGCCCTCAATTACCGATGCCTGACCCTGGGCTTCCCCCTGCTCACCGGGGGCATCATCTCCGGATCCCTCTATGCCCAATACACCCTGGGGCGGCTCTGGAGCTGGGACCCCAAGGAAGTGCTCACCCTGGCCGCCTGGCTGGTGTACGCGGTGCTGCTGCATGAACGGCTGGCGGTGGGGTGGCGGGGACGGCGGGCCGCGCTCCTGACCCTGTCCGGCCTGGTCCTGTTGGTGGTCACCTTCATCGGCGCCCATTTGTGGGCCGCCGGCTATCACAGTTTTTCCAGTTTCGCACAGCCATGAACCTGGTGCTCGTCGGCGTCAACCATAAGACGGCTGCCGTGGACCTGCGGGAGAAGCTGGTGAGCCTCTTCCCGGAACCCCAGGCGGTGTACCGCCGTTTCCTGGAGGCGCCGGAGGTCCAGGAGGCCGTCTACTATCTCACCTGCAACCGGGTGGAGGTGCTGGTGGCCACCGAGAGCCCGGAGCCGGCGGTGTCCTGCTGCCAGGCCTGGTTTGCGGCCCATCCCGAGGTGCCGCCGGAACGGTTGAGAGAGTCCCTCTATGTCCGCCGGGACCGGGAGGCGGTGCGGCACCTCTTCCGGGTGGCGGCCAGCCTGGACGCCCTGGTGGTGGGGGAGCCCCAGATCTTGGGGCAGGTGAAGGAGGCCTACCGCCAGGCGGCCCGCTGCCGGGCCACCGGCCCCATCCTCAACCGGCTGCTGCATAAAACCTTCTCGGTGGCCAAACGGGTGCGCCGGGAAACGGGCATCGGCGACCACGCCGTCAGCGTCAGCTACGCCGCGGTGATGCTGGGGCGCAAGATCTTCGGCGACCTGGCCGGCAAAACGGCCCTCCTGGTGGGGGCCGGCGAAATGGCGGAGCTGGCCGTGGAGCACCTGAAAGGCCAGGGCGTGGCCCGCCTCATCGTCGCCAACCGCACCCTGGAGCGGGCCGTGACCCTGGCCCGGCGCTTCGGCGGCGAGGCCGTCTCCCTGGAGGAACTGGAGGCCCAGCTCCTGGCCCCGGACATCATCATCAGCTCCACCGGCGCCGGGGATTACCTCCTCACCGCCGAGCAGGTCCGGGCCGCCATGCGCCGCCGCAAACACCGCCCCCTCTTCCTCATCGACATCGCCGTGCCCCGGGACCTGGACCCCCGCATCAACGACCTGGACAACGTCTTTCTTTATAACATTGATGACCTCAAGGAAGTGGTGGAGCAGAACCGGGAGCGCCGCCGGGCCGAAGCGGCCCGGGCCGAAGGGCTGGTGGCCGAAGAGACCGCCAAATTCATCGACTGGCTCCAGACCCTGGCGGTCTATCCCACCATCATCTCCCTCAGGGAAAAGGCGGGGCGCATCTGCGAGGCGGAGCTCAAAAAAACCTGGCCCCACCTGGGCCCCCTGACGCCGGAGCAGGAGCAGTCGCTGAAAATCCTCACCCAGTCCGTCACCCAGAAGCTCCTGCACGACCCCATCATCTTCCTGAAGCGCAACCACCGCCGCAAACGCCCCCACCAGGAACTGGACCTGGTGCGCCGCCTCTTCAACCTGGACCCGGACCGCCAGGACGAACCGGGGCGCCAGGGGTGAGGACCGGTCTAAGGGGATTATACGATCTTGGAAGACTTAAGGTTTTTTTCTTGAGGATAAAACTTCTTTATGCTAGAGCCTCTTGCAAAATGCCCAAGAAATGGCTGTCAGTATGAGGCAATGGCGAAGTTTAGGGGTCCGGAACCCATGAAACCTTGCTTTTCTCAACCAGTTACCGGAAATTGGGCCCTTTGGGGCGCTGTCAGGACATACCCTTCCCTTGACCTTGCCCAACCCCGGCCAGCCCGGAGCGGCTCAGCTGATCAGCTTGAGCAACTGGTCGGCAAACAGGGCGATGACGCCCAACATGAGGTGGAGCCCCACTTTCTGGGCGCCCCGGACCAGGACGGTGTCACCCCCAAACTCTTCTTTCAGCCGGCTATAGAAACGCTCGGCCACAGTCCGCTCCCGATAGCGCGCCGCCTCATGGGGCGCCAGGGGGATCACCTCCCGCCCCCGGCCGTTTTTGTCGATGATGGGGACGCGCCCCCGGCTGCGGCTCACCTCGTACACCGGTTTGGCGTCGTAAGCCGCATCCATCAGATCATACAGGTAATCCACCCGTTCGCTGCTCAGTTTCAGCAGCGGGATGGCCACCTGGCTGTCGTACAGGGAAGCCGCGTTCAAGGCCACGCTGAGGGGCAGACAACAGTCGTTGACGTCGACGTGCAACTGGTAGCCGGTCCAGGTTTCCCGGTAGCCTTGGGAGTTTTTCTTGGTCCCCCGATCACAGTGCGCCGGCAGCTCCGCCAGGGCCTCCGCCGCCGATTGCCGGAGCTGGCGCTGCAGCCGGGTCTCCGGTTTGGGGGGCCGCACCTCCCCCCGCCGGGGGCGGCCTTTTTGGCGGGGCG
>VGSQ01000044.1 GCA_016874975.1 Deltaproteobacteria bacterium
CTTGTTGGCGATGCGGTCGCCCTGATCAGGGAGTTTCAGCTCGACGTTGAAGTGCCGGGCGGCCTCCAGGATGAGGTCCAGTTGCAGGACCTCGGTCTGGCGCATCTGGCCCTCCACCTGAAAGAGGAGCTTGCGCAGGCGCCCCAGGTAATCCTCCCGTTCCCGGTACTCCCGGCGTTTGTGCTCCAGGAATTGCAGGTGCTGGTGTCGGACCAGTTCCTGAAAGGGGATGACTTTTCTGGCCACGGGGAACGGCTCCTGGTTGAAAATATACCATCTTTTATATGAAAATAACATGATGGCCGGGAGGCGGGGCGCTTTGCCGCCGTCCACTCTCCGGGACCTGAGAGGAATCATGGCGGGCAGAGCCAACTACAAGGCGAGGAATATTGATCGGTGGTTCGGGCCTCCGTGGTCGCCTCCTGGCGGCGGCCGGGGACGGCCGCCCTGCCATGGACAAGGTGGCATCCATGGACGATGAGGTCTCTTTGAATTTCGCCAAACTGGACGGGCTGCTGCCGGTGGTGGTGCAGGAGGCGGGCAGCGGCGAGGTGCTCATGGTGGCCTTCATGGACCGGGAGGCCTGGGAGGCCACCCTGGCCACGGGCGAGGCCCACTACTACAGCCGCACCCGCCGGCAGCTCTGGCGCAAAGGGGGGACCTCGGGTCACGTGCAGAAGGTCCGGGAAATTTTTGTCGACTGCGACGAAGACACGGTGCTCCTCAAGGTGGAGCAGGTGGGGGGCGCGGCCTGCCACACCGGCCACCGGAGCTGTTTTTACCGGCGCCGCACCGCCGCCGGCTGGGAGGTCATGGGGACTCCCGTGTTTGACCCGAAGCAGGTCTATGGCTGAGCGGTGCAGACAGGAACGGCGGGATGCGCTTCGCTTTCCCGCCCTACGTTCCTATGACTGCGCTGCCGCGTTGAAAAATTACCGTAGGGTGCGTCTCACGCACCATCAGTCCAAAGGCTGGCGGCGGGCAGAGACGCCCGCCCCACTGGCCTTTTCATGGGTTACGGGTGGACCAAGGGCCCATGAGGGACTGCTCTGAAAAGTGGCAAAGATTTTTTATTTTGGCTATTCCCAGGAGGACGCATCCGTGGACAAATTACGCTTGGGCCTTCCCAAGGGGAGTCTGGAGAAGGCCACCATCGACCTTTTTCGCCGGTCCGGCTGGCACATCACGGTGAACGGTCGCAGTTACTTCCCGGACATCGACGACCCGGAGATCGCCTGCTCCATGTGCCGGGCCCAGGAAATGAGCCGCTTTGTGGAGAACGGCGCCCTGGACTGCGGCCTCACCGGCAAAGACTGGATCATGGAGAACGACTCCAAGATCGTGGTGGTGGCGGACCTGGTGTACTCCAAGACCTCCCAGCGGCCGGTCAAGTGGGTGTTGGCGGTGCCCGCCGATTCCCCCGTGCGGACCCTCAAGGACCTGGCGGACAAGAAGATCGCCACCGAACTGGTGAACTACACCCGGCGGTACTTCGCCGCCCGGCAGATTCCGGTGACGGTGGAATTTTCCTGGGGAGCCACCGAGGGTAAGGTGGCCGCGGGGCTGGTGGACGCCATCGTGGAAGTGACGGAGACGGGCAGCACCATCCGGGCCCACGGGCTCAAGATCATCCACGAATTTTTCCAGTCCAACACCCAGCTCATCGCCAACACCGAGGTCTGGGAAAACAACCCCTTCAAGCGGCAGAAGATCGAAAACATCATGATTTTGCTGCAGGGGGCGCTCCGGGCGGAAAACATGGTGGGCCTGAAGATGAACATCCCCGAGAGCCAGCTCAAGCAGGTGGTGGCCCTGCTGCCCAGCCTGCTGGCGCCCACCATTTCGCCCCTGTATGAGACGGACTGGTTTTCGGTGGAAGTGGTGGTGAACCAGTCGGAGGTGCGCCAGCTCATCCCCGATCTTATCAATACGGGCGCCCAGGGCATCGTGGAGTATCCGCTGCATAAGGTGATTTGAAGGCGGGGACACCCGGGGGCGGGTGTCCTGCATAAATGGACCAAACCCGGAACCCAAAACCCAGAACCCAAAACCCTTTTCCAGGCAGGAGGGCAGGATGGGCGAAGCTGAGGCGCAGCCGGAGACGGAACCCCGCCGGGCCGGTTGGTTTGAGCGCCACGCCAAACTGACCCTGTTCCTGGTGCTCCTGGTGGCCCTGGGCGGCCTGGCGCTGCTGGCCGACCGCCTCCTGGCCCTGAAGATCAAGCCCCCCCAGACCGGCGTCACCCGCCATATCCGCATGCGGGAGCTGCCCCCCGGCTATGCCGAAGTCGTGATCCTTCCCCCCGGCGTGTTGGAGCCGGGCGGCGGCGCGCTGCCGCCCCGCTCGCAGCTCCGGGCCGACGCCCAGGGCTTCATCATGCCCTCCCGGGTGCACGACCGGCCCGACGTGACCCTGGCCTTCCTGGGGGGCTCCACCACCGAATGCCGCCACCAGCCCGAGGAGAAGCGCTTCGCCTTCCTGGCCGGCCGCCTCCTGGAAGCCCGGACGGGACTCAAGGTCAATTCCTACAACGCCAGCCGCTCCGGGAACAACAGCCTCCACTCCCTCAATCTGCTGCTGAACAAGGTGCTGCCCCTCAAGCCCACGGTCGTGGTGATGATGCACAACGTCAACGACCTGACCACCCTGCTTTACGAAGGCACCTACTGGAACCGGAACGCCTCCCGGCGGCCGGTGGTGGAGGAGCGCCGCTCGCTCCGGGGCGACTTCCGCAATTTGGTGGCCGGCCTCAGGGAGGCCACCATTCCCCACCTGTACGCCGCCATCCGCAGCCTGGGGCGCAAGACCCAAGAGTTTTCGGCGCCTGACGAATTCGCCGGGGTGCGGGGCCGGCGCCTGAGCGTGGACGAGGCGTTTCTGCTGCGGGAATTCACCGCCAACCTCACGGCCTTCGTGCACCTGTGCCGGGCCCGGGGGGTCCGGCCGGTGCTCATGACCCAGGCCAACCGCCTGAAGGCCGTCCCCGACGACCGGATCGCCCGCCAACTCAAGGCCGTGGAGGCCCAGGGCATCCCTTACGCGGTCTACAAAGGCCTCTATGACCGCTTCAACCAGACCGTCCGGGAGGTGGCGGCCCGGGAGGGAGCCATCCTGGTGGACCTGGACCGCCTCATTCCCCAGGAAAAACTCTACATGTTCGACGCGGTGCACTTCACCGACCAGGGCTCGGAGCTGGTGGCCCAGAAGGTGGCCGAAGCGTTGCAGGGGGAGCTGCAGCGTTAAGGGACTGCAGGACCATAGGGGGTTAAACGCGCCGCCCCTTCCTCCACCTGGATATTGAGTTTGAAATTTTGGGTTCCGGGTTTTGGGTTTAACAATTGCGTGTCCCGGGTCGAAACCTCATCACGAAAGAGCTTCTTGCAAAACTTACGGACAGCATTACGATTTCCGAAAAATCATGGTGCGCGGTGCGCACCCTACAGAATCCTCCGATGTTCTGGTCCCCGCGTAGGGTGCGCACCGCGCACCATGAAAGAGGTTGGCATCTTGCAGAGCGTTTTCAAAACCGCCGCCCTTTCCTAAGACAAAAGGAGAATTTTGCAAGACCCTCGAAACTCTGACAAAACCAAAGGCAGGAGGCGCGGTGTTTTCCCGCCGGAACTGCCGACCCAAGGAGGCCCCCATGCACGTAATGGCTATCAATGGTTCGCCGCGCAAGGAAAGGAGCAGCACCTCTCATATCCTGGGCCCATTGTTGGAGGGTATGCGCGCCGGCGGGGCCACCACGGAGGTGGTGCATCTGGGCCAGGTGCAGATCAAACCTTGTCTGGGCTGCTTTTTGTGTTGGGTTAAGACCCCGGGGAAATGTGTACAGCAAGACGACATGGCCACGGTCCTGGAAAGATTTGTGCAGGCAGACATACTCATATTCGGGACACCCCTCTACCACTATGCCATGTCCGGCCTGCTGAAGAACTTCATAGACCGCACCCTGCCCATACACGAACCGTGGATGGTGGAAGATCCCCATCATCCGGGGCGGAGCACCCACCCGGACCGCTATCCCAAAGACCGAGCCGCGCTGCTGGTCTCCCCCTGCGGCTTTCCGGAATTCAACCATTTTGCGCCGTTAGTGCACTACTTCCAATTTTACATCCAAAAGCTGGGCTGGCGTTACCTGGGGGAAATCTTGCGTCCCGCGGGTAATAGCTTAAGCGGTGAACAATATCAGGAGATGTTCACCTGGTATTATGACCTGGTGCGCCAGGCCGGTGAGCAGCTCATCCGCCAGGGACAGATTTCGCCGGAAGTTCAGGCGGGATTGCGACGAGACCTTTTTCCGGGCGGGGTGGAGACCTTTAGAGACGAAGCCAACCGCCACTGGGCCGAAACCATGGCCAAGTTCGGGGTGACGGCCAAGCCGCCGGGTCAAAGGGGCTGACCTGGAGCAGGGGCAGGGGGGATCCCACGTCCCCGCCGCCCCTTTTACAAGACTTGAACGGATGGCTCATGTCAGGCGCTCACGCCATGAAAGAGATGCTAAGAATTCTGCTGGGCTTCCTGCCCTGGATCGTTTTTGGAATCATTGCCGGGCCGTCCCTCTGGCGGGTGAACGTCGCCATCATTGTCGCCCTGGCCCTGACGCCGGTCCTGGGGTACAAACAATTGGCCAAGGGGTTCTTCCTGACCTGGGGCTCGCTGCTCTTCTTCGGCTTCAACCTGGTGGCAGTGGTGTGGTTGAGAAACCCCTGGGTGCTCCAAAACCTGGATATCCTGGCCCATGGGACCCTGGCGGCCATTGCCTGGCTGTCCATCTTTTCGGGGAAGCCTTTTGTCCTGCAATATGCCCGGGAGACCGTGCCGCCGGAGCGACAGGCCTCCCCTGTCTTTTACCGGACCTGCCGTAACCTGGCGGTGATCTGGGGGGCGGTGTTTCTCATAACAACAGGGATGAGCGCGGCGAAAACCTATGGCCTGTGTTCAGGCGGGATGGGCTATCAGGCGGTGTCCCTGGGTTTGATGGGGGTGGGACTGTGGCTCAATCATTGGTACCCTCAATATTTGCAGCGCAAGGCAAAGCCGCTTGTTAGCCCGGATCAGCCGGGATGATTGGGAATGACATGTCCCGAGTATTTCAGGACCGTCGGAGATGGTAAGACAGAAAAGTCCGCTGGGCGACCTCCAGGATCTGGCCGAAGCCATGGACCTCTCCCCCCGGCACACCCGGGAATGGGTCTTCGGCGCCCTGCTGGCGGCGGCCATCTTTGCGGCGGTGCTGGTGGCCGGCGGGGCCGGCTGGCTGGAGCGGCCGGAGAATTTCTATTACGGCCTGTGGCATCGCCTGGCCGGCCAGCGCTACCAACCCCAAAACGTGGTCATCGTGGCCGTGGACGACGACACCCTGGCAGAGCACCCCGATGTCCCCCTGGTCTGCTGGACGCCCCTGTTCGCCCAGGTCCTCCACCGCCTGCGGGAATTGAACGTCCGGATCATCGGCCTGGATTATCTGTACTACGTCAGCATCGAGTCCTGGTTGAGGCGTTTGAAGCTTCCCGGCAGCGACATCAGCCGCACCTTCGACCTGCCCTTCCGGCGGGAGCTGGGTACGGGCCAGGTGATGATGGCGGCCACCCTGGGCCTGGACGAGGACGGCCGCCGCGTCGTCAACCTGCCCATTGTGGACTATTACTTTTCCCTGCCCCAGCCGCGCTATGACGTGGGCCTGGTCAACTTCTACACCGACCCCGACAACGTCATCCGGCGCTACCTGCCCGCCATGATAGCCGACCCGGAAGTGCTCCCCGAGTCCATTCATCACCCGGGGGAGAGTCGCACCACGTTGAGCTTCTCCCAGCTTCTGGCGGCGCGCTTCCAGGGACGGGAAGCGGCGGCGGAGATCAAGCGGCTGGAGGAGCATCCCCATTTCCCGGATTGGAACGCCGCCAGCGCCAAGACGGTGCGCCTGGAGGCCTTTCCCCTCATCGGCTTTGCCGGCCCTCCCCGGACCTTCTCCCGGGTCTCCTTCCGCCGGTTGTTGGGGGAGAAAAAGGTGACGCCTTCGGTTTACACCGGCGAATTTCTGGGCGAGATGGCCTCGGGGGAAGCGGGCTCCGTGGTGGGGGCGGTCTGGGGCAAGATCGCCATCGTCGCCAATGAGCCGTCGGCCATGCAGGATGTGCATCCCACCCCCTACTCCCAGCATTTCCTGGGCTACGAGGGTGAGGACATGAGCGGCGCCGAGATCCACGCCAATATTGTGGAGACCCTGCTCACGGACCGGTTCCCCCGGCCGGTGGGAAGGACCTGGACCCTTTTCTACCTGGGATTGGCGCTCATGGGCGCCTTAGTGCTCTTTTTCCGCCTGTCCATCTGGCAGGGCCTGGCGTCGGGGCCGCTCCTGTGCCTGGCGGTGGCCGGGCTCTCCTACCTGAGCTTCCGGAGCGATCTGCTCCTGCCCGCCGCTCCCGTGCAGGCGGCCATCAGCCTCGGTTATGTGGGCGTGCTGATGATCCGCCTCACCGGCGAAGAGCGGGAGCGGACCCACATCCGCCAACTCTTCGGACGCTACGTCTCCGACGAGGTGGTGGAGCGCCTCCTGGCCAGCGGCCGGCGTCCGGACCTGGGGGGCGAAGCCCTGACCGTGACCGTGCTGTTCTCGGACATCCGGGGTTTCACTTCCATGTCCGAAAAGCTCAACGCCCGGCAGGTGGTGGAGATGCTCAACGCCTACTTCACCCGGGCCTGCGAGCCCATTCTGGAGGAGGGCGGCACGGTGGACAAATTCATCGGCGACGCGGTGATGGCCATCTTCGGGGCCCCGGTCCCCTATCCCGACCACCCCCGCCGCGCCGTCCGGGCCGCCCTGGCGCTGGCCCGGATGGCCCAGGACTTCCGCCCCTGGATGGAGGAGCATTTCCCGGAGTCGGATCTGCCCCCCTTCAGCATCGGCATCGGCCTGCACGTGGGGGAGGCGGTGGTGGGCAACATCGGCTCCCCCAAACGCCTGGAGTTCACCTCCATCGGCGACACGGTGAACCTGGCCTCCCGGCTGGAGAGCGCCACCAAGGAGTTGGGATGGACCATTGTGGCCAGCCGTGATATCATAACCGCAGTGGGGCCGGGACTGTTGGTCGGCGGACAGGCCTCTTTGCAGTTGAAAGGCAAAAAGGACCCGGTGGAGGTTTTTGAAATTCTGGGGTTGGAAGACGAATGACGGACCCGCCGGCCGCATTGCCCAGAGGAGACGGCCACCGCCAAGGGGGAAAAGATGCCGCGTCCGTCGTCACGAAAATGGCTGATAGTGTTGGGAGTCCTGGCCGCCGCCGGGCTGCTGGCCATCCTTTGGGGTCTGTTTTGGATGCCCTCCGGAACTGCGCCCCGCCCCCATCAGGTGAGGAAGGCCAGGGAAGCACCCGAGGCCGCGCCCGAGGCCGCCCCTAAAAAACCGGGAGGCGCCCGCTACGGCGGTCACACCATCCGCTCTCAGGAATCCCAGGAGTAGGACGCTCCGTCAACAGGAGGAGAGATGCAACAGGTGAAAAAGAAGCATTGGCTCAGGTGGCTGGCTGTCTGTGCCGCCGTGCTGGCCCTGGCTTTTCTGGCCGGGGCGTTGTGGGCCAACGGCGCAGGTCCGGCCCCGGCGGGCGGACAGGTGGAAAAAGGCAAGCCCAAGGCCAAGCCCAAGGCCAAAGCCAAGATGCTCGCCCCCGAGCAGGAGGAAGATGTGGAAAAGGACACCAAGGTGAAGACCCGGGGGCTCCAGCCGCCTCCGGCCGCCGCACCGCTTCCGGAGGCGCAACCTGCCAAACCCGGCGGCTCCCGCTTTGGCGGCCAGCCCATTCGCGGCAAGGAGTCCCAGGATTAGGGTACAGCGGGACCAGAGCAAACTTTTCCAGGCGGGAGGAGATATGCGGCAGGTGAAATTGACAACCTTAGGCCAAGGATGTCTGGCAGTGGCCGCGGCTCTGGCCTTGGTCATGGCCCTGGCGGCGGAATCGCCGGCCGGCGGCGGGGAAAAAACCACCCCCGGCGTCCAGGTGGAACAGGTCAAACCCCAGCCCCAAAGCATCGACCCCGGTAAAGGGGAGGACCAGAAGAAAGACACCAAATTCAGGACCAGGCAGATCCAACCGAGGCCCGCCCCCGCCCGCAAACCGGAGGAGGCGCCGGCCAAACCGGGCGGCTCCCGTTTCGGCGGCCAGCCCATCCGCTCCCTGGACTCCCCGGAACAGCCGCCGGAGCGGTGAGCGCCGGCCGCCCTCGCCGCGCCGGGGCAAGGAGGGTCAAGATGCCGTTGTGTCGGTTTCTGTATGCCATGAGCCGGGGGCTCATGACCCTGGGCCTGACCGGGGTGCTGCTGCTCGCCGGCGCTCCTCTCGGGGGGGGCGGCCTGGCCGGAGGTCTCTCGGCAAAAGAGACGCTCCCCACCTCTCCGGAGCCGGAAAAGGAGATTGCCCCTCCTGAGTCCCAGCCGGAACCCCAAAAAACTCCGGCCAACGGGGAAAACGGCGCCAAAAAGAAGAAAAAGAAAAAGAAGAAAGGGGTCTCGGACCGTTACGGCGGCGGCACGATTCGCGGCGTCACCCCGCCTGCGGACAAGGAAAAGTGACCCGGGCGTCAGAGCCCAAGTTGCGGTTACGGGACAATTCTTGCAGCCGCAGGCTGTTATAGGGAAACAGCTTTCGGTCGTCGGCTTTCAGGCAAAATTCACAGAACGGCCCTGCGGCCGCCGACCTCGGGTGCTACTAAAAGTTCCTTTATTCCCCCTCCCCTCATGCTGAGCATTACCCACAATTCTTTACGTTCTGGTAGCCGCAGCCTTCAGGCTGCGCCGGGCGACCCAGGTAAAATGAAAGGAATGGTGCGCAGGCTGAAGCCTGCGGCCACATTTCCTGGTGCATGGTTGTCCGAAGCAGGAGCTTCGGGGGCAGGTGCGTTCCCAAGCAGGAGCTTGGGAACGAGGGTTTTGCTGCTCCTGATCCCTTCCCCCACACTTGTGGGTAATACTCAGCCCCTCGTGGGAGGGGGCCAGGGGCAGGGGGAATTTTTCAGGCTTTGCGGGTGAGCCGCAGGCTCATGAGTAACTGTCTTGAAAATTTTGTGGCGGGGCAGGGGGCCAGGGGGCATAAACCCCTGCCACCCCCGCCCGGCGGATCACTTCCTTTTCGAATACGCCCGGCGCTCCACCATTTTTACGAACTCCGGGTCCACCTTGTAGCCGGCCTTCTGGGCCAGGCGCAGCTCCTCCAGGGACTTCTGGAAATCCTCCAGGGTGAAATAGACCAGGGCCCGGTTATTGTAGGCCCAGCCGAAGTTGGGGTCGATTTTCAGCGCCTGCTCATAGTCGGCCAGGGCCTGGGTGTTCATGCCTTTGGCGTACTTGGCCCGGCCCCGGTAGTTATAGAGCGAGGCGTCATTGGGCTTCGCTTTGAGGGCCTGGGTGAAGTTGTCGATGGCCTGGTCGAAGCGGCCCTTTTCGCAGTTGACCAGTCCCTGGTCCACCAGGGCCTTCACGTCCTGGGAAAAAGCGGCGCCGCCGGCCAGTGTCAAGACCAGCACAGCCGCGGCCGCCACGAGAGCAAAACGTTTCATCAATGGTATAACCTCCTGTGGTTTAGAGAATGGAAAATTCTCGGTGTTAAGGGACCCGGGGGCGGAGGTGGGAACCCCACCCGCCTCTGGGCGTGTTCTCGGGGCATCCTGGTCTCGATGGAACGATATCCCCTGATCAGGAACATCCCTAGTCCTCATCCGGAAACTCCCCCTCCCTTGGTGGGAGGGGGTTGGGGGGAGGGGGATCAATAGGGCAACTGGTCTGTATTGCTAACTTATTTCACCCCCACCCTAACCCTCCCCCATCAAGGGGGAGGGAACAAAACGACTTTCCGGATGAACACATCCCTATGCTTCTGTCTCCAAACATGCCTGCAAAAATGCGGCCGGCTCGATGATCTTGATGCCTGCAAATCCCTTCAGGTCGGTAAGGTGGTGGTCGCCGCTCACCACAAATTCCGCCTGCCCCTCCAAAGCGCCAGCCAGGACCAGGTCATCGGCGGGATCAGCCGGGACGGCTTGAACGGTCAGCTTTCCCGACGTTATCACGGTCACCTTGACAATCCTGGCGATGACCTCTTCCAACTCCCCGGGCTCAATGCCTCGCCTTTTAAGAATCCTCTGTATTTTCGGATAGAAGAATACTCGCTCCACCTCCTGCAAGATGTGAGGCGAGAGGATAAGTCGAATTTTGCCCTGAAGAGCCAATTCCAGGAGTTTCGCCGGAGGGCTTGCCGGGCAGAGCAAAGCGCTCACCAGGACATTGGTGTCAAACACCGTCCGGATCATGACCTGGGCTTGGCCTTACCTTTCCTTATCGCCCCCATCGCTTCCTCGACGGCCGCGCCCACTTCGACCGCGTCCGCTCCCCGCATCTTCCCCCAGATGGCTCTGACGGCCTGCAGAGCTTCCTCTTGCTCCCCTTGGAGCCGCTGGTATTTTTCCATGTCAATGATGGCAACCAGAGGCTTCCCGGCTCGCTCGATGATATAGTCGTCTCCCCGGAGGGCCACCTCATTCATGATCTGACCCAGGTTCTGCCGGGCCTTCACCGCGGAAATTCTCTTGCGCATGTCCATCCACCTGCTCTTCAACCATTATGATTGATATAACCATTATAGTTGATAAGGGGAGGCTGTCAAGTTCCTGCCGTCCGGCTCACACCGAACACTGCCGGCACTCCTCCGTGAACTCATGGGACAGGGTCAGTCTCTCGGTGGGCAGACTGAGCACCTGCTCCGGCCGGGAGCCGTACCGATAGACGGTGATGCCCTTGAGGCCCAGCCGGTGGGCCAGCCGGAAGGCCTGGGCCACGTCCGCGGCGGTGGCCTCGGGGGGCAGGTTGATGGTTTTGGAGACCGCATTCTCCACGTGGCGCTGGAACGCGGCCTGCATCCGCACCTGGTGCTCCACGCCCACCTCGAAGGCGGTGGGAAAGAGGCGCCGCACCTCATCGGGATAATGGGCGCAGGGCCGGATGCGCCCCGCCTCCCGGAGGCAGGGGAGCCACTCCTGTTCCGGCGCCCCCAGCTCCTGCATGCGTTCCAGGAACAGCGGGTGGATTTCGTCAAATTCCTCCCCTTCCAGGGCCCGGCGGCGATAGGCTAGGGCGAAGAGGGGCTCGATGCCGCTGGAGGTCCCGGCGATGAGGCTGATGGTGCCCGTGGGGGCGATGGTGGTGACGGTGGCGTGGCGCCGGGGCGGGCGGCCTGCCCGATGGTAGCGGCTCCGGTGGAAATTGGGGAAGGGACCCCGCCGGCGGGCCAGCTCCTCAGAGGCGGCCACCGCTTCGGCCTGGATGCGGGCCATGATCTCTTCCGCCAGGTCCAGGGCTTCCGGGGCGTCGTAGGGAATGCCCAGCCGGATGAAGAGGTCCGCCAAGCCCATGACGCCCAGGCCGACCTTGCGGTTGCCCCGGGTGATGGCGGTTATCTGGGGCAGGGGATAGTGGCTCTGGTCGATGACGTCGTCCAGAAAGGCCACGGCCAGGTGCGTCAGGCGGGCCAGTTCCTCCCAGTCCAGGCGGCCGCCCTCGGCCAGCCGGGCCAGGTTGATGGACCCCAGATTGCAGGACTCATAGGCCAGCAGGGGCTGCTCGCCGCAGGGGTTGGTGGCCTCCAGGCGGCCCAGGTCCGGGGTGGGATTGTCCCGTTCCAGGGCGTCCAGGAAGAGCAGGCCCGGGTCTCCGGTGGTGAGCGCCGCCCGGCAGACGGCGTCAAAGACCTCCCCGGCCGGCAGCCGGCGCACCTCCAGGCCGGTGCGGGGATTGATGAGGGGATAGTCGCCCCCCGATTCCACCAGGGCCATGAAGGCGTCGGTCACCCCCACGGACAGGTTGAAGTTGCTCAGCACCCCCGGCTCCGTCTTGGCGGTGATGAACTCCAGGATGTCCGGATGGTCCGCGTTCAGGATGCCCATATTGGCGCCCCGGCGCCGCCCGCCCTGCTTCACCACGTCGGTGGTGGTGTCGAAGATGCGCATGAAACCCATGGGGCCGGAGGCCACCCGGCCGGTGCTGCGCACCTGGTCGCCCCGGGGCCGCAGGTGCGTGAAGGTGAAGCCCGTGCCGCCCCCGGTCTGGTGGATGAGGGACATGTCCCTGACCGCCTCCATGATGCTGCGCATGTCGTCCGCCACCGGGATGACGAAGCAGGCCGCCAGCTGCCCCCGGGGCAGGTCGGCGTTCATCAGGGTGGGAGTGTTGGGCAGGAATTTCAGGGAGGACAGGGCCTCGTAAAAGGCCTCCGTCTGCCGGGCCACGGCGGCGGCCCCCCCGTAGGCGGCCTCCGCCGCGGCCACTCCCCGGGCCACCCGGCGGAAAAGCTCATCGGGGGTTTCCACCACCCGCCCGTCCGGGTCCCGGCGCAGGTAGCGCTCCTGCATCACCCGGAGGGCGAGGGGGCGGAAGTGAGGGGAGGGAGCAGACTTCATGAGGTCATGGCTGGGGCGTGCGGCTGCAAGGGTAAGGCCCTGAGTTGCCCCCGCGCCTCAATCCAGAATCCCCCACTTCAGCGCCCTTTCCTTATAGGGGCCGGGAAATTCCGGGGAGAAATTCTGGTACACGGTGATGGGGTAGCGGGCGCCGATCTTTTTGCCCGCCTCCCTGAGGCCTGCCAACAGACCCGCCAGCCGCCCCGCGGGGAAGCTCACCACCAGCTCGTCGTCCTGGGTCATGGAGAAGATGCGGTCGCCCATGCCGGGGATGGTCACCAGCACCGCGTCCCGCCGCACGGGGCCGATGAGATAGGAGCTGCATTCGATCTTGCCGCCGAACTCCCCCTGCACCCGCTCCCCCGTGGCAAAGGCGGCGGCATTGATGAGGCGCATGAGCTGCGCCGGATTGCCGTAGACCACCACCGCCTGGGGTTCCAGGGCCAGGCGGTCCAGGGGGGCGAGATAGACGGCGCCGATCTCGCCGGGGTGGAAGCGTGAGAGCGCCTGCACTTCCCGGAGCGCCAGCCCCTCCTCGGCGTGGAAGCCCACCTCGCAGACCAGCCGGGTCAACTCCGCCACCGGGTCCACCTGGGGCACGAAGCCGAAGGCCAGCATGCCCGGAACGCACACCAGGTCCTCCGGGGCCAGGCCCACGGGCCAGCCGTACACCCGGGCCATGGTCACCCCCTGGCAGATGGTGACCTTCTTGCCGAAGACCTTGGAGGGCCGTCGGGTCTTGTCCGGCAGGGCCTCCGCGCTTGGCGGGAAACTCACGCCCAGCGGCTCGGTGCGCAGTCGCAGGGCCTCTTTCAACTGCCTGGCGGCATCCTGGAAATCCATTCCTTCCTCCGCATCATGGTTCAAGTTTCGAAACTCCGGTGATGGAGAAAAGCTTGATGTCTCCCCGTTCGAGGCAGACAGAGCGGTGAACCGGCAAGCGGTTTTTCGCAGCCGCAGCCTTTGGGCGGCGCCGGGCGCTCCGGGCGGCAGGAGCAGGAGGGACGCAGGCTGAAACCTCCGGCTACTTTTTCATAATAAGAACCCCGGCAGGCGGATGCAAGGAAAAGGTCCCCTTTCCTCTGGTCAGGGAGAGTGAGCCGGGATAAAATTTTTTTGTCCGGCTCCCAAGTCTGACAGGGGACCGGACAGGGCTGGATGGAAAAGGCCGCGAGGGTTCGGGGAGGGGAAGGGGTGCGGTCCCCGGCCCCTCCACTGCATAAATTCGGCAAGGACAGCAAAGCATTATGGACGAAGCTCCTCCGGCTTTCCACACTATGACCCCCGAGGCCGCGCTGGCGTGTCTGGAAACCGGTCCCCAGGGTCTGAGCGCGGCGGAGGCCGAGGCCCGTCTGGAGCAGTACGGCCCCAATGAGTTGGCCGCCTCCCGGAAGATCTCCCCCTGGCTCATCTTTCTTCGCCAGTTCCGCAACCTGTTGATCGTCATCCTCATCGTCGCCACCGTCGTTTCCTTCGCCTTGGGGGAACACCTGGACGCCTGGGTGATTCTGGTCATTGTCCTGGCCTGCGCCATTTTGGGTTTCGTGCAGGAGTACCGGGCCGAACGGGCGGCCGCCGCCCTCCGGAAGATGGCGGCGCCGGTGGCCGCCGTTCTCCGGGAGGGACGGGAACAGGTAATCCCGGCCCGGGAGGTGGCGCCCGGCGACCTTTTGGTGCTGCACACCGGCGACAAGGTGGCGGCGGACGCCCGGCTGCTGGAGGCGGTGAACCTCATGGCCGACGAGGCCGTGCTCACCGGGGAATCCACCCCCGCCAGCAAAGGGGTGTGCGCCCTGGCCGATGGGGACTGCCCGGTGAGCGACCGGACTTGCATGGTCTTCAGCGGCACCGTGATCACCTACGGTAGAGGGCTGGCGGTGGCGGCGGCCACCGGCATGGCCACGGAATTCGGGCGCATCGCCGGGATGCTGACGGAGGTGAGCCAGGAACGCACCCCTCTGGAAAGACGCATGGTAACCATCGGGAGGGTGTTGGGCGCCATCTGCCTGGCCACCGCCGTCGGGGCCTCGCTGTTGGGAGTGTGGCGCGGCTACGCCTGGCTGGAGATGCTCATCTGGGGCATCAGCCTGGCGGTGGCGGCGGTGCCCGAGGCCCTGCCCGCGGTGGTCACCGGCGCCCTGGCCATCGGCACCACCCGCATGGCCAGGAAGAACGCCATCATCAAGCGGCTGCCCGCGGTGGAGACCATGGGCTGCACCACGGTCATCTGCACCGACAAGACGGGCACCCTGACCAGAAACGAAATGACCGTGCGGCGGCTGTTCCTGGACGGCCGGGAACTAACGGTGACCGGCTCGGGCTATGAACCCGCCGGGACCTTTGAGGCCGCCTCCCCGAACCAGGTGGAAGAGGCCCGCCCCCTTCTGGAAATGGCGACCCGCATCTCCCTGCTCTGCAACGACGCCGTCCTGGAAGAGCGCGGCGGCGTCTGGTCGGTGCAGGGGGACCCCACGGAGGGGGCCTTGCTGGTTCTGGGTCTGAAGGCAGGCCTGGACCGGGAGGAGACCCGGGCCCGTCAGCCCCGGGTGGCGGAAATTCCCTTTGACTCCCAGCGCAAGCGCATGAGCACCATCCACCAGGGGCCTGACGGCCTGATGATGTACCTCAAAGGCGCCCCGGAGTCCCTGCTGCCGGGTTGTCGCAGGGTGTTCACCGGTGAGGGTGAACGGCCCCTGACGGACCGGGACCGGGGGGAGATCGCTGAGCAGGCGGCGCTGATGGCGGCGAAAGCCCTGCGGGTGCTGGGACTGGCCTACCGGAGGCTCCCCTCGCTCCCGCCCCCGGACCCCGCAGAGGAGGAGCAGGACCTGGTCTGGGTGGGCCTGGCGGGCCTCATCGACCCTCCCCGGCCCGAGGCGCGCCGGGCGGTGGCCCAATGCCGCAGCGCCGGCATCCGGGTCATCATGGTCACCGGCGACCATCCGGACACGGCCGCCGCCATCGCCCGGGAGATCGGCCTGGCGCCCTCCGGCCGCGCAGAAGTGCCGGTCCTCAGCGGCCGGGAGCTCGGCGCTATGGATGATGAAGCCTTGCGCCAGGCCCTGGCCCGGGTTTCGGTCTTCGCCCGGGTGGCTCCGGAACACAAGCTGCGCCTGGTGGCCCTCCTCAAAGAACAGGGCGAAGTGGTGGCCATGACCGGCGACGGCGTCAACGACGCCCCGGCCCTGAAAAAGGCCGACATCGGCGTGGCCATGGGGGTCACCGGCGCCGAAGTCACCAAGGAGACCGCGTCCATGATCCTGGCCGACGACAACTTCGCCACTCTGGTGGCGGCGGTGGAGGAAGGTCGGGCCATCTTCGACAACATCAAAAAGTACCTGTTATTTCTGTTAAGCTGCAACATAACGGAAGTCCTGGTGCTCACCGGGGCTTTTTTCATCGGCCTGCCGCTGCCGCTGGTGGCGTTGCAGATTCTCTGGGTCAACCTCACCACCGACGGTTTGCCGGCCCTGGCCCTGGGAGTGGACCCCAAGGCCGCAAACATCATGAACCGCCCGCCCCGCCCGTTGGCCGAGGGGGTCTTCAACCGGCCGGTTAAGGTATTGCTGGCGGTGATCTCCCTGTACCTCGTCACGGTCCTCATCCCTCTGTTCGCCTATTGCGTTTACACCGACCCCGCCGGTCTGGGCGACCCGGCCCAGGTTATCACCCATGCCCAAACCATGATCTTCGCCACCCTGGTGCTGGCGGAGTTGGTGAATGCCTTTAACTGCCGCACCGAATCTCTGTCTCTGTTCACCGTGGGGCCTTTTGCCAATAAGCTCTTGATACTGTCCACGGTCGCGTCTCTGTTGCTGATAGTGGCGGTGATCGAATGGGAGCCCCTGGCCCGGCTCTTCCACACCAGGCCTCTGCGCCTGACGGACTGGCTGCTGGCGGGTGTCCTCAGCCTCCTCCTCGTCCCGGTGGTGGAGGCCGCCAAATGGGGGCTGCGCCGTTCGTCGGGACGTCCCGCCTGATGACGGGGCCGGGGGCAGGCGGCCTTTTCCCTCCTTTACCTTTCCCGACCTTCCCCTCCGGCTTCACAAGCCCTTTCTCTGCTTTTGGTTTCTAAACAGTTATGCATGAGCCTGGGGCTCACCCGCAAAGCATGAAAAGTCCAATAGGGAGGGCCTCCGTACCCACCACAAGCCCTTGACAATAGCGGACAAAATGCACCCTGCAAACAAACTTTTCATCACAGTCGCGCATGGGCCGTTGGCCCACCCGTAACCCATGAAAAGGCCGGTGGGGCGGGCGTCTCTGCCCGCCGCCAGGTCAGGCAATGGTGCGCGGTGCGCACCCTACGGAACTTCCAGCCTGCCCAGACCCGGGGGCGGGTGTCATCCATGGTCATAGGGCGTGCCGTGCACGCCGAGGTCGGCGGCCGCGGGCCGCCCTAGGAGCTGTGCCTGGACACCCGAGGGCGGGTGTCCTACAAAAACGAACCAGGAACTTTCCGTAACAGAACGTCATTAATATTTGCGCATCAATGAGCCCCGACCTTCTGTCCGGAAAAGTCCTTGATGGGTGAGGGTTTATGCCCCTTGGCCCACGCCCGGCGAAAAACTTTTCAGGCCAACCGTCAAGAAATTTTTCCCACCGGCCGATAATATAAAAGGCCTGTGGCCGGACAGGGAGGCTCCTTATGGCGAAAGTGAAGTTGAGCACCAAGATTTTCTGCGGCTTTATATTGATGATCGGCATGCTCGCCGGGGGAGGTTGGTATCTCTGGAGCAGTCTCAACCAGCTGCACGGCGGGATGGCAATCGGCGACGGTTTTCACCGGATTCTCCAGGCATCTCTGGCAACCCGCCATCACGAGCAGGGTTTCCAGCCGGGAGGTGATCTGCAAGATTCCCAGGCCGTGCGGACCGCGGTGCGCCGGATGCGGGAAGAGGCCGGCCGCCTGAAGCTCCTGGGGCTGGAGGCCCAGACGGGGCTGCACCTGGACGGCCTCCTGGCCGCCCTGGGCGCCTATGAATCGGCCTTCCAAGGCTCTGTGCAAGCCCGCTCCAGATCTTCGGAGGGCCATCAGGGTGAAGACAGGCAGAAGCTACTGGCGGCTTCGGACCAGGCGCTGCTCCAGGCCGCGCAAACCTTGCAGAAGAAATGCGAGGAGGCCCTGGCCCATCAGCAGAGTTCGGTGGAGTCCGCCCTGGGGACTACGAAAACCGTCCTGGGCGTCGGCATTCTGCTGCTCTGCCTGGTGGGATTGACCTTGGCCGGGGCCCTCGCGCTTACCATCACCCGGCCCTTGCACCGGATCATCAGCGGTCTGATGGAGAGCTCGGCCCAGGTGGCGTCCGCGTCCCACCAGGTGGCGTCCTCCAGCCAGAGCCTGGCCCAGGGGGCGGCGCACCAGGCGTCCTCCCTGGAGGAAACCTCCTCCTCGCTGGAGGAGGTGTCGGCCATGGCCAAACAGAACTCTCTGCACGCCGAAGAATCCAACCGCATGGTCATCGTCACCAACGAGAAAACCAAGGAGGTGCACCGGTCCATCCGGGCCACCAAGGCCTCCATGGAGACCATCGCCCAGGCCGGCGACAACATCAAGAAGGTCATCAAAAACATTGATGAGATCGCCTTTCAGACCAATCTCTTGGCCCTGAACGCCTCGGTGGAGGCGGCCCGGGCCGGCCAGGCCGGGGCCGGCTTTGCCGTGGTGGCCGAGGAAGTGCGCTCCCTGGCCCTGCAGGCCGCGGAGGCCTCCAAGACCACCGACGGCCTGCTGGGGGAGATTGCCCAACACATCGCCCAGGGGAGCCAACTGGTCCAGGAAACCCTGACGAAATTTTATGACATGGGGGAGTCGGCCAAAGTGGTCAACCGCCTGGTGGGGGAGATCGCCGCGGCGAGCCGGGAGCAGGGGCAGGGCATTGAACTGATCAACCGGGCCGTGACGGAGATCGACCGGGTGGTCCAGGAGAACGCCGCCACCGCCCAGGAGGCCGCCGGCGCCGCCCAGGAACTGAACGCCCAGTCGGAGCAGATGCGCCTGGTGGTGGATGAACTGGTGGGCATGATGGGGACCGGCGCCGGCGCCTCGGAAGGGGGGGGCGGGGGGCAGGTGCCGGAGAGGCCCCGGGGCTCCTGGCGGCAGAGGATTTCCTTCTGGCGCAAGACGCCCTCCCTGGATATGCCGGGACCCCTGGAGGGCCGGCGGTTTCTGATGGACGCCGGCGAAAGCCGGGACGACTCATGGCCTGCGGGACCGTGCGGGGGCACCCGTCCCCGCTAGGCGAGGGCAAGTGGAAAGAGAAAAAAAAACTGACCGGGTGGGGGAGGAACCCGGTCAGTTCGGTGAAAGGAGAAAATGGTATATGAACTTTGATTAAGGGGGGGATGTGGGTACCTTATTTTAGGTCCATATACGCTTTTATTCATATGCATCATTCATGCCACAGCAGTCCTTGGAATAATATTTACAGATATTTCCAGATGATACACTTTTCCTAAAAATATCCCTGACACCGCAGCAGGGAAATCCGGTTCAATAATTTATACGGAGGCGTAGGCGACCACAGCGGCATAAATTGCAACAGTCTTATTTTACTGATTTATTCTAGTTTAAAAGCTCTTTCCCCGCCATTTCCCCTGATTCAATTTTTTTTTGGACAGTTTCTCGTGCGCCTTCAGCCCGCGGGGCAGCGCGCCAAGATGACTTTTTTTGAGGGGAGGGCCGGGGGAGCGGCGGCTCCTGTGGTGCAGGCGTCGCATCTGCGGGAAGCTCCGCCCACCGTAAAATTTTTACGACAGGATCAGGTGCCCCTGGGGAGTGATAGCGCCCCGGAAGCCCTCCGACACCAGGATAGTGGCAAAATCCTCCACCACCAGGGCCGGACCCTGGACAGGGAAACCCGGCTCCAGGTCCGGCCGGTAGAGCACCGGCGCCTCTTCCCACCCCTGGGGGAGCCAGACCCGGTGGCGGCGGGGCAGGTCAGGAGCCCGGCCGCCGCGCAGGGGGGATAGGGTGGGGGTCGAATCCGCCGGCGGGGGCGCCTGGAGAGCCAGGCGCAACACCACCCCTTCCAGGAGGCGGTCGGAAAAGTCGTGACCATAAAGAAGGCGGTGGCGACGGTGGAAATCGTCCTGAAAGTGGGGCGTTAAGGGAACGTTCAAGGTGTGGCTCTGGCCGGCGTAGCGCAGTTCCAACGAGGCGGCGGCGGTGAGGGCCTCCCGGGGGTAGCCGTCCGCCGCCAGCTCCTCCAGGGCTTCCCTTTGCAGGGAATCCCGGGCCTGCTGCAGGCGGGGGAACGTGAGCTCAGGGCCGGACAGGAGCAGCGTCCGGGAAAAATCCCGGCGCAGGCCGGACCGGGCCATCCCCAGGGCGGAAAGCACCCCGGCCTGGGCCGGGACCAGGATGCGGCGGATGCCCAGCTCCCGGGCCAGCTCGCAGACGTGCAGCCCGCCGGCCCCGCCGAAACTCAGCAGCGTGAAGTCCCGGGGGTCGTACCCCCGCTCCAGGCTCACCGCCTGCAGGGCCTTGGCCATGGTGCTCTTGGCGGCCCGGATCACGGCGCCGCAGAGCTCCTCGGGGGTGGCGCTGAAATGGGCGGCCAGGCGCGCCACGGCCCTGCGGGTGGCGGCCTCGTCCAGGGCCATGCGGCCCCCCAGAAATGTCTGGGGCAGGAGGCGTCCCAGGAAGAGCTGGGCGTCGGTGACCGTCAACTGCTCTCCCCTGCCGTAGCAGACCGGGCCGGGGTCGGCGCCGGCGCTTTGCGGGCCCACCCGGAGGGCGCCGCCCCGGTCCCGCCAGACGATGGAGCCGCCCCCGGCCCCCACGGTGTGGATGTCCAGGACCGGCAGCCCCAGGGGGTAGCCCTCCAGGGTGTGCTCGTGGGTGAAGGGGAGCTCCCCGTCCAGCAGGGCCACGTCCGCGGACGTGCCCCCCATGTCCAGGGTCAGCAGGCGGGGGCTGTCCAGGTCCCGTCCCACTTTGAAGGCCCCGGCCACGCCGCCCGCCGGGCCGGAAAGCAGCGTGGCCAATCCCCAGGCCCAGGCTTTGCGGGCCGGCAGGAAGCCGCCGTTGGACTGCTGGATGAAGAGAGGGACCTGCGGCAGGGCGCCGGACCAGTCCGCCAGGTAGCGCTCCAACACCGGCGCCAGGTAGGCGTTGAGGACGGTGGCGCAGGTGCGCTCATATTCCCGGATTTCCGGCAACACCCGGCTGGACAGGTAAACGGGCGCGCCCAGATCGCCCAAAATCCGGGCCAGGGCCTGTTCATGCGCCTGATTGGCGTAGGCGTGCAGCAGGCAGACGGCCACGGCCTCAGGTTGCAGGGCCTGGACCTCCCGGCGAACCCGCGCCAACTCGTCTTCGGCCAATGGCAGCAAGACCGAGCCGTCGGCCCGGACCCGCTCCGCCACGCCCACCACCTGATGGCGGGGAAGCAGCTCCGGGGCGCGGGTGGGCTCCAGGGCAAAGAGATGACGCCGGGTCTGCCGCCCGATGAACAGCACGTCTTCGAAACCCGCGGTGGTCACCAGGGCCACCCGGGCCCCGGAGCGGGTCAGGAAGGCGTTGGTGCCCACGGTGGTGCCGTGCACCACTTCGGCCCCGTCCAGCCCCTGAGGACAGAGTTCGCCGAGGCCGCGCAGAATGGCCGCCAAAGGGTCGCCGGGGGTGGAAGGCGCCTTGTGCACCAGCCCCTGCTCCCGCTGCAGCAGGACAAAATCCGTGAAGGTGCCGCCCGTGTCGATGCCGATGCGCATGGGGATTTCTTGAGTTATCGCCTCTCCAGGAACCGCACCAGCCGGCTCAGCACCTCGTTGGCGGGCGTGGGCACGCCTGTTTCCGCGCCGTAGCGGCAGATGGCGCCGTTTAAGGCCTCGATTTCGGTGCGGCGGCCGGCGTTCAAGTCCTGCCACATGGAGGGCCAGTGGGCCGCGGTGGGGGGCAGGAGTTTGTCCAAAAAATATCGGAAATAGGCGACGGCCGAGGGCGGCTCCAGCGCCACGCCTTTGGCTGCGGCCACCCGATAAATCTCTTCGATGACCTGCTCCATCAACGCCAGGGTGTCGGGATGCTCCCCCAATTTGCCGTAGGGCGCGCCCAGGATGGCCCCCAGGGGATTGAGGGCGCAATTATACAACACCTTGCCCCAGATGTGGGTGAGGATGTTGTCCACCAGCGCCGTGGGGATGCCCGCCTGGTTGAGATCCTGGACCACCCGGCCCAATCGCTCGGTGGGGGTGCGGGGCTCGAAAGGCCCCAGCAGCACCCGGTCGGCGTACACGGTCACCGTGGCCCATCCCGGCGTCGGCACCCGGGCCCCGAAAATGACCCGGGCGCCGATGGTGCGGCGCTCCCCGAAGACCCGGGCGACGGCCTCCAGGTTGCCCAGGCCGTTTTGCACCGACACCACCAGGCCGTCCGGGGCGGCCAGGTCCCGCACCTGGGCGCAGGCCGTCTCGGTGTCGAAGGACTTGACGCACAGGAGAATGATGTCGGCGCGAAACCGCCCGTCGTCCGGCACAGTGGGCGCCGGGCGTAGGCGATGCTCGCCCCAGAGGCCGTCGATGACGAGTCCCAGGGTGGTGATGTGCTCAAAGTGCGGGCCGCGGCCCACAAAGACCACCGACCGGCCGGCCCGGAGCAGCAGGCCGCCGATGACCGACCCCAGGGCCCCGGCGCCCATGATCAGGTACTTCATAGTTTTGCGCCGCTCATGGCTGCAAGTCCGTCTTTCCCGGCCGGGAAAAGCCGCGTACCTGCACCAGGGGGCTGAAGAAGGACGGCAGGGGCGCCCTTTCCCGGCCTAAGATTCTCGCCAATTCGTCCCAGAAGGGATAGACCCCTTCCATGGGACCGCGCACATACCCATGGGTTTCGGCGAGGAGCCACACCCGCCGGTCTTTGGGTACGGCGGGCAGCAACTCGTCCACCCGCTTTGGCTCAGGCCGGGGGATCCCGGAGATCCACGGATGCTCCTCCCAGGCCAGGGCCAATTTGACGGCGTAAGGGCGGCCCAACAGGCGATAATAGGCGACGCCGGGGGCAGCCCGGGATTCAAAGAGGAGCACGTCACCGTCCTGCCAATGATCCGCGATGAACTTCATCCCCTCCCTCACCCCATCCAGCGGTCCGGCAAAGGCCTTGACAGCCCCCTGGAAGGCGAAGAGAACGACCAGGGCGGCGGCCCCATAAACGGGCCAGGGGCGGCGCAGGCGCTGCCACAGGTGGGAGGCGCCATAGCCCACCGGAGATAAAGGCCGGCGGTGGCAAACAACAGGAGGCGCCCGTAAGGCACATAGAGGCGCAACAGCGAGGCTAGCAGAGCCAGGGCCAACGGGCCGGCAAGCATGACGACCCAGGCGCCCCCGCCGCGCCGCCACGCCGCCCACAGACCCAGGCCGGCCAAACCCAACAGGAGCGCCCCAACGACGCCGGTGAGAAGATATTCCGGAGGCTGCATGGCAGACGACACCCGGGCGGGCCCCCACAGGGCGTGCAAGATCTGTCCGACCAACCACTTCCAGTTTGCAGGTTGCAGGAGGTCGGTGGAGGTCAGGTGACCCAGCATGTCCCGGCGCAGCGGCGATCTGATACGTTGGAGGATGACAAGGCCGTGCACGCCCACCGAGGCCCCCACCACCAGCAGAAACCGCACGCAGGCCGCGCCTCCCACCTGCCGCCATCTCAGGAGCAGTGCCCCCGCCAGGGACGCCACCACGAAATGGGCGGGGAACGAGAACCAGGGCGCCAGCGCCGCAGCCGTGGTCAGCCGCCCCAGGGAGGGGGGCTTCTCAAGGTCCAGGAGCCAGGGCGCCGCCAGCCAGGTGAGGGCCACGGCAATGAGCAGGTCGCCGGAATACGGTTTGGCCAGCGCGGCAAAATGGACGGCCCCCGGGGACAAAGCCAGCAGCCAGGTGACGAAGAGGGCGGCGCGCCGGTCCGGCAGCACCCGGCGGGCAAGCAGGAAGAAGAGGGCCAGGGCGGCGCAGGAGGCCGCCAGGCTGACAAACCGCAGCGGCAATTCCCCTCCGCCCCCCGTCAGAAACAGCAAACGATACAACCACAGCCAGGGGATGGGGGCTTCCTGATGGTAGTCCAGCACTCCCGTCAGGTCCACGAAAGACTTGCGGGCGATGTTCAGGAGGACCATGGATTCATCGCGCCAGAATGAATCATTGCTGAGATAGAGCCAAAGCCTGACGGCAACTCCGGCCGCCAGCGGCAGGATCTCGGTGCGGCGCATTCCCTGGGCCGATGGCATGGCAGTTGGAGAAAAAAAGGGATTATGACCCAAGTTCTACAGTCAATAATGTAAAGTAATGTAAAATCAGTAAGTTGTGAGGGCGCGATTGTCTGTCGGCACCACATTTTCCCAGGCTCGCACAGGGGGCGGGAGGCTGACCCCGGCGGCCTGGCAGACTTTGCCGGCCACGCCCTGCAGGGCGGTGCGCAGGAGATGCCAGTGCTCGCCAT
>VGSQ01000045.1 GCA_016874975.1 Deltaproteobacteria bacterium
CCCAATTTCCGGTTAATGGTTGAGAAAAGCAAGGTTTCATGGGTTCCGGACCCCTAAACTTCGCCATTGCCTCATACTGACAGCCATTTCTTGGGCATTTTGCAAGAGGCTCACTCGGATAGTGAATAAATTATAGTTTCTCGCAAAGACGCAAAGGACGCCAAGAAAGAATAAAAAACTTTGCGATCTTTGCGCCTTTGCGAGAAACAAAGGATAGCGGCTGATTAAAGACGGTATTACTCGGATCGTGAATAAATTATAGTTTCTCGCAAAGGACGCAAAGGACGCTAAGAAAGAATAAAAAACTTGGCGATCTTTGTGTCCTTTGCGAGAAACAAAGGATAGCGCCGGAGTTGATTTATGGGAAAATAGAAAAATAGGAAAAATAGGGACAGACACTATTTTTCTTGGCAATCGTATCTCCTTTTGAAATGTTGCCGCCATCATGGGCCGCCAAGCCAGGGTCGTTTTCCCCCGGGCGCCCCATCATGTCACCCAGCGGGGTAATTGAAAAATAGTGTCTGTCCCTAATTATTCCCGGAAGATTTGCGCTCCGTATGGTCAGAAGTTCTCTCAGAACCTGATGATCCGGAAATTTTAGCAGCCATCAGGAAGCATACCCACACGGGACACCCTTTGGGGAGCGCCTCCTTCGTCGCCTCTTTGGAAAAAATAGCAGGCCGACTTCTGCGCCCCCTTCCCAGGGGCAGACCCGGGAAGAAGGAAGAAGCAAAGAAAAATATTGTCTGTCCCTTTTGAACGTCCCCTTTGAATAGTCCCCTTTGAATATAAAATACCTTAAATGATAATTATATGAGGCACTTTCGGTCTTGCCGGGGCGGCGCCGGGACCTTGGGCGCAGCCGTGGCGCCGCCTGCCTTTCGGGCGGCCGATTTGACCCCCTCTACTTTTTTCTTTACCCCCCGCCCCGTTTCTTTTATAATTCAGAACAATTATACTTTCTGGCCGAAGCCCGCCGCGCATGGCAGGGTCAGGCGTCATTCCCCCCAAGGAGCATGGACGGTATGAACAAGTCTCAGCTCATCGAAGCTTTGGCCAGGCACGAGAACCTCACCCTGAAGAAGGCGGAGATGGTGGTCAACGCCATGTTCGAAAACATGGCCGACGCCCTGGTGCAGAACGAACGCATCGAAATCCGCGGCTTCGGCAGCTTCAAGGTGAAGTACTACAACGGTTACAAGGGACGCAACCCCAAGACCGGCGACATCATTGAAGTGGGGGGCAAAAAACTGCCCTTCTTCAAGGTGGGCAAAGAACTGAGCGAACGGGTGGACCACCAGAAGACTTAAATCCTGGTCGTGCTAGACGGGGAGCTAGCGGTGCCCTGTAGCCCGAAAACCGCTTATGCGGGGTTGAACTCCCTCGCTGAGGGTCGCAGCGCAATCGGGAACGGCGGCCGGACGGGCGGATTGGACCCCACGCAACAGGCGCTGGCGAACCCCGTCAGGTCCGGGAGGAAGCAGCGGTAAGTCAGGCAGTCTGTGTCGTGGCGGCAGCTAATCCTCAACCCCCCGGCAGGCCCAACCGGTTGAGGCGGACTCGAAGGAGGGTGCACGGCCAGGCCTTGCTTTTTTGTTAATTATCTCACTCAGTTGCGACCTGCGAATCCTTCCCGTGGGTTGCCGGCGGATGGGGACACCCGATTTGCCGGACATTTCATGATATACGGGTGAGCCATAGTCCAGGAAGGACTTCTGTGGAATTAAGTATGGGGAGGGGGGCTCCATCCCCCTTCCCCATACGCATTTTTTCCTGCTCCTTTCAATGAGCCGCAGCCCCATGCGAGACCGACAGGGGAGCGCCTCTGGGGCGGCGTTTCCCCCTGGCGCCTCAGCCCGAGAGACCGCCGGGTGGTGCAGGAACAGGATCGTGGCCGGGCCGGCGGCGGCATGATTCCCTGGTGGTGATTCCATGAGAACAAGACGCTCTCTGTCCGGACGCCGGTGGACCGCCGTTCTTCTGGCCTGGGCCATCCTGGCGCTGCCGGATAACGCCCGGGCTTTGGTCTGGCCCAAGCTGGCTCTGCAACCGGTCGCCTCGGGCCTCGACCTTCCCCTTTTCATCACCCATGCCGGCGACGGAAGCGGCCGCCTCTTTGTCCTGGAACGAGCTGGAATAGTGAAAATCATCAAAAACGGCGCCGTGCTGCCCACGCCTTTTCTCGATATCCGGAGCAAGGTCACCCCGGGTCTCCCCGGGGACGGCGGCCTGCTGGGCCTGGCCTTCCCGCCGGAGTTCGCCACGAAGCAACATTTTTATGTTTATTATACCGATATCGACGGCAAACCGTTGTTGTCCCGGTTTCGGGTCTCCGCCGACCCTGACGTCGCCGCCGCCGACAGCGAAGAACCGCTGCTCACCTTCACTCCTGCGGCCCCCCTGCACGCGGGGGGCTTCATCGGCTTCCATCCTTTGACCCACTATCTTTACGTCAGCATCGGGGACTGCTCCCCCCAGGGAGACCCGGATAACAACGCCCAGAATCCCGGCCTTTTCCACGGGAAGATCCTCCGGATTGATGTTGAAAATGTCGATGGTGGGAGCAAAGGGGAGAAAAATCACCTTCCCTACGGCATCCCCGCCACCAACCCCTATGTGGGCGATTCCGGATATCTGCCGGAAATCTGGGCCCTGGGACTGCGCAACCCGTTCCGCTGCTCTTTCGGCGCAGACGGAACCTTTTATATCGCGGACGTGGGGTATAACACAGCCGAAGAATTGAACGTGGAGCCTCCGAATTCTCCCGGCGGACTCAACTACGGCTGGAACATCCTGGAAGGCCCCTTCTTCACCGGTCTGAACGGCGACACCCACCCGGCCAACTATGGGCCTCCGGTGACGCATTTCACCCATCCGTTGTTTTCCGCCATCATCGGCGGCTATCTTTACCAGGGGCCCGGTTCTCCCCGGATGCAGGGACTGTATATTTTCGGCAATTTCCAGCAGAATGGCAAGGGTCAGGTCTGGGGTATGCGTCCCGGCTCCTGGGAGGCAGCGCTACTCCTGACCGTCAATTTCCTGCTGGTGTCCTTCGGCCAGGGGGAGGACGGCCACCTTTATCTGGTCGATTATGTCGGCGGCGCTGTCCACCGGGTCATCGACTGCAACAGCCCCAACGGCCCGCTCCTCCTTCTCCTGGATTAAAGTCTCCGGCCTGGTCTGCCATGGTCATGCGCGGGTCGCGCCCTGCCCGCCGCCCATGGTTTGTAAGATCCCGCCTCCCCCCGGAAGCTCCTTTTCATCCTTTTAAAGAGAGCTCCAGGCTCAGGCGCGACTGTCTGTCAGTGGCTGCCTACTCCCCCAGGTAGGCGCGGATGACCTCAGGCTGACGGCGCACCTGGGCGGGAGGGCCGGCGGCGATGCTCAGGCCGTGGTCCAGCACCGTCAGGTGTTCACACAGGCCCATGACCAGACGCAGATTGTGTTCGATCAGGAGCAAGGTGAGGCTGTGCCTCGTCCGGAGTTCCCGCAGGAAGTCAATGAGCTCCTTGGTCTCCTGGGGGTTCAGGCCGGCTGCGGGTTCATCCAGGAGCAGCAGGCGGGGTCCGGTGGCCAGGGCCCGGGCGATCTCCAGGCGTCGTTGGAGGCCGTAGGGGAGATCGCCGGCCCGCTCCCGGGCCTGGTCTTTGAGGCCCACCTCCTCCAGAAGGGCCAGGGCCCGGCGGCGGTGGCCCCGCTCCTCCCGTCGGTAGCGGGGCAGGAGCAGCATGGCCTCCAGCCAGGTCGCCCGACGGCGGCAATGGAAGCCCACCAGCACGTTGTCCAGGACCGTGAGCGCCTCAAAGAGGCGGATGTTCTGGAAGGTGCGGGCCACCCCCAGGGCGGTGAGGCGGTGCGGGCTCTCCCCGGTGATGTTGCGCCCCGAAAAAAAGACGTCCCCCCGGGTGGGAGTGAGAAAGCCGCTGATCAGGTTGAAGACCGTGGTCTTGCCCGCGCCGTTGGGCCCGATGAGGCCATAGAGGCCCCCCTCCGGCAGGACCAGGTTGAAGCCGTCCAGGGCCAGTAAACCCCCGAACCTGACGTCCACCCGGTCAAGGCGCAACAGCGGGATGTCCATGCACCAGACCCGTTCCAAAAGTCCCTGGTGGTTCAGCCGCGTCAGGCTGTTCCGCATAACAGCGCAGGCCGGGGGACCGGCTCCGCCTGCGCCCGCGCTGCCCTTGCCTTGCACCCCGGACTCAAAACCGGGACCGCAATAGCCCAGCCCCTGCGCTTCTCTCTTGGCGGCTCGCCCTACTTTGCCCGAGGCGGCAGAATGACGCCTCCCGAGGCAAATTGCGGGGCGCTTTGGGGGAAGTCCACCTGGGACAAGGCCCGCATGAGGCGGAAGGCCTGTTCCTGGGGGTCTTTCTTGACGCCGCCCGGCGGCAACTGGATGAAAGAGTGGACCTTGCCCCGGACGAATTCCCCCTTGCCGTCGAGTTCCGCCCACAGGACCGGGGCATAGCCGCCGGCCCCGGCCAGTCTCATGGTTTTGTAGGTGCAGAAATTGCCCAGGCTGTAAGCGATGAGTCGGCCTTTATAAACTTCCAGGGCCCGGGGGACGTGGGGGCCGTGGCCGAGGATGAGGTCCGCGCCCCGGTCGATGGCGTCCCGGGAGAATTTGACCAGATTCCCCCGGTTTTCTCCCAGGAAGAATTCCGTCTGATTGCGCACGTTCTGGGCGCCCCCGCCTTCGGCCCCGCCGTGGATGCTGACCACCAGGATGTCGTATTTCCGGGCCAGGGTCTCAATTTCCCGGAGCGCCTCGGCGGGAAAGACGATGGAGCGGGGCGGCGGCCCGTAGCTCAGGGCGATGACCCCCACCCTCACCCCCTGCACCAGAAATTCGGCCACCTCCCCGTCTTTGCTGGAGAATCTGATGCCCTCCTGGGTGAGGGCCCGCTTGGTGGCGGCCAAGCCGAAGGCCCCGAAATCCTGGGAATGGTTGTTGGCCAGGGACATCACCGAGAAATGGGCCTCCTTGAGGGTGCGGGCAAAGCGGGTGGGGGTGCGGAAGGCGAAGACATTGGGGCGGTTCACCGGTTTGGCGCAGACCCCGCCGTCACACAGGGGGCCCTCCAGATTGCCGAAGACGATGTCGGCCTGGGCGAACAGGTCCTTCACCTCCGCCAGCAGTCCGCGGCCGTCGTCCGGGGGCAGCTTGGGCGCCGGAAAGTCGGTGCCCAGCACCACGTCCCCCACCGCGGCCAGGGTGACCACCCGGTCCGATGAAGCCGCGGCCGCCGGGCCGGAGAACAGAATCAGAACGGCCACCCACAAAGCGGCCGGACCGAAGGCCTTGATACCTTGCCGATTCATGCAGAACTCCTTTCCTTCATGATGGTTTGTGGTGGGGGAGGGGGGCCGGGGGCCGGTGGGACCCGGCCAGAAGCGCCCGCCCTACACTCCCCTTGCTATCGTTGCGGCCTGGCGCCGAAAGGAATCCGGCCTTTGAGGCGTCTCAGCCGACGCCCCAGGCCCTCCCAGGTGAACTCCCGGCCGCCGCAGAGGCCCCGGCGGAAATAAATGATGACCAGGAGCAGGGCCAAAGAAAAGATGACCATGCGCAGCCCCGGGATGCCCGGGTAGCTGAAGCCCAGCAGCACATGGGGCTCCTCCACCACCCGGAGCCACTCGCCCCCCACCGTGAACAGCAGCGCCGCCAGCACCGCCCCGGTGGCCGAGCCCAGGCCCCCCACGACGATGATGATGAGCAGGTTGAAGGTGAGAAAGAAAGTGAACAGGGTGGGCGAGATGGTGGTGACCAGGTGGGCCAGCAGCCCCCCGCCCACCCCCAGGAAAAAGGCGCTGAGCAGGTAAGCCAGCATGAGGTGGCGGAAGACGTCCACCCCCATGGCCCGGGCCGCGATCTCGTCCTCCCGGATGGCTTGCATGGCCCGACCGTAGCCCGACCGGGTCAGGGCGGTGATCACCAGGAGGGCGGCCACCGCCACCCCCCAGGACCACCACAGGGTGGTGTGGGGCGCCAGGCCCTTCAAGCCCAGGGGGCCGTTGGTGAGCCCCTGCCAGTTGTTGGCCAGAACCCGCACCACTTCGCCGAACCCCAGGGTGACGATGGCCAGGTAGTCCCCCCGCACCCGGAAGACCGGAAAGCCGGTGAGGAAGGCGAAGCCTGCGGCCACCAGCCCGCCGCAGCACAGCGCCGCGGCAAAAGGCAGGGTGAGTTGGCTGAAGGGCCAGATGAGGGGCTCCAGGAAAAAGATCCGGCTCTTTTCCGCCGGGGTCAGGGTCAGCAGGGCGGCGGTGTAGGCCCCCAGGGCGATGAAGGCGTTGGGCCCCAGGTGCAATTGGCCGCAGACGCCGTTAATGAGATGATAGCCCAGGGCCAGGGTGATGAAGATGGCGGCGGTGTTGAGGAGCCGCACCTGGTATTCGTCCGCGAACCGCTGTGCCCCCCAGAGCAGGAGAAGCAGGCCCGCCACGGCCCCGAGTGTGAGGAGACGGTTTTTCATCGGTTACCAAAAGGTTGCGTAGCCACTGCCCCCCCGTCCTCTCCCCCACAATCCGGATGATCTCTACAGCTTCTCCTCCGCCACCGCCTCGCCCAGCAGGCCGGTGGGGCGCACCAGCAGGATGATGATGAGCAGGGCGAAGGCCAGGGCGTCCCGGTAGCCGCCCCAATCAGGAAACAGGGCCACGATGCTGATCTCCAGGAGGCCCAGCACCAGTCCCCCCAGGACCGCCCCGGCCAGGTTGCCGATGCCCCCCAGCACCGCGGCGATGAAGGCCTTGAGCCCCGGCAGGATGCCCATGAAGGGGTTGACCTGGGGGTATTTCATGGCCCACAGCAGCCCCCCGGCCCCGGCCAGGAGCGACCCCAGCAGAAAGGCCAGGGAGATGATGCGGTTGACGTTCACGCCCATGAGGCTGGTGGTCTCCAGGTCGTAGGCGATGGCTCGCATGGCCCGGCCGGCCTGGGTGCGGTGCACCAGGAGGAAGAGCCCCAGGAGCAGGACCCCCGCCGTCAGGGGGATGACCAGGCTCAGGCGGGGGATGAACAGCCCCCCCGCTTCGATGGCGCCCGCGGACCAGGCCGGCGCGGGAAAGGGTTTGGGACGCCCCCCGGCTATCACCAGGACCAGATTTTCCAGGAAAAAAGAGGCGGCGATGGCGGAGATGAGGAGAGAAATGCGGGGCGCCCGGCGCAGGGGGCGATAGGCGCCCCGCTCCAGCAGGACCCCCATCAGCCCGGTGAGCCCCACGGCCAGGCCGAAGGCCGCGGGCCAGGGCCAGCGGAACAGACCCACCCCCATGACCCCGACGTAAGCCGACACCATGATGAGGTCGCCGTGCGCGAAGTTGATGAGCCGCAGGATGCCGTACACCAGGGTGTAGCCGATGGCGATGAGGGCATACAGGCTTCCCAGGGAGAGGCCGTTCACCAACTGCTGCATCAGCGTGACCAGGTCCATGATTCAGGGCTTCCCTTACCGCTCAGATGAGCCACTCCCGAAAATCTTCCTTGGGAGCGGCGGTGATCTCAAAATGGCGGATCTCCTGCCCCCGGCGGGCCTCCACCGTCACCCGCCGGCCGGTGGGGGCGTCGCTGTAGGCCGCGGCCAGGCCGGCCGCCTCCTCCAGACCCGCCGGCTCCCGCATCAGCACCAGGGGACCGGGGATGTCCAGAACTTTGAGGAGATAATCGCCTTCGCCCGGCAGGCCCGCCAGGGCCTCGTTTTCCCGGGCGGTGCGGCCCACCACGGCCTTGGCCCCGGATGGCAGGCGGAAGTGGCGCCCCCATTTGAGGAGTTCCAGGTCGCGACGGTCCACCGCCTCCCGGTGGGCCAGCAGCTCCTTGAGACGCCCGGCGTAGCCGGGGTCGGTGAGCAGGCAACCTCCCGCGGGCGCGGGATAGTGCGTGATGCCGTACTGTTGGGCCAGGGCCATCTGTCGCTTGCGGCCCCGGCCGCTCAGGTCCAGCAGCCGGTCCCGGTCCACCCAGCCCTCCCGTTCGGGTAGCGTGGGCTTGAGGAGCCGGGCGCTCAGAGGCCGGAGCACCAGGTCCGGATAGCCGGACTCCCGGGCCACCAGATCCAAAGCCCGGCGGTGTTGGCTCATGGGACGCTGGCCCAGCACCTCCCCGGTGAACAGGAAATGGAAACCCTCCGCCTCCATGATGGCCCCGGCCTCCCGCAACATGAGGATGTGGCAGTCCACGCAGGGGTTGTGGCCCCGGCCCCACCCGTGGGGAGGGTGATACAGGAGGGGCATGAATTTTTCCGTGAGGTCCACCTCCAGCAGAGGCAGATCCAGGTGGCGGGCGGCCTTTCGGGCCCGCTCGGGTCCATAAAAGGGGGTGACAAAACAGACCCCGGCGACCCGGACGCCCTGCTCCCGGAGCACCAAGGCCGCCAACATGCTGTCCAATCCCCCGGACATGAGCCCCAGGGCGCGGATGTTTGGTGTCATCGTGCGGTAAATTCGGGATAAGTGATGGTGGGGGGATGACCGGGGGAGCGGTTGCGCCCCCGCCCTCCCCCACCAGAATTTCTTCGCCCTACCGGCTGTCCAGTTCCAGGGGGCCGAAGCCCAGGGCGGCCAGGAGCCCCTGAAAGGGCCGACGCACCTGGGGCGCCAGGAAGGCGGGCCAGTCCTCCGGGGGCAACTCCAGGCGGACGCCGTCCCCGGTGACCCGCAGGCGCACCCGGCGGAAGCCCCGGGCGGCCAGCCAGGCTTCGGCCCGGCCCACCGCAGCCAGGGCTTCCCGGGTGAGGGCCGCGCCGTAGGGAAAGCGGGTGGCCAGACAGCTTTGCGGGGGCCGGTGGGCGTTGAGGCCCAGGGTGCGGCTCGCCTCCCGGATGGCCGCCTTGCCCCAGCCCGCCTCCAACAGGGGGCTCACCACCCCCGCCTCCCGGACTGCGTCCAGGCCGGGCCGGAAATCGCTGAGGTCGTCCACGTTGCTGCCGTCCCACACCACCCCGGCCCCCAGCTCCTGGGCCTCCCTTTGGGCCAGCAGGATGAGGGCCTGTTTGCAGGCGTAGCAGCGGCGGCGGCTGTTGCCCGCGAAGTCGGGCAGGCCCAGCGGATCAAAGGGCCGCACCAGGTGGCGCACCCGGAAGCGCCGGGCCAGCCGCACCGCGTAGGCCAACTCGCCGGGAGCCGTGTGGGGGCCGGTGCAGGTGAGGGCGGTGAGGCCGGAGCCCAGCACCCGGGCGCCCACCGCCAGGAGCAGGCTGGAATCCAGGCCCCCGGAAAAGAGCAGCAGGGCCCGCGGCCAACGGGACAGGAGGCGCTCAAGGCGGCTGAGTTCCGGATGGACAGCCAACTGGAAACTCCTGAAAGCGGCGTTGTAGAAGGAGGGCCGGGTGAGCAGCGGCTCTCTCCCCATCCCTATCGCAAACTTTTACCGTCACTCATGGGTTGCCAAGCTCAGCTTGGCGGAAAAGCCCGTTCCCAAGTACAACTTGGGAACGAGAATCAAACGAGATTCAAGGCTATGAAAAGCCATGGTGGCGCAGGCTTCCAGCCTGCGCAGGGACACCCGAGGGCGGATGTCCTACCTAAACTTTTCCAAACAGCCTGAAAAATCCCCTCTCCCCCCTCAACTGTCCCGGTGGGGGTCGTCCACCGGGGGCCGGGGCTCCGCCAAAGGCAAAAGCTCCACCGGCTCCCCCAGGAGGAAGCGGCCGGCGGTGATCCAGCCCTTCAGAAGGTCGGCGATCTCCCGGGCCCGGACAAAGCTGGACAGGGGCACTGCGGGAATTTCCTTGCCGTCCAGCATGATAGTGCCGGCCTTGAGCTGGGCGTAGCTCACCTGTCCCAGGACCCGGCCCGTGCCCGCCGGGTAGTCGTAGCCGTAATCCACCACCGGGGCAAAGATCTCCTCGTCGGACACGGCACAGAAATGGGCCATCTCCTCGTTCAGCAGGGGGATGGGGACCCCCAGCCCCACCGTCAGGGAGCAGCCGTAGCCCAGGAGGCTCGCCCCGATAAGGTAGCGGGCGCTCATCTGCTTCAGGTCGCCCAGGACCATGAGGGTGCCGGCGGGGCCCAGGGGCACGCCGTTGTCGCCCCGGGGTTTGCCCGGATGGTGCTGGGTGCCAGGAAAGACCGCGTACCCCACCCCGCCCCCCAGGAAGATGCGGGTGCCGATGCCCAGGGTGCGGTAACAGGGGTCGTTGAACAGGGGACTGAGCTGGCCCGAGGTGCAGAAGTTGGCGTTCGCCCCCCGGGGCCGCAGGGGCCCCATGTAGGTGTAAATGGTGCGGTTGGAGAGGTTCACCGCGCAGTTGTAATTCTGGTAGGCGTTCCTGGGGTTGCAGAGGATGGCGTTCACCGTTTCCGCCAGGGTGATCTGCCGCTCCAGGCGCTTGTTGGGGTAGCAGTCGGTGCCGTAGGCCTCGGCCACCAGGTGCACCGCCTTCCCGGCCACCAGGTCCTGGATGACGTGTCCCCCGCCGTACTTGAATTCGCCGGGATAGACCTTGTTCAGGGGGTCGTCGGTGGTGGGTTCGGTGACCCCCAGATAAACATCCACCGCGGCCAGCCCGGCGTAGGCGGGGACGTTGTTGAGCCAGACCCGGGCGGCCTTGATGGGGGGCTGGGAGTGGCCGAAATTGATGAAGGCCCCGGAAGAGCACATGGGGGAGAAGGTGCCGGTGGTGACCACGTCCACTTCCCGGGCGGCCGCGACCTCGCCCTTTTTGCGGACGATGCCGATGATCTCCTCTGCGGTGACCACTACGGCTTGACCCTTTTTGATTTTTTCATTAATTTCTTGATAGGTTTTGTTCACTTGAAAGTGTGCCATAAAGAATCCTCAATCCGATCAGGGACGTCATGACCACCTGGTTTTCCGTCATCCTGGGGCATCCGACCGCCCTGTTCGTGACCGCCCTGGTTTCCCTGTGGGTGGTGGTGGACCCCACGGGCAATATCTTCGCCTTTCTGGCCCTGTCGTCGGGCTGCGGTCCGGCGGAGGCCAGGGCTTTGGCCCGGCGGGCCTGCACCTTTTCCTTTCTGATCCTGGCCGCCTTTGTCTTTCTGGGACGGCTGGTGTTGGGGTTTTTCGGCATCAGCCTGGCGGCCTTCCAGATCGCCGGCGGCCTCATCCTCTTCCGCATCGCCTTCGACATGCTGGAGGGCCGGGGGCATTTCCAGCGCCTGGACACCTCCTCCAGTCTGATGGCCGCAGATTACCGCGACATCGCCCTGGTGCCCCTGGCGGTGCCGCTGCTGAGCGGTCCCGGGGCCATTTCCACCATTTTGGTGCTCACCAGCCGCAGCGCCGGCCTGCTGGACGACGGCCTCATCCTGCTGGCCCTCTTCCTCACCTTCCTTTGCACCTATCTCTTCTTCCGGTTCGCCCAGCAGCTCTCCCGGCTCCTCAAGGAGTCCGGCATCCGTCTGTTGACCCGCCTCATGGGGCTCATCCTGGCGGCCCTGGCGGTGCAGTTCGTCCTGGACGGCGTGCGCACGGCCTTATCCTCCGGGGTTCAGTAAAAATCCACCGGGTCGATGCGCCGTTTGGCGGCCCAATGGAAAAAGAGGTTGCTGGGCAGGCCCTGGAAGATGTATCGCGTGGGCGGCCACAGCAGTCGCCGGAAGATGGAGGAAAAGGAATAGAACCGCTCGAAACACCGCCACACCCCGGCCTCGCACTCCTCCGGGGTCATGTGTTTGGGCACGAAATTGCAGACCATGCCCAGATAGCGCTCCGCCTCAGGGTGGTGGACGCGCCCCTCGCCGTGCAGAGTCTCCCACATGGGGGTGCCCTGCCGGGGCGTGGCCACGTTGAAGAAGGCCATAGGGGCCTTGACCCGCTCCAGGAAGGCCAGGGTTTCTTCAAAGAGGTCTTTGGTGTCTGCATCCAGGCCGAACATGAAGTTGAGGGAATAGAAGATGCCCCGGTCCCGCAGGCGCTGCAGGAGCCACTCGTACTCCTGCACCTGGTTCTGCAGCTTGTCGATGGAGGAGATGGACTCCTGGCAGACGTTTTCGATGCCGATGTTGACGTGGTAGCAACCCGAGGCCCGGGCCAGGTCCAGCAGTTCCTCGTCCCGGGAGGTGTTGATGGTCCAGAGGCAGCTCCATTTGAGGCCCAGGGGCGTCAGGGCCTTGAACAGCTCCCGGGCGTAGTCCCGGTGGCCGGTGAGATTGTCGTCGATGAAATAGATGTTCCGCAAACCGGTGAGGCGCACGTTGGCCGTGATTTCGTCCATGACCTCCCCCAGCGGGCGGCGCCGGTAGGTGTGGCCGTAGACGATGGGCACCTCACAGAAGGCGCAGTGATAGGGGCATCCCCGGGAGGTCTGGGTGGGCACGATCTTCACCCGGTAGCGCCGGTAGTCCACCAGCTCCACCCGGGGCCGGGGCAGGCCCGCCAGGTCGTGGAACCGGTCCGCCTGGTAGCGGCGTTTCAGGCGCCGGGCCCGGGCGTCCTCCAGGACATCCTGCCAGACCAGTTCGGCCTCGCCCACCACCACCGCGTCCGCGTGCTCCAGGGCTTCTTCAGGATGCAGGCTGACGTGGAAGCCGCCCATCACCACGGGCGCGCCCCGGCGGCGGAATTCACCGGCGATCTCGTAGGCCCGCCGGGCCGTGGCGCAGGTGGCGGTGATGCCCACCAGGTCGTAGCGCCGCTCATAGGGGATTTCCCCGAGGCGGTCGTCCGCCAGCTCCACGTCGATGCCCCGGGGGGTCAGCCCGGCCAGATAGGGCAGGGTCACCCCCAACAGCCAGCGCGTGCGGCTGCGCAGCGGGCGCTTGTCGGGATAGCAGGTGGTGGGCTGGATGAGGAGAATGCGCATGAACGGTTCGATACCCCGATGAAGATTACGTTTACATTTTATTTTAATAACATCGGCTCCTCCTTTACAATGAGATTATTGAGGAGAGAGAGGACGGCGGGTGCGGGAGCGGGCCGCGGCTGAGTCAGGGCGGCGTGAGGGCCTTGGGTTAGGAAGGCTTGCGCTTCAGGGGAATGACCTTGCCTCCGCCCGCAGGCTGGGGGGCGTCGGGGGCGGGGGCCGGTTTGGGGGGAACCGGGCTGAGCCGCACGGGGCGGCCCTCCATGGTGAATTCCTCCCCGTTGATGTGGGCCTCCTCCAGAATCCAGGTGACGGTCTGAGGGGGAATGGTGAGGACGAGCAGCTCCACCCGGAACCAGCCCCGCTTGACGTCCGGCTGGATGTCGTTCAGGCGGGCGAAAAAGCCCGGCTCCCGGTCCAGATAAACCAGCACCAGGTCATTGAGACCGGCCATATGCCCCCACGCAGGTCCGTTGCCTGCTGATTACTCCCTTGCCGCAGGATTCGGCAAGGATTTTGCAATGGTAAATTCCAGAGCCTCCTCCTGCGAGGGACCCGGAGATCATGCCCTGACATTCAAACCAGGAGTTATGTTGAACAACGCTCAAGGCCCGTGAAGCCTGCCCGGTGGGCGGGGCCGGGGCAGGAAGCCAAAGGGGGTCGCCCATGGCACAAGTGCAATTCATCGATCTGGAGCGCGAAATGCGGGCAGACGCCCAGGGTTTCAGCATCTTTCCCCTGAGCGGGCGGGTGCGTCAGCCCGCCGCCCTGGCCCAGAGCTTCCATCTGGTGTCCATCCTGCCCGGCCAGTCCCGGGGCCATCATCTGCATCCGGTTCATGAGGAGTGGCTCTATCCCTTCCACGGCGCCGGGGTTTTCCTCTGGGAGGCGACGGCAGGCCGGGTGCAGGAACGGGCCATCACCGGCAACCGCACCATGATCCAAATCCCGCCGGGCATCGCCCACGCCATGAAGAACCCAGGGCCCGGCGTGCTTTATCTGATGGTCTGGCGGGAGCCGTTGGGACGCCCCGGCGGCGAACCGGAAACGGTCTCCCGGCAGATTTAGGGAGTCTGGTGTGGGACACCCGACCTCGGGTGTTCCGCGCTCACACCCCCGGAGGCGTTAGGGCCACATCTTGTCCCTGGTTCTCCGGTTGAAGGTGAGAACCCCTGAGAGGTAGGGCGAGCTCCGCCCGCCGCTTGGCCAACACCGGACTTCGGCCCGGTACAGGTGAGGACACCGCTGCCACCTGGGGATACTGCAGGGGCCGGGGCCTGCAGTGATAAAAGCAGCCCCACATCAACTCCACGGATGTTTTCCTGGGAAAAGGCCGCCGTGCCTCCGGCGCCTGAGCCTGCACAGGTGTCCTCACCTGCGCTCTCTTCCAGCCCGGCGGCCGAGTGGCGCTTCGCCAGGTCCCGCCCTGAAGCCCGGCCTGGAAAGCATGATGCGAGGAACCACCGGCGAGACGCCGGTGCCACCATACTCCATCTTGACCCGTCAGAATCTCTAACCCCCACCCCTCCAAGCCATGTTCCCAAACTGTCTTGAAAAGATGTTCCGTAGGGTGCGTCTCACGCACCATCGTCTGGGGCCGGCGGCAGGCAGGGACGCCCGCCCCACCGGCCTTTTCATGGCTTACGGGTGGGCCGGCAGCCCGGCTGCGACCGCTCCCCGCTCACTGCTCACTTCCCTCCTCCGCCGCCAACTGCTCCCGGGCCTCCACGACCTGGCGGGCCGCCAGGTCCACCGCGGCCACGTCGGTCCAGGGGCTGAGGATGAAGGATTTGAGCGCGGCGATGGGCGGCCCCGGCTCGCCGTCGTAATCCGCGTGCCGGTAGGCGTTGGTCCAGGACAGGAGCACCCCTTCCCCCCGCATGGCCCGCTCGCGCACCAGCTCAAAGATGCGCCGGTTGTAGTGGTTGTGCCGCTCCAGGGCCTCCCGGTAGGCGGGATCGCTCAATTCCCGGGCAAAGGCCTGTCGGGCCTCGACGCCCTGGGGATAAACCCGGAAGAGGGTGACGGGCCCGTAGTTGAAGTCGTTCAGCACATCAATGAAGGGGTGGGCCTCCAGGCGCTCCCGCAGCGTCTGGGCCATCTCCACGATGTGGCCGATGAGCACCCGGTACCCCTTTTTGCCGAACAGCCGCATGCTGGCCAGGGCCGCCAGGGCGCCGGTGCCGGGGCGGGAGCACTCCAGGGTGTAGATGCCCGGCCGGTAGTGCCCGAACTGGTAGAGGTAGGGCATCTTGTCGGGCTCCCGACACAGCAGCGTCAGGTGGCGCCGGTCCCGCACCAGAAAGGCGCTGCTGATATAGGGGGCGTACCCGGTTTTATGAAAATCCACCCCCAGGCTGTCGGCCTGGCCCAGGCTGGACAGGCGCAGCACGGAATCCCGCAGGGCCCGGAGGGTGCGGCCCCGGAAGCCCAGGGGGTTGTGGTCGAAATCGTAGTCCCGGAAGACGGCCCAGATCCAGCCGATGACCGCGTCGGCGTGGATGTAAGGCGGCGCCGCCAGGCGGTACTCCTGGGACAACTGGTCCCGGAGCTGCACGATGCCCGCCAGATCGTCCAGACCGAAGGCGTCGGTGGTGCCCATGGTGGCGATGATGAGCGCCACTTTCTCCCCGGCGCCGAAGGCCTGGCGCAAATAATCCTCCAGGTCGGGGAGGGACATCTCGCTGTCCCGGGTGGCGGGAATGGCCACCAAGTTCCGCATCCCCACCCCCAGCCAGCCGGCGGCGTTGAGCTTGGCGTAGTGGGCCGAGGCCGAGGCCACGATCTTCACCTCCTCCCGCAGGCCCTGCTGCATCAGCCGGCCGCCGAAAAGGCGCTCCAGGGCCAGCTTGACGCCGTAGAAGATGGTGCCGGTGCCGCTGAAGGTGAAGACGCCGCCGGACTGCTGGGGATCATAGCCCACCAGGTCCGAAACCATGGCCACGGCTTCGATCTCCGCTTCGGCAAAGCGGGCCGAATATTCGTCCCAGATGATGTTGGGGTTGTAAATGGCCCCGGCCATGAAGGCCATGATGCTGGGAATGGAGGTGGTGGGGACCACGTTCACCTGGGAGTTGGGGTGCCCCCAGACGGGCATGCCCCGGCAGTAGTCCACCAGCACCCCGGTGAGCTCCTGCACGGTGCTCAGCTCTTCAGGAAAAGCGGAAGCCTGGCTGTTGAGATAAGGGCGCTGATCCCCCAACCCCAGGATGGGCACCGCGCTCTTGAGGTCGTCCACCTTGTCCAGGAAACGGGACATGGCATGGATGAAATAGCCGTCCATGACGGGATTGGAGACGGGATAGGGGAAGCAGGTCTTGAGCTGCTCCAACACCTCGCTGTAATGGTGCCGCTCCTGGTTTTCCCTGGGCATGGGCGACGCTCCTCCTATCTTAAAAGACTTTCGTGGGGGGGGAGGGGGCTAAGGGGCGCAGCCCCTTACCAACTCCGCCACACCCCCTCCCCCCATCTCAGATCGCTTGTTTATGAGCCGGGGAAGTCGGGGCTACAGGCCCCGCCTTCCCCGGCCGCCAATAAAGGGGGTTGGGAGGGGGGTGTGGGGGGAGGGCAGGGGAACTGAGTTCCCCCGGTCCTCCCCCCACAAAATCTTTTCATGTCTTACGGGTGGGCCGGCGGCCCAGGCGCGACTGTTAGGAAAAGTTCCTTATCCCCCTCTCCCCCGGCGGGGGAGAGGGCTGGGGTTGGGTGGGCCAACGGCCCATGCGCGACTGCTATGAAATGCTCATGGCCCCAACGGGGCCACCCCCGGGCATGAAAAACCTTTTGTAGGGGCGGGTTTCAAACCCGCCCCTACAGACCCGTGATTTTCACGGTAAAAATAACAGAGGCAAGTCGGCGCTGTCAATCGACCCCCCTGCCGGAGACGGCCGGTCTTGGCAGAAGGCGGCGCGGGCCGGGGTGAGATGGCTTGGAAAAATGGCGACGCGGGCAGGACCGGCATCCCCGGCCCTGCCGGAATGGAAAGGTCAGATGGACGCCCCGGACTGATGGACGTGCCAGGGCTTGGAGCCGTCCACGGCCGCACGGGCCCGGACCCCGGCGTGTACCTGGGACGCGAGGCCGCTCTTTTCCAGGAGCAACGCCGCTATCCGCCCCAGGTCCCGAGCCGCGGGGCTGTCCTGCCGGCCCAGGGGAAAGGGCACCATGCGGTTGACGGCCTGCTCCACCTCGGGGTCGGAAGTTATGTGCCCCAAAACTTCCGGGCGGATGGAGAGGAACGACTCACACACCTTCTGAATGATGACCGGGGCCTGAAGGTCCCGGGGGCCCTTCACCATATTGACCACCAGGTGCACAGTGAAATCCTGCAGCAGACGATCGAGACGGGCCCGGCGCTCTCCGTCTTCCAGGTGCGCTCTGATCTCCTCCATGGAGTCCAGGTTTTCATTGCCGTTTTGCGGGTCGAGCGGTTGCAGGAGATCCAGAAGGTCATGGTCCCGGGGGAATTCCCGGGAGATATGTCGGTAGAGGGCGCTCTTGATGAAACCGTAGACATTCTGCAGGGAGGTGGTCTGATTGGTCAGGATGCAGAGCTTTCCAGGTGAATAATTGAAGAAATCCAGAATGTTGAATGAAGTGCCGGCCCCCAGGTCCAACAGCACCAGGTCCGCGGGCAAATCCACAATCTGTTGCAGGGCCCGGATTTTCTGGGAATAGGTGGGATTGGCCGCGCCCAGGATGTCGTCCGCGCCGCAGATGAGGCCCATACCCTCGATCTGGGTGTCGATGATCAGGTCTTCCAGACGACTGACCCGTTTGAGGAAAAAGTCTTCCAGGGTGAGGGCGGGATAGCGCACCCCCATGAGGGTGTGCAGGTTGGCTCCCCCCAGGTCCAGATCCATGAGGATGATTTTCCTGCCCAGGCGGGAGAGGCACAGCCCCAGCCCCAGGGTGAAGATGCTCTTGCCGACTCCGCCCTTGCCGCCGCCGATGCACCATAGCTTCCGGTTCATGTCGCCTCTGGTCGTTCGGTTGAATAAAAAGGTTCGTCATAAGAGGAGGGACCGGGGGGCCCGGTCCTCCCCCGAACATCGGGGTTTAGCGGGCCCTGGCCCCGGCCCGCTGCCACATGGTCCAGACACTCCGGGCGCCCATGGCCAGGCTGCCGTAAATGGCCAGGATGGCGCCGTAGGCCTGGAGGGATTCGGGTCCGAAGGTGAAAAGCAGCAGCCCCACCGCGGCGCTCCCCAGCGCCACCAGATAGATGGGGAAGTCCAAGCTGTGGGAGGAGGGCTCTGCCGCCGTTTCTGCCGGCAATGCGGACTCCATCCGGGGGGCATGCCGGGAGGGCTCGGTGAGAACCGGGGGCGTCGCGGCAATGACCACCGGCGGGGCCGGGGCCTGCTCCTCCTGGGACCGGTCCCAGTGGTCCCACAGCCCCTTGAGATCCCGGGGATACTGAGGCAGGTACGCCTCCAGAGCCTGGCGGACCCGGAGGCTGGGCTCCTCTAACTCCAGCCCCGCCAGCAGTCTTCCCTGGCTGCCCTGATGCCGGACCCGGGTCCAGAGCAAAGTGGCGGGAATGTGGGTCAGGCCGCCGTCGCGGTCGGCGGGAAGGTGGATGGTGACGGGGTGCCCCGCCGGTTCAGCGGGAAGTTCGCCCATCTGGCCGGGCAGCCCTTCCAGAGTGACTCCCTGGGCCGACATGCTTTGCAGGCGCATGGGCAGAAACACGACGTCCTCTTCTCCCGGCCGGACGATTTCCAGAACTAGTGCGTCGTCCCGGCGGCCGCTGTAGTCCGGGGGATGGTCCTCCTGCCGCCCTAATCTTCCTGCCACCATCGGTACCAGCCTTTCTTGCGGTTTTTCAGGGCCAGCTCCCGATAGTATTGCAGGTCTCGGGTCCACTGGCTCTCCAGCTTCTCACGCAGTTGCTTGTTGGTGCGGGTCTCCCGTTTCAGGACCTCATGCCAGGCGCCCAGCTTCCCTAATTCATAGATCATGGCTTCGTAGCGGCGTCGGTCCACCATCAAACTGTCCCTGTCCAAACGGAAGAATTGGGACCAGGGATCCCAGTCAGAGGAGCCGTGGGGTTCCCCACCCTGAGACCCATGCCCCCGGTAATCCTCCTCCTTCTGCCGCCCACGGCTGCCGTTCCCCTGCGGTGCAGGTCCATGCCGGGGCGGCAGGGGAGGAATTCCGGGAACCGCCGGCGGGGCTTCCCCGTGCTCCGTGTGGTGTCGGGCCTCACCCTCTTCCCCCCGTCGGGCGGAGGGCTCCCCCTTCCAGCCGCCTCTCTCCGGGGCGTCTTCCGGGCGCCGCGCCGCCGCCTCACCCCGGTCCGCCAGGGAGAGGATTTCCTGGAGGGACTGCCAGCGCTCCGGGTCGCGCCGGGCGTCCCCCAGGGGGGCGTGCCAGAGGAGCCCCGTCAGCAGCCGGACGTCGCTCAGCCCCGCCGCCCGGGCCGCAGCCAGGAGGCCGTGGTAGTAAACCTCCGGGTCTTCCGCCGGGGCCAACAGGGCCTGCAACACCCCGGGGCGCCTGGCAATGAGGGGGTAGATTTCCTCCCAGCGGGGCAGGTCGCCGCTCCTGGACACCGGCGCCGCCGGGGGCGGGGCGGGCGAATGTTTCTGGAGAAACTTGCCCAGCACCGGGCTCAGCCGACTGGGGGGACTCTCCCACGGCGGCTGGAGCCACCTCAGATTGGTCTGGACCCGGGGTTCCAGGGAGGGCGGGGCCAGCACCAGCCCGCCTTCCCCGAACACCATGATCTGAAAGGAGGTGAGGAAAAAAGACGGGGGGGGCGTCCAGCCCTGGGGCAAAAGGTAGTAGTGCTGCTCCCGCTCCTCTCCCACCTGGGCCACGCACCCCGAGGCCCAGTCCCCCCGCTGGTTGAAGGGAAACAGGCTCTCCTCCCGGTGCACCTCCAGGACCAGCAGGTGGGAAGGCAGCCCCGTGCGCAACCCCAGGTTCACCTGCACCCCTTCCATTCCCAGTTCCGTCAGCCGGGGCTGCCACAGCTCCTCGGGGAGGGTGAAATCCAGCCCCAACGTGGCGTCACCCCGGGCGTTCACCGCCACCAGGTCCCACCCCAGATGCAGGTATTTGGAGGCGTACTTGATCAAGATGTCGCTGTAATCCAGGTTCTTCTTGAGGTTGAGGATGCGGCAGACTTCCTCTTCCCGCACCCCTGCGGAAATCCTGCGCACAGGGGGCTCTCGCTCAACCTGCGAAGCCTCGGGGGTCTGGGAAAGGTTCATCATGATTCGCGTCCGCCCCAGGCCGGGGCCCCGGGGGAGACTGCCCGGCCTTGGTTCCTGCCGCTCGGGTGACGGCGCCCGACCTCCGCTCCCGCGCCCCGGAAGGTCGGGAACGGCCCTATTGCCTTATCGGTTTTTTCCCGGCCCCACTTAAAATTCCCCGGCTCCCGCCGCCGGCTCTCCACCCCCCCCACCGAGCCCGCAAGCGCGGTTGCCCGACATCCTGACCCAAGGAGGAAAGAGACCTTTCCCTGAAAGCGCCGCGCCTGCCGCCGTTCCCGGCGGAATTCCGGGAACCGGATAGCCCCGCGAACCGGAAATCCAGGTGGCACGGACGTCCCCGCCTTGCCGGGTGCAGGTCCGGTGGTGGCCGAACGGCGGGCAAGGCGGGCTTTACATTCCGGATGCCCGGGTTCCGCCCGGGGGTCAGGGGGAAAAGACTTCCGGGAGCAGGCCCGGGGCTGCGGCGGCTCCTGGCACCTTTTCTACTGCTCGCCGGAGCTCCGCAGCCGCATCTGTTGGGCCAGGTCGCGCCAGGCCTGGACGCCCAGCGCCTGCACGGCCAGGCCGTAGAGGGCCAGGCCCAGGATGATGCAGGCGGCCAGGACCATGAGGCGGGCGAGCAGACCGGGGCCCATCCAGGCGCTGAGCCAACCGTGGGCCAGGTAGACCGCGCCCGCCATGAGGAGCGCCGCGCCGGTCACCTGGGCCAGCGTCCGGAGCAGGGAGGCCAGCGGCAGACCGGCCAGTTTCCGGTGCAGCATCACCCCCAGGAAGAGGAGGTTCACCACCATGCTGAGGGAGGTGGACAGGGCGATGGCCCGATGCCCCAGAGCAGCGAGGGTCAGGTTGATGCACACAAAGTTGGCGGCCACGGTGAGGAAGCTTCCCAGGACGGGCAGGCGGGTGTCGTTTAAGGCATAAAAAGCCGGCACCATAATCTTCACCCCGGCGAAGGCCAGCAGGCCCAGGCTGTAGTAAATGAGGGCCTGGGCCGTCTGGGCGGTGTCGAAGGCGGTGAAGCGGCCGTGCTCGAAGATGACCGCGCAGATGGGCGTGGACAGGGCCATGAGCCCCAGGGCGGCGGGGATGGTGACCAGCATGGCCAGGTTCAGGGAGGAGGCGAGGGCGCCCTTCAGGGCCGGCAGGTCATGCGCCGCGGCGCAGCGGGAGAGCAGCGGCAGGGTGGCCACCGACAAAGCCACCCCGAACAGCCCCTGGGGCAGATGCACCAGACGGTAGGCGTAATTGAGCCAGGCCACGCTCCCCTCCATGCACCGGGCGGCGTAGAAGGTGTTGATGAAGACGTTGATCTGGGTGGCGGACAGGCCCACCACCGCGGGCACCATCAGTTTTAAGACCTGTCGCAGCCCTTCGTCCTTGAGGTCCAGCACCCACTGGGGCCGATAGCCCACCCGGAAGAGGAGGGGAAGCTGCACCGCCATTTGCAAAAAACCGCCCAGGAGGGTGCCCAGGGCCATGCCGACGATGGGTTGCCAGCCGAAGAAGGGGGCCGCCAGAGTCAGGCTGACGCCGCCGATGATGGAGCCCAGATTATAGAAACTGGGGGCCAGGGCCGGCAGAAAGAACTTCCCCCGGGTATTGAGTACGCCCATCACCAGGGCCGCCAGGGAGACGAACAGGAGGAAGGGGAACATTATGCGGGTGAGCTGCGCGGTGAGCTCCAGCTTGCCGGGGATGCGACCGAAGGCCGGGGCCATGAGATTCACCAGGGGCTCGGCCAGGAAGATGCCCACCAGGGTGATGGCCCCCACCACCAGGCAGAGCCAGGCCAGGACGTTGTTGGCCAGGCGCCAGGTGCGGGCCAGCCCCAGACGCTGCTCCTGCCGGGAAAAGACGGTGACGAAGGCGGTGGACAGAGCCCCTTCGGCGAAGAGGTCCCGGAGCAGGTTGGGAATGCGGTAGGCCACCACGAAGGCGTCCATGGCCCGGCCGGCCCCGAACAGGGCGGCGAACACCTGTTCCCGGACCAGCCCCAGGATGCGGCTGGCAAAGACCGCCACGCTCATGCTGCCCGCGGCTCGGGCAATGGCGCCGGTGTGCTGCCCGGTAGGGGGGGTCAAGGCGTCAACCTGTATGGAGGAGTGGCCGCAGCATCAGGGGGCGGAAGGAGGCGGCTGCAAGACCGGAGGGTCCTGTGCCGATGCAGGTGCGGACCAGAGACGGGACTCATCTCTTTCGGGCCGGGTCTGCCCGGCCGCCGGGCTCAGGCCCTCAGGCGCCGTCCAGGACCGCCGCCCGGCACCGGGGGTCAACTGGTGTCGCTGGGAGACCTCCCTCCTTGGGGCTTGCCGGAAGGCTTTTTCTTCTTGGTTTTGGCCTTGACCAGCGGCGCCTTTTCCTTTTTGGAGGACTTGGTCACCGAACCTCGGACATTATTCCGATCCGGGAGCGAGGGCGCCTGTCTCAACCGGGGTTTGCGCACCGGGGGGGCCGTGGAGGCGGTTTTTTCCGCCATCAGCAGGGCCGACGGCATCTCGGGATGGAGCAACGGGTAGGTGGGATGCGCTCCCTGGGCGAGGCTTTTCAGGGGGGGGCTTTCCACCCGGTTCCCGGCATCGGCCGCCACTCGGGTTTCCGCTTCCGGGATGCCCAGCACGCCCGCCAGGTTGAGGGACTTCTCCTCCGCTCCCGGCAACCAGGTGAGCAGCCAGGCCAGGACTCCGGCCAGGACACCCCCTCCCACCAGTATCATCCCCCGGGGGGAGAGCATTCCTCGCCGCCTTACCAGGTGAGAGGAACGACGTCGATACCAGCAGGCGATGAGGGCATACAGGGTATACGCCCCAAGGATGAAGAAGAAGGTAGGCAGCAAGAGCTTTCCCTTCGGTTGAGTGGCCCTACCTTAGCAAGGCCGTTCCTGGAAGTCAACCCCAGGATGAACAGTCCTTGAAAAAAAAAGCGAAATTTCTGTCATAATATTGACACCTCTCCCATTTTCCATTACAACCCCCGTATATGAAATATCACGCCGCCATTCTGGTCATCGAGGACGAGCGCTCCCAGCGCGAGGCTCTCCCAGGAGATTCTGGCCCAGGAGGGCTACGAGGTGGAGACCGCCCCGGACGGAGAAACCGGGTTGCTGAGGATCAGGGAGCAGCCCTTCGACCTGGTGGTGACGGACCTGGCGCTCCCCGGACTGGGGGGGATGGACGTCCTCAAATATCTGGTGCGCCACCATCCCGGTTGCCTGTGCATCATCATCACCGGCTTTGCCACCATCAAAACCTCCGTGGCCGCCATGCGCCTGGGGGCTTATGATTACCTGGCCAAACCGGTGGACCCCCAGGAGCTGCGCCTGGTGGTGAAGCGGGCCCTGGAGCACCGGCACCTGCGCCAGGAGAACCTGGAGCTGAAGAAGCAGCTCCACCGACGTTTCGGCTTCGCCAACATCATCGGCGCCAGCGAGGCCATAACCCAGACCTTCGACCTCATCCGGAAGGTGGCCGACACCGATTCCACGGTGCTTCTCCTGGGGGAATCGGGCACCGGCAAGGAGCTCGTCGCCAAGGCCATCCATTACAACAGCCACCGCGGCCAGGGCCCCCTGATCCCGGTGAACTGCGCCGCCATCCCCGAAGAGCTCCTGGAGAGCGAGCTTTTCGGCCACG
>VGSQ01000046.1 GCA_016874975.1 Deltaproteobacteria bacterium
GAGGGGCTGCTCTACGGCATCCTCAAGCTGCACGAGCAGATCCTCAAGGATCCCTTCATCACCCGGAAATACCTGGAGCGCCTGGAAGCCCGGAAACTGGAGGTGGCCTGATGCACCCCGCCGCCGATTTTTTGCAGGCCAAATTCCCCGCCGAAGTGGTGGAGGCGAGCGAATACCGGGGCGACACCACCGTGGTGGTCAAGCCCGGCCGCCTGGTGGAGATACTCACCGCCCTTAGGGACGACGAGGACCTCTCCTTCAAATACCTGTCCATGATCGCCGCGGTGGACTACCATCCGGCCAGCCCCCGCTTCGCCGCGGTGTATAATCTCTACTCCCATAAGAATCACGACCGCCTCACCCTCAAGGCCTTTTGCGACAGCGACGGGGCCCCGGTGCTGCCCTCGGTGGTCAAGGTGTTCGCCACCGCCGACTTCCACGAGCGGGAGGCCTATGACCTCATGGGCATCCGCTTCCTGGGCCACCCCAACCTGAAGCGCATCCTGCTGCCCGACGACTTTGCGGGGCATCCCCTGCGCAAGGAATTCCCCCAGCGGGGCTATTAGGTGAGGCGCATGGAACAGGTCAAGACCATGGAACGCACCGAAACCATGCTGTTGAACGTGGGCCCCTCCCACCCCAGCACCCACGGGGTGCTCCGGGTGCTGGTGGAACTGGACGGCGAAGTCATCGTCCGGGCCGAGCCCGATCTGGGCTACCTCCACCGGGGCATCGAAAAGATGTGCGAGGGCCGCACCTACCACCAGTGCCTGCCCCTCATGAACCGGGTGGACTACCTGGCCGGCGAAGCCAACAATTTCGGCTTCTGCCTGGCCGTGGAAAAGCTCCTGGACCTCGAGGTCCCCAAGCGGGCCCAGTACATCCGGGTGATGCTGACAGAGCTCACCCGCATCGCCTCCCACCTCTTCTGGCTGGGCACCCACGGCCACGACCTGGGGGCCATGACCCCGCTCTTCTACGCCTTTCGGGAGCGGGAAAAGATCATGGACCTGTGCGAGATGGTCTCCGGGGCCCGCATGTTCCCGCTCTACTTCCGGGTCGGCGGGCTGGCCGCGGACCTGCCCGAAGGGTTCATGGAGAAAGCCTGGGAGTTCGTCAAGACCTTCCCCGACCTGTGGAAGGACTACGACAATCTCCTCACCCAGAACATCATCTGGAAGCAGCGCACCGTGGGCGTGGGGACCCTCACCGCGGAAGAGGCCATGAACTGGGGCTGGTCCGGCCCCATGGCCCGGGGCTCCGGGGTGGACTGGGATTTGCGCCGCGACAACCCTTACTCCAGCTATGAGGATTTCGACTTCAAGGTCCCCCTGGGCACCAAGGAGGGCGACACCTACTCCCGGTATCTGGTGCGCATGCAGGAGATGCTGCAGTCCAACCTCATCGTGCGCCAGGTCCTGGAAAAGCTGCCCGCCGGCCCCATCAAGGTGGACGACCCGCGCCTCAGCCTGCCGCCCAAGGAGCTGGTGTATACCGATATCGCCGGACTCATCAACCACTTCAAGCTCATCCAGGAGGGCGTCACCCCGCCGGCGGGCGAGGTCTACCAGTGCATCGAGGCCCCCAAGGGCGAGTTCGGCGTTTTCATTATCAGCGACGGCAGCGGCCGCCCCTTCCGGGTGAAGATCCGCACGCCCTCGTATGTGGTCCTGAACGCCACTGAGAAAATGTGCACCGGCCGCATGCTCGCAGACCTCATCGCGGTGATCGGCACCATGGACATCGTGCTGGCGGACGTGGACAGGTGAGTGAGCAGTGAGCAGTAAGCGGTAGGGCGGGCTCCGCCCGCCGCATCGAAGCATCATGTAGGGCGCGCACCGCGCGCCGCAGGTAAACGGGAGGGCGGGCGTCCCCGCCCGCCGGAACAGCAACGGGGGTATTTAGCAGAAATAAACCGTCGTCATGCAGGGCTAGCACGATTTGGACAGCGGCGCGTCGAATTGTTGGACCCGCAGATAATTTTTGCAAACGTAGAGGTAGGCCATGCGACAGTCACGGGTATTTCCCATCGTCCTGCTGATAATTGGTTTCATGTTCCTCACCAGCGGATTTCTTTGTGCAGAGAAATTCGAGACGTTTCAGGGAACAGTAATAATGAAGCAACACCATTATCAGCTGGCAGGCACAGGGCTCAATGCCTTCGGGATTAAACTCGACGGCCAGCCAGGAAAAGTGTTTCTCATTTATTCGGACGATTTTAAGAAGTTCGGGATGTCTTTTAAGTTCCCCTGCAGCCTTGCAGATATTTCCAATCACATAGACCAGCGATTCAAGGGTAAGGCGGTCACCATTAAAGCCAAAAAGGAAAAAGACCAACCGCACAAGGATTCGGTTTATTATAAAGTGGTTGATATTAAATCATAAAAACAGAGGCTCATTTAAAAGGATGTTACTGCCGTCCTGAACGCCATGCATGAATGCAGCCGTCATAAATACTAGATTCTGCAGCGGCGCTCAGGATGACCAAAAGTGGTGTCGGCCAATTTTTTAAGCAGCCTCAAGGCAATATTTTTAAGGAGAGCCATATCCCCATGAAAAAATCGGTTCTCTTTGGCTTAGTGATGGCCCTGCTCTTCCTGGGAGGGTCGTGTTCGGATCAGTGGACCCACAGGGGCACCATCAGCAAGCTGGGCATCTCTTACAAAAAGGGGGACGCCGCCGCGGGGGGCGCCACGGTCGGCGGCATCAGAAAGACGGTCTTCCTGGAGTTGGAGGAATACCCGGGGACAATCTTCGAAATGGACCTGAAACTGGCCGAAAAACATTCCGGGTTTGAGTCCTTGAAGAAAATGGAAAGGGAGAGTCTGGATTTCTTCGGGTTGCTGGGGGTCAAGCCGGAAAAGCCGGAAAAGATGGGCAAGAAGAAAATCTTCCTCAAGTGCGTGGAAAGACAGGGATATTTTGAAGTGCTGGATTTTAAAGAGGATTAACCTCTGTTGAGGATTTCATCATCCATTTGTTTGATGGTGGGCCTTGCCCCACCTCCATCCGCATACCTCACAACGGGAAGCACTTATGGTTAACCTCACCATCGACGGCCGGGCCATCCAGTCGGAGCCGGGCAAGACCCTCCTGGAAGTGGCCAAAGAGCACGGCATCTTCATCCCCTACCTCTGCTACCATCCGGCGCTGAAGCCCATCGGCTCCTGCCGCATCTGCGTGGTGGAGGTGAAACCGGGGCCGCCCCGCCCCCTGCCGGCCTGCGCCACTTACGTGGCCGAAGGGCAGGAGGTGGTCACCGAATCGCCCCGGCTCCGGGCCATCCGCCAGGAATTGATGAAGCTGGTGCTCATCAACCACGCCCTGGACTGCCCCATCTGCGACAAGGGCGGCGAGTGCGAGCTGCAGGAGCTGACCCACGCCCTGGGGGTGGGCCAGGTGGACCTGGAAGCGCAGCCCACGGCCCCCAACATCGACTACGTCTCCCGGCTCATCGAGCGCCATCCGGACCGCTGCGTCACCTGCGGCCGGTGCGTGCACATCTGCCGGGACCACGTGGGGGCCATGGCCATCAACTTCATGCACCGGGGCTACTTCACCGAGCTGGGCAGCGGCCTGCTCCCCCTGGACTGCGAGTTCTGCGGCTCCTGCGTGGACATCTGCCCGGTGGGGGCCCTCATCAACAAGACCTTCAAATACCGGGCCCGGGCCTGGGAAGTGGAGCGGGCCGAAACGGTCTGCCCCTTCTGCGGCGGCGGCTGCACCTACCAGGTGCACACCAGGGACGGCCAGGTGGTCCGGGTGGTGAACGAAGACAGCGTGCTCCTGTGCGGCCGGGGCCGCTTCGGCTTCCCCGTGCTCACCGCGGAGGACCGCCTCAGGACGCCCCTCATCAAGGAAAACGGCGCCTTCCGGGAGGCCGACTGGGAGGAGGCCCTGGACCTGGCGGCCCGGCGCCTCAAAGAGATCATCGAGGAGAAGGGTCCCGGCGCGGTTTACGGCGTGGGCTCCCCCCGGGCCACCAATGAGGCCAACTACCTCTTCCAGAAATTCTTCCGGGCGGGATTGGGCACCAACCAGGTGGACAACCCGGCCCGTTACCATTACGTGCGGGCGCTGGAGGCCCTGGCTGAAATCTTCGGCTGGCCCCAGGTGGAGGGCGCAGAGGCCGGCCCCCGGCCTCGGGAGGCTTACGCCTCACCTCTGACGCTCACCGAGGCTGCCAAGGGCAAGGGCTTCAGCTTCGTCCTGGGGACCATAGAGGACCTGCCCAAAGCCGACCTGGCCCTGGTGGTGGGCATGGACGTGACGCCGGAGCTGCCGCCCCTGGGCTGGGCCATCAATGAAGCGTCCCTGAAAGACGATTTCAAACTCATCGTGGCCAATCCCCGGCTGACCAAATTCGATCGCAACGCCGCCTTGAGCCTGCGCTACGCCCCGGGCTCGGAGCGGCTGCTGGCGGCCGGCCTGATCAAAGCGCTGCTGACGGCTCATCCCGACTGGACCCCGGCCATCCCGGCCCAGGGCCTGGAGGAGTTCAAAGAGGCCCTGAAGAAGGCCACCGTCAAGGAAATGGCCAAGAAGACCGGGGTGGACGAAGCCCTGCTCAAGGAGGCGGCGGAGCTGCTGGCCCAGGCCAAGGCCCCGGCCATCATCTTCGGCGCGGAGCTGCTGGCCCAGGACAAGGGCGGGCAGAACGCCCTGGCCCTGGCCGACCTCTTCCTGCTGGTGGGCCAGCCCGAGGCCCCCGGCAGCCGCCTCTACCCGGTGGCGGAAAAGGCCAACACCCGGGGCGTCTGCGAGGTGGGGGTGCTGCCCGACCGGCTGCCCGGCCTGCAGCCGCTCACCTCCGAACTGGCGGCGAAAATCTTTGCCCCCCAGGCCCCGGCCTCCCAGCCCGGCCTGACCTTGCCCGAGGTGTTGGACCGGCTGGAGGCCGACGCCGAGGACGCCCCCCAGGCCCTCTACGCCCTGGGCGGCGACTTCCTGCGCTGGCTGCCCCACCGCAGCCGGACGGAAAAGGTCTTACAAAAACTCTCCTTCATGGTGGTGCAGGACGCCTTCCTCACCGACACCGCCAAACTGGCCGACGTGGTCCTGCCCGTGGCCGTCTTCGTGGAGCAGGAAGGCACCTTCCTCAGCAGCGACGGCCGCCTGGGGGTGTCGAGTCGGGTGCTGTCTCCCATCGGCGTCAAACCCGACTGGCAGATCATCAGCGAGTTGGGCCGGCGCCTGGGCTTCCCCCTGAAATATTCCGGCCCCGCCGCCATCTTCCAGGAGATGGCCCCGGCCATGCCCCTGTGGGCCGGGGCCGCGCCCCGGGCCACGGTCCCCGCGGCCGGATTTGCCGCCGCGCCCGCGGGCCGGTTCGTCCCCTTCGACCTGGATATCAGCCTGCCGGGACGGCGGCCCTACGTGCTCATCGTGGGCAAGTCCCTGCAGCACTCGGGCTCCTTCACCACCCACCAGCCCTGCGGCACGCTGGTGGTGACCCCGGGGGCGGCCCTGGAGCTCCATCCCGAGGATGCCGCCGCCCTCAATCTGGCCGCCGGCGACAGCGCCAAAGTCATCTCGTCCTACGGCGAGGTGACGGCCCCGGTGGCCCTGTCCGCGGACCTGCCCCCGGGGGTGGTGTTGTTGGCGGAACATTTCGGCGAACCCGCGGCCCACACCCTGACCCTCAACTCCAATCTGGTGCGGGTTTCCATCCAGAAGGCGTGAGATCATGAACCTGTTAGCCCTGATCGTCCTGACCGCCATTAAGATCACCCTGGTGCTGGTGGTCTTCCTCACGGCCATCGCTTACACCGTGCTCATGGAGCGCAAGGTGCTGGGCTTCATCCAGTTGCGCTACGGGCCCAACCGGGTGGGCCCCTGGGGCCTGCTGCAACCCCTGGCCGACTTGTTGAAGCTCCTGTTCAAGGAGGACTTCACCCCGCCCCACGTCAACCGGGTGCTCTTCGTCCTGGCGCCCATCATCACCGCGGTGACGGCCTTTCTGCCCTTCGCGGTGATTCCCTTCGCCCGGCAGATTTTCCCCGACGAATTCACCTTCTACGGGGTCACCTTCGACCTGACCGCCGCCGGGCTGAACCAGGGCGTCATCGCCGACATCAACGTGGGCCTGCTGTATGTCTTCGCCATGGGGTCGCTGGCGGTGTACGGCGCGGTGCTGGGCGGCTGGGCCTCCAACAACAAATATTCGCTCCTGGGCGGCCTGCGCTATGCCGCCCAGATGGTGAGCTATGAGCTGGCCCTGGGCCTGTCCGTCATCGGCGTCCTCATGCTGGCCGGGTCGCTCTCCCTGGTGAAGATCGTGGAAGCCCAGAAGGACATGTGGTTCATCGTTTACCAGCCCCTGGGCTTCATCCTCTTTCTGACCGCAGCCCTGGCCGAATGCGCCCGCACCCCCTTCGACCTGATCGAATGTGAGAACGAGCTGGTGGCGGGCTACCAGACGGAATACAGCTCCATGAAGTGGGCCCTGTTCATGCTGGGCGAGTATTGCCACATCATCGTGGCCTCGGCCCTGGCCGTCACCCTCTTTTTCGGCGGCTGGCAGGGGCCCTATCTGCCGCCCATCATCTGGTTCACTCTCAAGACCTTCATCCTGGTTTTCGTTTTCATCTGGATCCGGGGCACCTACCCCCGCTTCCGCTTCGACCAGCTCATGCAGTTGGGCTGGAAGGTGATGCTGCCCCTGTGCCTGGCCAATATCCTGGTCACGGGCGCCGTCATGCTGCTGGTGTAAGTCTGAGTTGACGCCCCCGGGCGGACAGCCGACCGAGAAACGCACGAACACGAGGTTTTCCATGATCATCCCGTTGCTCAAAGGACTGGCCACCACCCTCCGGATGGTCTTTACCAAGCCCATCACCCTGCAATACCCGGAGGAGAAGCGCCCCGTCTACCCCCGCTTCCGGGGGCATCCGGAACTGGTGGTGGACGACGACGGCGAGCGGCGTTGCGTGGCCTGCACCCTGTGCATGGTGGTCTGCCCCAGCAACGCCATCAAGCAGATCACTCCGGCGGAAGGCGAATACCACGAGAAGTATCCGGTGGAGTTCGTGGTCGACCTGACCCGCTGCATCTTCTGCGGCTTCTGCCAGGAGGCCTGCCCCAAGGCGGCCATCAAGTTGAACAACCTCTATGAGCTGGCCCAATACGAGAAACAGATGCTGATCTACGACATCAAACGACTCACTCAGCAACAGTCCCGGCTGCGGGATGGGGATTGGCTATGAACCGGTTCATCGTCCCCTGCGGGGCAATCCGGCGGAGATAGGAGGCGCGAGGGAATGCAGACGCTCTTTTACATCCTGGCGGGAACGGCCCTCGTCGCCGGCGCCCTGGTGGTCTTCCAGACCCACCCCCTGAGGAGCGCCCTCTGGCTCATCGTCAACTTCTTCGCCGTGGCGGGCATCTACCTGCTGGCCAGCGCCGAGTTCATCGCCGCCATCCAGATCATCGTTTACGCCGGGGCCATCATGGTGCTCTTCCTCTTCGTCATCATGCTGCTGAACCTGCGGCAGCCGGAAGAGCCCATGCCCATGTCCGCCCTGGGCTCCAGGATCCTGGCCGTGACCCTGGCGGTGACCACGGGCTTCCTGGTGATGTTCGGCCTGAAGCAGGCCGTCATCATCCCGGCCCGGACCGGACCCCCGGGCCTGGGCAACACCGAATCCGTGGCCCGCTTGCTGTTCACCGACTATCTGCTGCCCTTCGAAGTCACCAGCGTCCTGCTCCTGGTGGCCATCGTCGGCGCGGTGATTCTCTCCAAGTCCCGGCTCAAATGAGCCGCCAAGGGGAAACGTGATGGCTGTGCCGTTGGAATGCTATCTGGGACTGAGCGTGGCCCTGTTCACCCTGGGGGCGATCGGGGTCCTCATCCGGCGCAACATCCTCATCATCCTGATGTGCATCGAGATGATGCTGAACGCCGTCAACCTGGCTTTCATCGGCTTCGCCGACACCTTCAAAGCCGTGGACGGCCAGATGTTCGTCTTTTTCGTGATGACCGTGGCCGCGGCCGAGGTGGCGGTGGGGTTGGCCCTGGTGGTGGCCGTGTTCCGCAACCGGGCCACCGTCTCCGTGGACGACCTGAACCTCATGAAATGGTGAGGCTGACACCATGATCGACTATGTCTGGCTGATACCCGTCTTTCCCCTGGTGGGCTTCCTCATCAACGGCCTGTTGGGCCAGAAGCTGTCGAAAAACACCGTGGGGGCCATCGGTTCCGGCGCCGTGGGGCTGAGTTTCCTCCTCACCGTCGGCATCTTCCTGGAATACCTGAAGCTCCCGCCCCAGGCCCGGCCCGTGGAGAAGGTGGTCTACACCTGGATCGCCTCCGGCGCCTTCCAGGCGCCCGTGGCCTTCCTGGTGGACCCCCTGTCCCTCATCATGCTGCTGGTGGTCTCCGGGGTGAGCACCCTCATCCACATTTACTCCGTGGGCTACATGCATGACGACCCGGGGTTCTACCGCTACTTCTCCTACCTGAACCTCTTCGTCTTCGCCATGCTCACCCTGGTGGGGGCCAACAACTTCCTGCTCATGTTCGTGGGCTGGGAGGGCGTGGGGCTCTGCTCCTACCTGCTCATCGGCTTCTGGTACGAGAAGCAGTCCGCCAGCGACGCCGGCAAAAAGGCCTTCGTGGTCAACCGCATCGGCGACTTCGGCTTCCTGCTGGGGATGTTCCTCATCTTCTGGACCTTCGGCAGCCTGAATTTCCGGGAGGTCTTCGCCCTGGCCGGCAACTTCCCGGTGGGCGACCTCACCATCACCGCCATCACCCTGTGCCTCTTCCTGGGGGCCACCGGCAAATCGGCCCAGTTGCCGCTCTACACCTGGCTCCCCGACGCCATGGAAGGCCCCACCCCGGTGTCCGCCCTGATTCACGCCGCCACCATGGTGACCGCCGGCGTCTACATGGTGGCCCGGTGCAGCGCCCTCTACGTGCTTGCCCCCATCTCCCTGACCACGGTGGCCATCGTCGGGGCCGGCACCGCCATCTTCGCAGCCACCATCGGCCTGGCCCAGTTCGACATCAAGCGGGTGCTGGCCTACTCCACCGTCAGCCAGCTGGGCTACATGTTCCTGGCCTGCGGCGTGGGCGCCTTCATCTCCGGCATCTTCCATCTCATGACCCACGCCTTCTTCAAGGCCCTGCTCTTTCTGGATTCCGGCTCCGTCATCCACGGCATGCACGGCGAGCAGGACATGCGCAAGATGGGCGGCCTGAAGAAAAAAATGCCCATCACTTACAAGACCTATATATTGGCCACCCTGGCCATCGCCGGCATCTTCCCCTTCGCGGGCTTCTTCTCCAAGGATGAAATCCTCTTCTTCTCCCTGGTGGACGGCCACCTGGTCTATTGGGGCATCGCCACCGCGGCGGCCTTCATCACCGCCTTCTACATGTTCCGCTCGGTCTTTATGACCTTCCACGGCGAGGCCCGCTGGGATCCCCACGTGCATCCGCACGAATCGCCGCCTCTGATGACCGTGCCCCTCATCATCCTGGCGGTGCTCTCCGTGGTGGGCGGCTTTGTGGGCTTCCCCATCATCGAGGGTTTGCACGTCTTCCGGGATTTCCTGGCGCCCTCCATCACGCCCCTCAAGGCCGCGGAGCACCATTCCGTCACTTTCGAAGTGGCCATGATGATCTTCTCCATGGGGGTGGCCGGCGTCGGCATCTACACCGCCTACAAGATGTACATGGTCAAGCCCGAGCTGCCGGACAAGGTGGTGGCCAAATTCCCCACCGTCTATGACTACGTGTACAACAAGTACTATGTGGATGAGCTTTACGACGCCACCGTGGTGGAGCCCATCAAGGACGGCTCCAACTTCCTGTGGACCGGGGTGGACGACCAGGTGGTGGACGGCGCGGTGAACGGCTCCGCCGGCTTCGTGGCCTGGCTCAGCGCCCACCTCCGCAAACTGGAGACCGGCTTCCTGTCCAATTACGCCCTGGCCATCCTCCTGGGCGTCACCGTCATCGTCGGCTATCTCCTCGGGTACGTCGGTTAGGAGTCGCCCATGCAACTGCCCTTGCTCTCCATCCTGGTCTTTCTCCCCCTGGCGGGAATCATCGTCCTTTTCTTCCTGGACCGGAAGAACCACAAGACCCTCAAAGGCTTTACCATGGCCGTGATGGTCGTGGAGTTCCTCTTCTCCCTGCCCCTGTGGTTCCGGTTCGACAACGCCACGGCCGCCATGCAGTTCGTGGAGCACTACCGCTGGCTGCCCCAGTACGGCATCAGCTACTACGTGGGCATCGACGGCTTCTCCCTGCTGCTTATCATGCTCACCACCTTCCTGGGCCCCATCTGCGTGCTGGCCACCTGGGAGGACGTCCAGCACCGGGTCAAGGAATTCATGATCTGCCTGCTGGGCCTCACCGCGGGCATGCTCGGCGTCTTCGTGGCCCTGGACCTCTTCCTCTTCTACGTCTTCTGGGAAGTGATGCTTATTCCCATGTACCTGCTCATCGGCGTCTGGGGCAACCCGGCCCGACGGGTCTACGCCGCCATCAAGTTCTTCCTGTTCACCATGTTCGGCAGCCTGCTCATGCTGGTGGCCATTCTGGTGCTCTACTTCTACGCCGGCAAGGTGACGGGGACCTACACCTTCGACCTGCTGAAGATGTACGGCCTCAACATCCCCTTCCACATGCAGTTCTGGATGTTCCTGGCCTTCGGCTTGGCCTTCGCCATCAAGGTCCCCATGTTCCCCTTCCACACCTGGCTGCCCGACGCCCACACCGAGGCCCCCACTGTGGGGTCCGTCATCCTGGCCGCGGTGCTCCTGAAGATGGGGACTTACGGCTTCCTGCGCTTCAACATGCCCATGTTCCCCCAGGCGGCCCACTACTTCGTGCCCCTGTTCAGCATCCTGGCGCTCATCGGCATCGTCTACGGCGCCCTGGTCTCCATGGTGCAGAAGGACCTGAAACGCCTGGTCGCCTTCTCCTCGGTGAGCCACCTGGGCTTCGTCATGCTGGGCCTGTTCACCTTCAACATGCCCGGGGTGCAGGGCGGCATCATCCAGATGATCAACCACGGCCTTTCCACCGGCGCCCTCTTCTTTATCGTGGGCGCAATCTACGAGCGGCGGCACACCCGCATGATCGCCGACTTCGGGGGCATCTCCACCCCCATGCCCATCTTTGCCACCATCTTCATGATCGTCACGTTGTCGTCCATCGGCCTCCCCGGCCTGAACGGCTTTGTGGGTGAATTTTTGATCCTCCTGGGCGCCTGGAAGACCAACTGGGTCTATGCCGCCATCGCCGCCACCGGCGTCATCTTCGCCGCCTGCTACATGCTGTGGATGTTCCAGCGGGTTATGTTCGGGGAGGTGACCAACCCCAAGAACCAGGTCTTACAAGACCTCTCCCAGCGTGAGATCGCCATCTTCGTGCCCCTCCTGATCTTCATTGTCTGGATCGGGGTCTACCCCGGCACCTTCCTGGACAAGACCAAGGCCACCACGGCCAACTTCGTGGCCATGATGGAAAAGGCCAAAGACACCTCTGTCAGCTTATCCCAAGTCTTTAAGGGGGAGGCGAGATGACCATCAACATCCCCACCTTCTGCCTCAGCAGCATCGGCCCCTGGCTCACCCTGACGGTGACGGCCATCGTCGTCCTGCTTCTGGACGCCCTCTCCCCCAAGGGGCGCAAGGCCTACTTCCCCCAGTTGAGCCTGCTGGGCCTGGCCGTGGCCGCGGTGCAGACCGTCCGGCTGTGGGGCCGCACCGGCGACGACTTCGCCCGCATGGTCTACCTGGACAACTTTGCCTTTTTCTTCTACCTGGTGCTCATCCTGGGCGCGGCCCTCACCGTGCTCATCTCCCGCCAGTACCTGGAGGACTACGGCAAGAACCTGGGCGAATACTACGCCCTCATCCTCTTCGCCACCTTGGGCATGATGCTCATGGTCGCCGGCGCCCACCTCATCATGATTTTCCTGGGCCTGGAGATCATGTCCATCGCCATCTACGTCCTGGCCGGGCTCTTCCGGGAGGACCTGCGCTCCAATGAGGCGGCCATCAAGTACCTGGTTTTGGGGGCCTTCTCCAGCGCCTTCCTGCTGTTCGGCATGGCCATGCTCTACGGCGCCTCGGGCGGCACCCTGTACCTCAACGACCTGGCCCACCGCCTGGTGGAGACCGCCGCCCTGACCAAGCCCCTCACCCTTCTGGGGCTGGCCCTGCTCCTGGTGGGCTTCGGCTTCAAGGTGGCCTCCGTGCCCTTCCACATGTGGACCCCGGACGTCTACGAAGGCGCCCCCACCTCGGTCACCGCCTTCATGGCCGTGGGCGTCAAGGCCGCCGCCTTCGCCGCCTTCGCCCGCATCATGTTTCTGGTCTTCCCCGCCTTCCTGCCCCAGTGGAACATGCTCCTGTGGGTCCTGGCCGTGGCCACCATGACCCTGGGCAACGTGGTCGCCATCGCCCAGAGCAACATCAAGCGCATGCTGGCCTACTCGTCCATCGCCCACGCCGGCTACCTCCTGGTGGGCCTCATCGCCGCCAACCAGCTGGGCGGGGTGAGCCTGCTTTACTATCTGCTGGCGTATACTCTGATGAACGTGGGGGCCTTCGGGGTGGTCATCCTGGTGGGCCGCAAGAAGGACAGCTACCTCAACATCAACGACTACGCCGGCCTGGGCGCGCAGCACCCGGCCCTGGCCGCGGCCATGGCCATCTTCATGTTCGCCCTGGCGGGCATGCCCGGCACCGTGGGCTTCATCGGCAAATTCTACATCTTCTCCGCCGCCATCCAGGCGGGCTACCTCTGGCTGGTCCTCATCGGCGTGATGAACTCGCTGATTTCCGTCTTCTACTACCTGCGCATCACCGTCATCATGTACATGCGCCCGGCCGAAGCCGACCTGGGGGCCATCGCCTTCACGCCCTCCATGAACGCCGCCCTGGTCCTCACCGCCGCGGCCACCATCTGGTTCGGCATCTTCCCGGGCCTGATCTACAACCTGGCGCTGAACTCCATGAAAGCCTTCCCGGGCCTGTAAGCGACTCACCACAGAACTGCCAGAAAATCGAAGGGGCGGGTTAAAAACCCGCCCCTTTGCTTTGGGCCTCGATCACGGCCCTGCCTGGTTCAACCTCGTTCGCCAGCTTCTGCTTGGGAATGAACTTTTAATATTCGGGTAACATTTTACCAGGCTTAAATAATTTAGTTTCTTCAATAATTTTATTTAATAGTTCTTTCTTTTTCTCATTATCGCTATATTTATCAACCTCGATTTTATTGCCCTTTCTCAATATAATAATCCTTGACAAAACCCAATATGCGCCCGCCTTATTTTTTGAATTATCATTACTTAAATAATTCAATAGTTCTATTACAAGCTGGTCTAATTTATTATCGCTTGCAAACAATATTATCCGGTATAGCTCACCACGCTTACCAAGCCACTCTTTATATACATAATCATCAGGAACACTATAAGAATAAGATGGAGGTGCATTAATTGTTAGTTTATCTAGATACTTAATAATAAATGATATGTCTTCACTGAAGTTGAGTTTGCGATCCAATATTTCTTGTTCCCTATCTTGTTTTACTAATTTAGGATCACGAAAACATTCATCATAATATGCGCCTATAAGATTAAAAAGAAACATAATTCCCCATAATATTCCAATTAATATTCCAAACCATATGCAACCTTCTGATCTTTTTTTAAATCCAATAATCAAAACTATCATGGATATGATAATAAATATTGAGCATATTACACCAAATTTATAGGCGCCATCGCAATATTCTTTATTGTCTCTCGCTTTCATTAATTTTTTAGGATCTATTAAAAGATATTGGTTCCCTCTATTGTCCTTATCGTCTTTATCAATTATATCGTTTATTTCGTTTATAAGTAAAGGGTCTTTAAAAAGACCTGCAATTCGTATTATTGACCTTTTAATTTCATCATTATGCTTATTTTTTCTTAAAAACACCATCATTTTTATATATAATTTTAGATTTATAGGGTCCACCTCATGCCTTTGCATAATTTGATTAATAATTGCCTCCTGAACTTCACCGATATATTGAGGATACCACTTTAATAATAAATCTAAGTATTGATCTCCCTCAAAACATCCAACAGCATAAATTACCGCTTCTTTTTCATATTCTGTTCCTATCTCAAATAAGTTGACTAAGCCATAAATGGCCCTCTGTTCTCCTAATCTGCCCAATGCACGTGCAGCCGCAGTTGCAGGAGAGTAGTTAGCCTGCTTCGGCTTGGGAGAGTAAGACCTTGTCCTAATAATATAAGATACCAAAGGTGTTCTATCATTTAATAATGTAATTAGCGAATTTATTATAGCTTCTTTAGTATTTATATTCTTTCGCTTAAGGAGGTCATTATTAATTTTCCTAGCTGTTTTTGCACGAGTGACCGCATCATTACTCTTAAGTCCTTCTAAAATATCATCAGCCATAACAGAATTGAATGATAATAAAGAAGCCCCAAAGCATACAATAATAATTTTTGCAAAATTAATACTAACTACATAATTAAGTCGTCCCCATGACAATTTTAGAAGTAATTGTAAAATCTTCATGAGATGTCAATCCGTAGAATTTGTTCTTATTAGACATCTAAAAAAATTAAGACTGTTCATCCTCGTTTCCTATTTGCACGTTGGAACGCCTTTTCCAGACAAGCCGAGCTCGGCGCCTGTCGTTGGTCCCACGTACCAAGTGGGAACGAGATGACCGCGTGCCCTTTTCCCCGTCTCAGGGCTGCCCCGGCTTCTTCTTCCGGAGGGCCTTGGTGCGTTCCCATTCCGCCAGGGGTTCGGGGACGCCGCGGTCGGCCAGCCATCTGGTCAGGAAATCGGAGCCGGCGGGGGTAAGCTCCGCGTCCCCCCTCCACGGGCCTCCGGCCCATCTCAGGGTTTCGCCGTGGTGGACGCCCAGGGCGGCGAGCAACTCCTGACCCCGATAAAATTCCAGGGTGGGGTGGCCGCAGCATTTGCAGGCATAGCCGCTGAAGATCTGTGAAATTTTCATCCCGGCGATCAACGTGCGGATCTGCTCCGGGTCGGTCACCTCCACCAGCACCCTCTCCCGCTCCGGAATACGGTGACAGGTGCCGCCGCTTCTCACCCGGAGCAGCGTGGCCGTAGAGATCACCTCTTTTAACCGGGCATCAGAGGAAGCCCCAACGGCGGGGCCAGGCAGGGCCAGGCCGGCAAGCATCAGGAAAAGCGCCAAGACCACGGCCGCGCTCAGAGGCGGCGAGGCCGTCAGACAGTGGGCTGCGGCCTTGAGGTCCAGCGCAGCCTTGTGCAGCCAGGCTCGGGTTTCCGTCAACCTCACCGGATCACCGCGCATAAACCAAGACCCCTTCCCGGGCCACCCCAGCCGGCTGTCGAAGGCGCGCCGGGGCCACACCAGGACGTTCGCGGCAGTGCCGGCGCCCCGCCGCGCCTGGCAGGACGGGCGGCTGCGCCGGCGCTTGGCACGGCAAAGCGCCGCGCCTCCCGCGGTTCGCCCGTGAAACGTGCGGCGCCGGCCGGTCAGCCTTCGAAGCGTTTAAAGACCAGGGCCGCGTTGGTGCCCCCGAAGCCGAAGGAATTGGAAAGGACGTAGCGCACCTCCACGGGCCGGGCCTGGCCGGTGACGATGTCCAGGCCGGCGCAGTCCGGGTCCAGTTCGTCCAGGTTGATGGTGGGAGGAATGAGGCCGTCCCGGATGCTGAGGATGCTGAAGATGGCCTCCACCGCCCCGGCGGCGCCCAGGAGATGACCGGTCATGGACTTGGTGCCGCTCACCAGCAGGCGGGAGGCCTGGTCCCCGAAAAGCACCCGGAGGGCCCGCACTTCATTGCGGTCGCCCACGGGGGTGGCGGTGGCGTGGGGGTTGACGTAATCCACCTGCTCGGGGGAGATGGCCGCGTCTTTAAGGGCGTTCTGCATACAGCGCAGGGCGCCCTCCATGTTCGGGTCGGTGATGTGGTAGGCGTCCCCGGACATGCCGAAGCCGGTGATTTCGGCATAGATGCGGGCGTTGCGCTGCAGGGCGTGTTCCAGTTCCTCCAGGATGAGGATGCCGGCGCCTTCCGACATGACGAAGCCGTTGCGCTGGATGTCGAAAGGCCGGCTGGCGGCCTGGGGATGGTCATTGTGGTTGGTGGCCAAAGCCCCCATGCGGTAGAAGCCCACGATGGTCAGGGGGGTGACCGCCGCTTCGCTGCCGCCCGCGGCCATGATGTCCGCCTCCCCCAACTGGATGGAGCGGAAGGCCATGCCGATGGCATGGGAGCCGGCGGCGCAGGCCGTGGACAGAGCGATGTTGGGCCCCTTGGCCTTGAAGGTGATGGAGACGTTGCCCGCGGCCAGGTTGGGGATCATCTTGGGAACCAGGAAGGGAGAGACGCGCCGCACCCCTTCTTTCATGAGGCGGATCATGGACTCTTCCCAGGAGCCGACCCCTCCCATGCCGCTGGCGATGATGACCCCGGCCCTCTCCGGGTCCTCGGCCTCCGGCACCATTCCCGTATCCTGGATGGCCTCCAGGCTGGCGGCCAGAGCGAACTGGGTGAAGCGGTCGGTATATTTGACCTGTTTCAGGTCTTCCTTGGTCAGGTTTTTCTTGCGGGTCTGCAGGATTTCCTTGAGGTCGAAATTGGTGATTTCCCCGGCAATGAGGGGAAAGTCATCCGGCGGCCGATAGCTTTCCAGAAGTGCATGGGAAAAGCTGCCCAGCCGGTTCACACCCGATTCTCCGGCCAGCAGGCGCCGCCAGACGGTGGGCACGTCCAGTCCCATGGAGGACACTATTCCCAGTCCGGTGACCACCACCCGTTTCAACCCCAGGTTTTTTTTGTCGCTCATGCCAACAACCTCCCCCCATCCCGGGCGAGACTTTTGGGAAACATCGATGCGGCTGTCTCCCGTCAGGTCCTGTCACCGGAATTCCTCTCCGGTTCCGGATCGCAGCCTTCTGATTGAGTACCATACTCAGGTTGCCGGGGGGATGTCAACTGGTAACCCCATGATTCCTGAGCCGGGGGCCCCGGCGGCCCGGGCCTCTGCGCCGGCAGGCCGTCCTGTCCGGCCCATGGCGGGCGGAACCTTCTTCTGGCGGAATCTTAACCTGCGCCGGGAAAAAATTCAGTTTACTTTTTTTTCCCCTTTGCGATACAATTGGCACGTTTGTGGGGTGTGCGCGGTGTTCCGGCGCCCCGGATTCCGGAATCTTCCAGCACCGGTGAGGATAGGCATATGAGGGTGAGAGTCAGCCCAAGTTATATGGAAAAATTGTACTCCTTTTATTCTCCCTTTTATGACGCCATCTTCGGACAGCTTCTGGGCCCGGGCCGACGCCGGGCTTTTCAGTATCTGGACCGGCGGCCCCGCCAGAGGATCCTGGAGATCGGCATCGGTCCCGGGTCCACCCTGGAATTCTACCCGCCCCGGACCGAGCTGGTGGGCATCGACATCTCCCAGGCCATGATCGACAAGGCCAGGGAGAAGGCGGCCCGTCTCAACAGCGGCAGCACATTTGATTTGCGGGTCATGGACGCCGGTCGGCTGGAATTCCCCGACAGTTATTTCGACGCGGTGTTGTCGGCCTATGTCATCACCACGGTGTCGGACCCGCGCCAGGTCTGTCGGGAAATTCTGCGGGTGGTGAAACCGGGCGGCCAGATCATCGTGGTCAACCACAGCCGTTGCCAGAAAAGCGGCCACCTCTCCCGCATCGAAGACCTGATGGCCCCCATCTTCGTGCGCATCGGCTTCACCACCGACCTGGATGTGATCCGCGTCATGGAGGAATCGGGGATCAAAATCCTCCAGTCCGTGCGCTGCAATCTGCTCAATACCGGCCGCATCATCACGGGCACCAAGCAGTGAGGCGGCCCTTCTCCACCCTGACCACAACTCCCGAAGAGGCCGCCGCGCTCCCAAAGGGCGGGCCGGCCTGTTCCCCAGTACCGGAGCCGCAGTGGCCGCCGCTGCACCGGCGTCCTGAGATTGCGGCGACGCACCAGAGGTTTTATGAAAATCGCCCAGAACTCTTTCGTCAAGATCGATTATCTCATCCGCTTGGACCAGGATGAAAGCTATCCCCCGGACGGCCGTCCCGAAGAACTAAGCTTCTGTCTGGGGCTGGGGGTGATGCCCCCGGGGCTGGAGCAGGAGCTCATCGGTATGGAGCCGGGCCAGAACAAGGCGGTGCGCCTGACCCCGGATCAGGCGTACGGCGAGGTCGACCAGGATCTGATCATGGAGGTGGACCGCCAGGATTTTGAACCGGGTCTGGAGCTGGAACCGGGCATGGTCTTTGAAACCCTGGATGAACAAAAACAGCCTGTCTACTTCATGGTCTCGGAACTCCGGGGCGACCGCGTGGTCATTGACTTCAACCACCCCCTGGCCGGGAGGGAACTGGAAATCGACGTCACCATCCGGGAGGTGCGGGAAGCCTCCCCGGAGGACCTGAAGCCCCACCACGACTGTTCCTGCCCCTCCTGCGGCGGCGGCCGGCAGGATTGATTTTCAGGACCTGCCGGGCATGGTTCCCCTCTGGGCGAAGCACTACGATCCCGGCGTGCCGCTGACCGTATCGCCGGCGGACCGGTCCGTACCCTGGCTGCTGGTGGACGCCGCCCGGAACCGGCCGAACACCCCGGCCCTGGTCTTTTTCGGCAAGACCACCACCTATCGCAGCTTCCGGGAACAGGTGCTGCGCCTCTCCCGGGCCCTGCGGGAGCTGGGGGTGGCCAAGGGCGACCGGGTGGCCACGCTCCTGCCCAACAGCCCCCAACTGGCCGTCACCTACCACGCCGTCCTCAACCTGGGCGCGGTGGCGGTTCTCATGAACCCCCTCTTCAGCCCCAAAGAGATCGCCTTCCAATTGCAGGATTCGGAGAGCTCCCTGCTGGTGGCCCTGGACCACCTCATGCCCAAGGTGGAGGAGGTGGCCCGGGAGGTGAGCCTCCGGGAAATCATCGTCACCGGTCTGGCTGACGCCCTTCCCTGGCCCCTGTCCTGGATTTACCCCCTCAAGGCCCGCTGGCAGGGGCTGCCCACGGGCTTCACGCCCGGCCCGGGGCGCCGCCGCTACCGGGACCTGCTCAAAGCCGCGCCGCTGGACGAACCGCCGGTCCCGGAGCCCCACGACATGGCCTTGCTCCAATACACCGGCGGCACCACCGGCACCCCCAAGGCCGCGGTGCTGACCCACGCCAACCTCATGGCCAACGTGGCGCAGTGCAACGCCTGGCTGCCCATGGTGCGCTACGGGGCGGAGCGCATGATCGGCCTCATCCCCTACTTTCACGTCTTCGGGCTCACCGTCTGCCTCAACTGGCCCCTGTCCCAGGCGGTGAGCATCCTGGTGCTGCCCAAGTTCGACATCAAGGTGTTTCTCAAGGCCTTGAGGAAGTACCGCCCCACCGTGCTGCCCGGGGTGCCCACCCTCTTTGTGGCCCTCATCAACCACCCGGAGCTGCCCTCCATCGACTTTTCGGAATTATGGCTCTGTATCAGCGGCTCTGCGCCCTTGCCCCAGGAGGTCCGGGACCGCTTCGAGGCCCTGACCAACTGCACCATCGTGGAGGGTTACGGTCTGACCGAGGCCAGCCCGGCCACCCATTTCAATCCGTTGCGCAGCGCCCGGCCCCCGGGGAGCATCGGTCTGCCCTTCCCTTCCACGGCAGCCAAAATCATGGACGGCGAGACGGGGGAACGGGAGTTGCCGCCGGGCGAGGTGGGCGAACTGGTGATCCAAGGCCCCCAGGTCATGCAGGAATACTGGCGGCGCCCCGAAGACACGGTCCTCACCATGCGGGACGGCTGGCTCTTCACCGGCGACCTGGCCTACATGGACGAAAACGGCTATTTCTACATCGTGGACCGGAAAAAGGACATGATCATCAACTCGGGATTCAAGGTCTTTCCCCGGGAGGTGGAAGAGGTCCTCTATCAGCATCCCCAGGTGCAGGAGGCGGTGGTCTTCGGCGTGCCGGACGCCTACCGGGGAGAGGTGGTGAAAGCGGTCATCGTGCCCCGACCGGGGGATCGCCCCCTCCCTGAAGAAATCAAGGAGTTCCTGAAGCCCCGCCTGGCTGAATATAAACAGCCCAGGTATATTGAGTTCAGGGACGAACTGCCCAAAACCTTCGTGGGGAAGGTGCTCCGGCGCGTGCTCCGCGAGGAAACCATGATCCAGCTACAGGCGGCCTCCCCGGCCGCTCCGCCGCCGCCATGAAACTGCGCCGCACCCTGCGGTATTGGTGGCTGAAGCTGCGTCGCCTCCAGGGCGATCCCCGCAAACTGGCCCTGGGCATGGCCCTGGGCATCTTCATCGGCTTCACCCCCACCATTCCCTTCCACACCGTCATGGCCCTGGCCCTGGCGCCGCTTTTGCGGGTTTCCGTGGTCACTGCGGTCATGGGGGTCTGGCTTTGCAACCCCCTGCTCCAGCCTCCCCTTTATCTGGCCTCCTATGCGGTGGGGCGGCGCCTGCTTTTCCGGGGCGACACCTTGAAATTGCCGGAAACCTGGGACCTTTCCTCGGTCCTGGACCTCCTCTGGCGGGGTGGCCTGGCCTTGCAGGTGGGGGGCGTGCTCATCGCCATCCCCCCGGCCGTGGCCGCCTATTTCATCACCCTGTGGATTATCAGGAATTACCGCGGCCAGCGGCTCCGGAGGGTTCAGGGTGTCCGACGCCGGCTTTCCCAAGAGCATTCTTGAGCGGCTGGGCCTCAAACCACGGAAATCTCTGGGGCAGCACTTTCTCATCCACGCCGCGGTGGCCCGGCGCATCGCCCTGGCCCTGGAGGCCGGGGCAGGGGACCCGGTGGTGGAAATCGGCGGCGGCTTGGGGGCCCTCACCTTCTCTCTGGCCGACCTGGGCTGTCGGGTGGAGGTCCTGGAGATCGACCCGGCTCTGGCGGCATATTTGGAGAGCGAGCTTTTCCCCTCCCACCCCCGGGTGCGCATCCTCCGTCAGGACGCCCTGACCTATGATTTCGCCGCGGCCGCCCGGCAGGCCGGCCGGCCGCTGTTCGTAGTGGGGAACCTGCCCTACCAGATCACCTCGCCCCTGCTCTTCAGACTGGCGGCGGCCAAGAAGGCGCTGGCCCGGGCCGTGCTCATGCTCCAGGCGGAGGTGGGGCGGCGGCTGCTGGCCTCCCCGGGCGTCAAGGACTATGGCATCCTCACCGTGGCCGCGCAGTACCACTTCAATATGGCCCGTCTCTTCAGCCTCGGGCCGGGCCATTTCTTCCCGCCCCCCAAGGTGGACTCCGTGGTGCTGAGCTTCACCCCCATCCGCCCCCAGCCTGAGGCGGTGGATGAAGAGTTGTTCCTCAGGGTGGTGAAGACGGCCTTCGGACAGAGACGCAAGACTCTGAAAAACACCCTGGCGGCCCAGGCCGCACCTTTGGGACTGACCGCCAACCAGGTGCTCGCGGCCCTGACGGCCCTGGACATCGACCCGGGCCGGCGGGGCGAAACCCTGAGCGTGTCCCAGTTCGTCAGGCTGAGCAACCACCTGGCCCGGCTCAGGACAGAGGGATGAAGCAGGGAGGGTGACCGTGGTCCCGGGTTCTGGGGCTTACCTTTCAGCTCCCAGGTCTCAGCTTTCAGGGTTCCTCGGCAACCTGCTGGGAAAAGTTCCTTTATTCCCCCTCCCCTCGTGGGAGGGGGCTAGGGGGAGGGGGAACTTTTCATGCTTTGCGGGTGAGCCCCAGGCTCATGAGTAACTGTCTTTAAAAGTTTGCTGTAGTGGAGGGGGCAGAAGTCCGCGACCCCTGGCCCCCTCCCCCAGAGACTCATTTCCCTTCACTCAAGGGGCACGTTCCGTGTTCTGGCTCATCATGGGTTTGGCCGCCGCCATGGGGGATGCGGGGGCGGACGTGGTCACCAAGCGCCATTTCACCCACCTCTCCCCCTATGCCATGGGATTGGTGCGCCTGCTGTTCGCTCTGCCCCTGTTGGCCGCGGTCCTCCCCCTGGTGGCCATCCCGCCCCTGACGGGCAGCTTCTGGCTGGTGATCGCCGCCCTGATCCCCCTGGAGGTGTCGGCCATCCTGCTGTACATGCGGGCGTTGCGGGTGTGCCACCTCTCTCTGTGCATCCCCTTTTTGGCTTTCACCCCCGTCTTTCTCATCGCCACCGGGTTCATCTTCTTGAAGGAGAGCGTCAATCGGTTCGGCCTGCTGGGAATCCTGCTTATTACCGGGGGCAGTTACATCCTCAGCCTGGGGAGCGGCCGGAAAGGTCTTTTCGCACCCTTCCAGGCCCTGATCCGGGAGCCCGGGGCCCGCCTCATGCTGGGGGTGGCGCTCATCTTCTCCGTCACCGCGGCCCTCTACAAGGTGGCCATCCTCCACTCCGAGCCGCTCTTTTTGGGGGTGTGCTATCCTTTCTTTTTCACCGGAGGCATGCTTCTGGCCTATCCCGTGGCCCGCTCCCGGCTGCGTCCGCCGCTGAACTTCTCCTGGAAATGGGGGCTGCTCCTGGGGGGATTTTTCAGCCTGAGCTGCCTCTCCGTCTCCCAGGGGCTGGCCTTCGGCTCCGCCTCCTACGTCATTGCCGTCAAACGCCTGAGCCTCCTTTTCAGCGTGCTCATGGGCGGGCTGTACCTCCGGGAGCGCCCCTTTTTCCCGCGTCTGGCGGGCGCCGTGCTGATGACCGGCGGCGTCATCCTCATCGCCCTGCTGGGGGGGTGAGGGGGGCGCCCCGGGGCGGATGCGCCGAAAGTTCCTGTTCTCCCAGATATGCCTTGCAAATTGTGGATTTTTGTCGATATATGCTGAAAGAAGAGGCGCCTGTCCGTCGCAGGCGCCCATGCCGAGGGGGAGCAGGAAGACGTGGGGACCCGTCCGAACCAGGCCCAACGCTATCGGGAGCGCACCTATCGCACCCGCATGTCCCGCCCCGGCTTGGTGAGCTTCCGGGTGGCGGTTCAGGAGACGGACCTGCTGGTCATGGCGGCCCGGGACCTGTCACCCGAAGTGCGCCGCCTGGTGGTGGCCCAGCGCCGGCAATTGGAGGACTACCTCCAGGCCCACCCCGCCTTTCTCACCACCCTGACGCCCTGGCCCGAAGACCCCTACGCCCCGCCGGTGGTGCGGGACATGATCGCCGCCGGGGACCGGGCCGGAGTGGGCCCCATGGCCGCAGTGGCCGGAGCCCTGGCCGAACGGGTGGGGCGCGCCCTGATGGCCGACAGCACTGAGGTCATTGTGGAAAACGGGGGGGACATCTTTCTCGCCCTCACCGCGCCCGCCACGGTGGCCCTCTTCGCCGGGG
>VGSQ01000047.1 GCA_016874975.1 Deltaproteobacteria bacterium
TTCATCGGCTCCCCCAAGCTATTGTTTTACTATCAAAAATACTTTAGCACAGGCGCGCCGATGAGGCTTAATTTTTTCAGAAAATCAGCCTAAAAAATGACTTTTGCAAGAGGCTCCAATGTCACCAGAAAATTCATGAATGCCTTGATTCAGGGAAAGCTCATCCGTGTCTCCACCAACTCGCCGAAGCCCTTAAGGAAAAAAACCCGAAATCCTGGAATGAAGCCTCCGAACACCGGGAAGCCATTCGCATCCAGCAGGAACGCTATCATCATTACCAAGATCTAATGGCTCGACTTGAGAAAGCCAATGCGCCCCTGGCGTCCCTGGTGCGCCATCGTCAGGGGGACCCGCAGTGGCAACCGCGACTTGTCGACCTGGAAAAAGCCTGGTTCTGGGCTTCAGCCCGGGGTTGGCTGGAGGATGTGGCCGACCGCCAGCGCTATGAGGGGCTGGTGCAAAGATACCATCGGTTAAAGGAAAAAATTGAAAAGGGGACTGAGGAGGTCGCGTCGGCACGCGCCTGGCAAGCCTTCTTCAAGCGCTTGGATAACTTTACCATCCAAAATCTGCATGCCTGGACCCGTGCAATCGATCGCTTAGGCCATGAAACCGGAAGATATGCCTATCGCCACCGCCGTGATGCCCGGCAGTATTTGAACAAGTGCATCCCCAAGATTCCTGCCTGGATCATGCCCTTGCACAAGTTGTGGGCCACTATAGAAGCATCACCCGGCCTCTTCGACACGGTCATCACTGATGAGGCATCCCAGGCAGAATTGAGTTCTTTAGCGCTGCTGTTGTTGGCCAAAAGAATCATCGTGGTGGGCGATAAGATGCAAAATAGCCCTGAGGCCGTTGGGATCAAGGAAGACGACATTGCCCGTTTGATTCGAGACAACCTTCAGGATTTCCATTTTCGCGCCGAGTTCCGACCGGATACCAGTCTCTTTGATCATGCGGAGCGGGGCTTTGGGAATCTCATTTCTTTGCGGGAGCATTTCCGCTGTGTTCCAGAGATCATCAGGTTCAGTAATGACCTGTGCTATCGAGAGGCTCCTTTGGTGCCTTTGCGGCAAGCCCCTGTGGATCGCCTGCCGCCTTTACGGCATACCCTGGTTCCTGGCGGTTTTTGTGAAGGGGAAGGTCAGAGAATCCGCAATGAGGCAGAAGCGGAAAAACTGGTGGAGGGCGTTCTTCTATGCATAAAGGATAAAGCTTACGAAGGCAAGTCCATGGGCGTGATTGTCCTGCAAGGCCGCGCCCAGGCAGACCTCATCGAAAGAAGACTCGCCACCATTGTGGACCCCAGGATCATTGCAGAACGTAAGCTACGTTGCGGAGTTCCGGCCACATTCCAAGGCGATCAACGAGATGTAATTTTTCTTTCACTGGTAGCTTCCCCTGATACACCTGGGCGACGCTTTAGGGCGTTGACCGAGCTGGACTTCCAGCGTCGCTTCAATGTCGCCATGAGCCGGGCTAAGGACCAGGTGTGGCTTTTTCACAGCGTGCAACAATCCGATCTGAGGCCGGATTGCCTTCGCCGGAGGTTACTGAGGTTTATCCAAAGCCCGTGGCAGGAAGGTAGGGGTTGGGAGGGAGAAGAACTGGAACGTCTGGAAAGGGTTTCGGCCCGTAGGCCGCGCCGGCCAGGGGATCAACCCGAACCATATGAGAGTTGGTTCGAGGTTGATGTGGCTCTGGAACTATTAAGACGAAGATATCGTGTGCGTCCACAATGGGAAGTGGCAGGTTATTACATCGATTTGGTAGTGGAGGGCTGGGAATCACGGCTGGCCGTGGAATGTGACGGTGACGCCTGGCATGGTTCTGAAAGATATGACCATGACATGGCCCGCCAACGCCAATTGGAAAGGGCCGAATGGAACTTTGTCCGTATCCGGGAATCTGAATTTTATCTTGATCGAAGCCGCGCCGTGGAGGAGGTCATCCAGGCGTGTAACGACCTGGGTATTCTCCCCGTAGATATGGAATTCAGCCCTTCACAGGTAGAGGAAGAGAAGCCAGCCGAAGCAGAAATGGCACCGGAGGGTCAGCCGGAAGATGAATCTTTGGAACCAGAAGAAGTCGCAGAGGAAACTGCTACCGTGGCAGGACCATTTACGGGATATGCAGACGAGATGGATTTTCCCGATCCCCGTGAGGCTCCTATTGCCAATATCTGTACCGCTCTGAAAGAGATAATCGAGAGAGATGGGCCCCTCACGCGGTCTTCCCTATATCATCTGTATATCGAAGGATGTCCCCATCTCCAGCGGTCTGGCCGTGCTGTGCGGGACAGATTAAACTTGGCCTTGAGAGCCCTCCTTAAAGCAGGAGAGATTGTCCAGGAAGATGAGTTGGGAAGTGGGAAACCCGAAGGGGTAGTGGTCCGGCCGGCAGGCACCCCAACAGTCCGCTTGCGCCCTGCTGGTCGTCGAAAGTTGGAAGAAATTCCCCCCTCAGAAATTTTTCTGGTTCTGGACCGATTGCAGATTCATACAGCGGTTAGCGGGCCTGATGACGAAGAGCTTTTTTTCCGAAAAATCTTGGAGCACTTTGGGTTTAACCAACTTACGAGAACAAGAAGAAAGCATCTTCAGAATCTTCTTAATCGGTTCAGACAGAGAGGACAACATAATCAACCGAATCAAGAAGCCGCTGCAGGCGGGAGGGCATTACCTGGCTTACTTTTCACCCATGGACCGTTGTATGAAAAGGATTGAGCTTTATAGGCTTATAAGGCAATTGCCTGGAAACGCGCCCATGGTCACTGAATAGCAAGTGACAATTGTTCTCTTATAACAAGATGTTATCAAATTGATTGCATAGATATTGCCTGTTCCATGGGCATTAGCTCTTTTCCCATGCAATCCTCCCTTGCCGCCTATCTGGGAAACCACAGGGCGCCCCGGGTGGCGCCTACGTGATGCACCCGGCCCTCTTTCTCCAGTTCCTTGAGCAAGCCTTGTATCTGACCTCGGGAACAGGCGGGGAGCACCTGCATCAATTCCTGCAATCTGCTGCCCTCTTTGCGATTATCCTGTATGTGTTTAAATAACAGCATCTTGTTAGTTTCCCGGTCCAGACCCCGCTTGCGGGTATATACGCCCTTCTTGCCCAGAAAGCGGTAAAATTGACGGGCGATGATGTGGCGCACCCCTTTGCCCCGGCCTACCTTTTCCACCACCCCATGATCCACCAGGTGAGGGAGCCTCGGCCGCAATTGTGCCGGAATCGGCTCTTCCCGGTTGATCAAGTCCAGGATCAGGAAATCCATAGTAGTGAAGGAGGCCAGTTTTTCTTTGCCTACTTTTTCCAGGAACCGTAGGAACTGGGGGTCTTGCACCTCGCCTCGCAAGGTAACGACTACCTGATAATCGTCAGACCCTGCGAAAGACGGCCAGGGCTTGCTCTCCTTGATGCATTCCTCAAACATCCGGTTGACGCCTTGGCCGGAGCGCTCAACCAACCCGCATTTCGCTAAGACTTCGGCAATGCGGCGGTTGCGGGGCATTTGTTTCCATAAGATGTTTTCGGGCGTAATCCCAGGGGGAAAACCGCCGGGACTGACGATTTCCATCTTGCGAGGAAATTGTTTTACAAAAGTCGAACCTGGCAACCGGTAATCCCGATGGGCCACGGCATTGAGGATCGCCTCCCGGACTACCACCTCGTTAAACGTGGGAATGTCCCAAATAAACAATCCGTCCTCAAAATGTTGCATTTCGTTCCGGAGATTGACCTTGTTCCAGATATCGTCCATAAACTGGAAAAACCCCAGGCGATACTCTTCGCGTTGTTGACAGGGGATGGAGGCTTCACTGGAGCGGTATTCGAAAATCACTTCCGCTTGCCCCAGGTACTTCCCCAAGGCTTGGCGGGATCCAAACAGGATCAAGGCAGCATAAGTAATATTCCCGTCAAGAATCAGCTCGGCATCCGTAAGAAGCTGTTCTGTCGAAAGATTCTCCAACGCAGGGTTCTCCGATTTTCTCAGCCACCGCCGGCGGAAGTTATCGATGGCCCGGGTATCAAGGTCGGCCATGGTGGCTTTCGGGGAAATCTCTGCGGAAAAGTCGGGACCTGTCTCGGCGAAGATTCTTTTGAGGAGGTCGGGGGTCATGGGTACCAGGTCCTCGCCACCCCTCATCCAGTAAGCGCCCTTGAACTGGATTGCCATCCCGAGTGGGCGTGAAGGAACGTTAAATACCAGCACCCGACCATCGGGATGGGATATTTCGTCCACTTCGACGCGAAGATGCAACCTTTCTATCAGACCGGCTTTGGTGCGCTCCAAGTCATTAAAAGCGCTGGTTCCCACCACCTTTCGAGGTCGCTTATGGCTAATTCCTAGGATTATCTTGCCGCCGCCTTCGTTAGCGATGGCAGCGCAGTATCGGGTTAGCTCCTCAAAGTCGTAGCGGACCTTGGCCTCTTTAAATTCCAGGTGTTCGCTTTCCCTGTCCTTTATCCACTCTTGGAGCTGTTTAAGAAGCTCGCCCATGGGCACAAAGTATCATTGCGTAGATTTTCAGTCAATAATTCCTGGAGGAACTGAATATCAGGTATGGGTGCTGGGGTGTGGGCAGGGGGGTCAACTCCAATCGTGTTTTGGGAAGATGGGTACAGAAGGATATCTGCGGCCCCAGCGCCGACTGACGCCCAGCCGCCAGCGGGGTCGCCGAGGCGCTTCAGACGGCCTCCACCAGATCCCCAGGTGCCAGCCCCAAAACCCCGATGGAGGTTATCCCTGGGTTATCCCTGGCAAAAAAGAGGGGTTGGCTAAAGTAGCCAACCCCTTGATTTCTGTGGCTCCCCGGGACGGATTCGAACCGCCGACCAAGTGGTTAACAGCCACCCGCTCTACCTGCTGAGCTACCGGGGAAGAATTGTCTGGCCGGGAGACAAGGATGCGAACCTGGCGGATGAGGTGGGCAAGCCCACTGAGAAGAGGCGGTTGTCTCCGGTCGACTTCCTTTTGGGGACAAACCGGCGGTTCATCCTCAATCCTGACGGCCCTCGGCATTGCCCTAGATAGTCCTCATCCGGAAACTCCCCCTCCCTTGGTGGGAGGGGGTTGGGGGGAGGGGGATCAATAGGGCAACTGGTCTGTATTGCTAATTTATTTCACCCCCACCCTAACCCTCCCCCATCAAGGGGGAGGGAACAAAACGACTTTCCGGATGAACACTAGATAATTTAGCATATCGCCGGGTCGATGCAATACTTTTGTGGCCCAGCATGGCCCCGATGATCCGCTTGCCCGACCCCTGGTGTAGACCGGGAGGCCGGCCGGCGCCTGGTCCCCGGTCGGCAGGTTATCCTGATACTGCCACGTCAGATGACCGCGCCCCTAACCCGGTGGCTCAGGAAAACTGACAACCCGTATGCCTAAACCAATTTGCAGAACTTGGCATACACAACTTTGATCTTTGACCGGGCCTATCTGGATTATGCATGGCTTTACGGGCTGCACCAAAAGTGGCCTGCCCCCACGCAACCCGGCTTGAACTGGCGGGTTCCCAAGCCCACCTGGAAAGTGCCCCGGAAGAGCCTTCCGGTTCCTGATGACAAGGAAGAGACGCCGGCCACCGCCACCAGGGTCACCCGGACACTGCGCCGGCCCCAATCCTCATCCCTTTTCCCGGTCCCCACCAAGCGATAGCCCTGCACTTACTCTCAGGGCTTGGCCCGGACCGGAGTTTGGTCTTGACAATTTAAGAAATATTTTTTATAAATATCCTATTCTAAATTAGAGGGATTTTGGGTGGATCCCCATATCCGCTTAAACCAGATGATCAAGGTGCTTAAAGAGCATGGGCGCCGCCTTACCCCCCAGCGCCTGGCCATCCTGAAAATCCTGGCCAAAAGCGATGGTCACCCGAGCGTCGAGACTATTTTTGAAATGGTCAAAGCCAATTTTCCCACCACCAGTTTAGCCACGGTTTATAACACCATCAATTTACTGAAAAGGGAAAAGGAGGTCCTGGAACTGGGTTTCGCCCATCTGGGCAGCCGCTACGACGGCAACAAACCCTACCCCCATCCCCATGCCATCTGCACCGCCTGCGGTCGCATCGTCGATCCGGAATGCGGCTCAATAGTGCGTTTGACCGAGGAGATGGCCAACCAGACAGGGTTTCATTTCACCCATCACCAGATTTGTTTTTTCGGCTTGTGTCCTGAGTGTCAGAAGGTTGAATAGACCAAAAATTTTTTCGGAAGCTGATTAGAATAATTATTAGCAAGTAATTTATTAAAATTACTATTTTTTCGAAAGGAAAAGGAGGAATTCCGAAATGCAGTAGTTGTTCACCGGTCAGCCTGGAAAAACCATCTTTATCAAAGAGTTAAGTTACTCAGCGGGAGCCGCCGCTGAGACTGGCCGGCTGGCAGGCCCTGGCATTTATGAAATTATGTGCTTAACTTTCGAGAAACCTGGAAATCCCAGGTGGTTGCGCCATCTCACCGCAGTCCTATACAAGGTACGGTGCAAAACATCAGATATCGAAGGGAGGAAGCTTTATGAAGGACGATAACAAGCGCCCGGTAATGGGGTCCACCGTTGGCCGTGGCAGGTCGAGCCGGGATTGGTGGCCGAACCAGTTGAACCTCAGGATTCTGCATCAGAACTCAAACCTGAGCAATCCCATGGGCGAGAAGTTCAACTACGCCGAGGAATTCAAGAAACTCGATCTGGCGGCCGTGAAAAAGGACCTCTATGCCCTGATGACCGACTCCCAGTACTGGTGGCCGGCCGATTACGGTCACTACGGGGGGCTCTTCATCCGGATGGCCTGGCACCTCGCCGGCACCTATCGCATCGGCGACGGCCGCGGGGGTGCGGGAGCCGGCCTGCAGCGCTTTGCCCCCGTCAACAGTTGGCCGGACAATGTGAACCTCGACAAGGCCCGCCGGCTGCTCTGGCCCATCAAGCAGAAATACGGCAGTAAGATTTCCTGGGCCGACCTGATGATCCTGGCCGGCAACTGCGCCCTGGAGTCCATGGGTTTCAAGACCTTCGGCTTCGGCGGCGGGCGTGCGGACGTCTGGGAGCCGCAAGAGGACATTTACTGGGGGGCCGAAGAAGAATGGCTGGCTACCAGCGACAAGCCCAAGAGCCGTTACACCGGCGACCGGGAACTGGAAAACCCCCTGGCCGCGGTGCAGATGGGCCTGATCTACGTCAACCCGGAAGGGCCGGACGGCCACCCGGACCCGGTCGCCTCCGGCCGTGACGTTCGCGTGACCTTCGGCCGCATGGGGATGAACGACGAAGAGACCGTGGCCCTCGTCGCCGGCGGGCACACCTTCGGCAAATGCCACGGCGCCGGCCCGGCGTCCTATGTGGGGCCTGAGCCCGAAGCCGCGCCCATCGAGGAACAGGGCCTCGGCTGGAAGAGCAGCTTCGGCGCCGGCAAAGGCGGCGATACCATCAGCAGCGGCATCGAGGGCGCCTGGAAGCCGAACCCCACCACCTGGGACATGGGCTATCTGAAAGTGCTGTTCAAATACGACTGGGAGCTGGTCAAGAGCCCGGCCGGCGCGCATCAGTGGCTGGCCAAGGACGTGGCCGAAGAGGACCTGGTAGTGGACGCGCACGACCCATCCAAGAAGCACCGGCCGATGATGACCACTGCGGACCTGTCCCTGCGCTACGACCCGATCTACGAGCCCATCGCGCGGCGCTACCAGCAGAACCCCCAGGAATTCGCGGACGCCTTCGCCCGGGCCTGGTTCAAGCTGATCCACCGCGACATGGGCCCCCGCTCGCGCTATCTCGGCCCGGAGGTCCCGGCAGAGGAACTGATCTGGCAGGACCCGGTGCCCGCCGTCGACCATGAGTTGATCGACGGGCAGGACATCGCCGCCCTCAAGGGCAAGATCCTGGCCTCGGGCCTGTCCATCTCGGAACTGGTCTATACCGCCTGGGCGTCGGCCTCCACCTTCCGGGGCTCCGACAAGCGCGGCGGCGCCAACGGGGCCCGCCTTCGTCTGGCGCCGCAGAAGGATTGGCAAGTCAACCAGCCGGCCCAACTGGCGAAGGTCCTCACAGCCCTGGAGGGCATCCAACAGGAGTTCAACGGCGCGCAATCCGGCGGCAAGAAGGTGTCGCTGGCTGACCTGATAGTTCTGGGTGGTTGCGCCGGCGTCGAGCAAGCGGCGAAGAATGCCGGTTTCGAGGTGACTGTCCCCTTCGCGCCGGGGCGCACGGACGCCTTGCAGGAGCAAACCGACGTGAAGTCATTCGCCGTACTCGAACCGGTTGCCGACGGCTTCCGTAACTACCTCAAAACCAAATACGCCGTAACGGCAGAGGAACTGCTGGTTGATCGGGCGCAACTGCTGACACTGACCGCTCCCGAGATGACGGTTCTCGTCGGCGGCATGCGCGTCCTGAATGCCAACTACGGAAAGTCCCCGCATGGCGTCTTCACCAAGCGGCCGGAGACCCTCACCAACGACTTCTTCGTGAATCTGCTGGACATGAGAACGGCGTGGCAGGCAACGGCAGACGAAAACGTTTTCGAGGGTCGGGATCGCGCTACGGGCGAACTCAGGTGGACCGGCACCCGGGTCGACCTCATCTTCGGTTCCAACTCCCAACTCCGGGCCGTGGCGGAAGTCTACGCCTGTGAGGACTCCCAGGAGAAGTTCGTACATGACTTTGTGGCGGTGTGGAACAAGGTCATGAACCTGGACCGCTTCGACCTCGCCTGATCGCCGCAGAAACGTCGGCGAGGGCTTCTGAAGCGTATTCTGCAATGCGGATCGGATGATCAGGAAGCGATAACCGCCAGGAGCCGACGGATGTTTTGAACGATCACGATCAACGGAGGCTGGAGCAACATATGAGGGCGGCGTTTCAATACAGTCCGAAACGCCGCCCTTTCTTCAGGCCCCTATCCAACTTCTACAGTAAACACCGAAAATTTGGCGTAAGTGCTTGATATTACGATACCGGCATGCAGAAGTTGGGACAATGCGGCGCCGACAGACTATTGCGACATCACAACTTACTGAATTAACATTATTTTACGTTAGTTACCGCATAACCTAAATATGATTCCACCAAAAATAAAAAACCCCTCCTCCGTCAAGGGGGCGGGGTTGGGGCGATAAATCAACTCCGGCCGCGTCCTATCTTGCCAGACAGGAAGTGTCCAGTATTGTCGGCGCTGATTGGCTTAACTGCCGAGTTCAACGATGGTTAGCCCGTGGAAATGGCGTCAACATATCAAAAAGAGCCGCTTCTGACAAGAAAATTATTGTCTGTCCCTATGTTACTTTGGAGAGAAGTTATAATTCTTGATCGTCTCCAAGGCTTCTTCTGTGATGAGTAATCCGTTTGTAAGAATATGGCTGATTCGAATCCTTCTCTTTTGTTTATTGACAAAGATTCGACTTATAACCACATGACTTGACCAATGTTTCCCCCCTCACCCCGGCCCTCTCCCCCCGCTGGGGCATTGGCGCTAACTTAAGGCCTTATTAGATTTTCAACTGTACTGATATTATTGATGTTTACATTATCAATAACATACAAAAAGTCTTCTTAAGTTAGCGCCTATGCCCGATGGGGGAGAGGGTTAGGGTGAGGGGGAAGAAAAGTGCTTGCCACCTGAACTTCATGAATTCGCTGGCCAACAGGGATCAGGTCGATTTTCCGTTTGGTTGCGGCCCCAGGGCCGCGATGTGATTCTTCCGTGGATTTACCGGGGCTTTTGGGCTATGATGACAACGAAGGGCGTGTCCGCCCCAAGCCGAAGAAGCAGAGACTTCCGCAGAAAGGAGGATGGAGCCATGGTGAAGGTGTTGCTGGAGAGGACCATCAAGGGCAAACAGGTAATGGAAATCGTCCGCCTCCTCAGGCAGATGCGGGTTCTGGCCATGCAGCAGCCGGGCTACATCTCCGGGGAGACCCTGCATGCGGTGGATGACCCTAACCATTATCTGGTGATCAGCACCTGGGAATCCCAAGAGCACTGGGAGGCCTGGTTCAACAACACGGAGCGTCAACGCCTGCAGGCGGAGGTGGACCGCCAATTGGAATCCCCCACATCCCTCCGGGTTTTCACCTACTGACCGCGCGCCGCATGGCATATGCCACCGAGGTTCGCCCAGGGGCGGCTCGCAGCCGCCCCTTCTTTGCTGTCCGGTAATGATTCATAACTTCATAACCGATCGGACATGATGCCGGTCATTCCAGGTCGCTCCCGCCTGCACCAGACGGGGTCACCGGCGTCAGGCGCCGCCGGTGGGGGCGGACGGGGTGGCCGCGGGCGGTTCCGGGGGACCCGGCTCCGAGGATGGATCGGCCAGGCAGTCCCGGCCCAGGAGCTTAACCTTGGAGGCCCCGACGACCATGGCGATGGCCAGCGTTTCCCGAAGCTCCTGGGGAGTGGCTCCCAGTTCCCTGGCAACTGCCAGGGAGCGTCGGATGCACGGTTCACAGCCCGCAGCCAGAGAGGCCCCCAGGGCGATCAAGCGCTTGGTCTTGGCATCCAGGGCGCCGGCGGCGAAGGTCTGGGTGACAAATTCCTGATGGGACGGAAACGGATCGGACCGGGACATCTCCACCCCTTTCTCGGAAGCCGCAAGGGGCTTGTCTGCCGTAAATAACGCCCCTTCCGTGTAGGCTGAACTTTTAAAGCCGGTGAGGCGCACCAGTCTCCCCCGGACGAAGCCGGCGGTGTGCATGAGGGCCAGGAAGTCCCTTCCCGGCAGGGCCCCGCCGATTCACCGGTGCCAGTTGTCCAGACGATCCGCCTGTTCGGGGGGCAGCGGCCTCACCAGGACCATGTCCGCCAGCAGGAGCCGGCCCCCCGGTTTCAGGACCCGATAGGCCTCTCTGAGGGCTTTTTCCTTGTCCACGGTCAGGTTGTAGACGCCGTTGCTGAGGACCACGTCGGCCCAGGCGTCGGGCACCGGCAGGGCTTCGGCCTCCCCTGCCAGGAAGCGCACCCGGCCGGCCGCCAGAGCGGCTTGGTGGGCCTGGGCCCGGCCGACCATTTCGGGGGAGAGGTCCACGCCCACCACCTCCCCCTCGGACCCCGCCAGCCGGGCGGCCACCAGAGCGTCGAAGCCGGCGCCGCAGCCCACATCCACCACCTTTTCCCCGGGGTGAATCTGGCCCAGGGAAAAAGGGTTTCCCACGCCGCAGAAGCTGTTGAGGACCTCCGCGGGGAAATCCTGCCACCACTCCTCCTCGTAGCCCAAGGCGCGTATGCCCTCAACCCCGGTGGGATATTGGAAACATCCGGCGGGCGTGACGGCCACCCGGGCATATTTTTCCAGGATTTTTTCCCTGACGAGCTGCCGGTCCAGGTTGCTCAACGCTGCAGTCATAGCCGCCCTCCTGCCAGGCGTCCCTCCCCGCCTTGTTTCAGTGTTTCCTGCCGGACTCATTCCTGTGCAAGGACGGAAAAAGCCCGGTGAAGCGGACTCCACCGGGCTTGGAGTGCTCAGATCACCGGAACAGACTCACTCTTCTTCCTCGAATTCGATGCCGTCCCGCTCGAACTGGGCGTCCCTGAGGGCGTGGGCTTTCTCGATTTCCTCTTCGCTCCAGGGTTCGATGACCAGGGTGTTGGCCACCAACTCCCAGAGGTAGACCGTTTCCTTGTAGTTGCCCATGTCGAAGCCTTCCCGGCCCTTATTGAACTCGCCGGCCAGACCTTTCATGATCTGGTCCCGGCAGTTGTGGCAGGGGGCCATGACCACTTCCGCGCCTGTGTCCCGGATCTGGTCGGCCTTGGCCTTACCGTAAGCCAGACGCTCCTCGTCGTAGGGCATGGCCCAGGCACCGCCGCCGGCGCCGCAGCAGTGGTTGTTCAGGGGGTCGTCGCACATCTCCCGGAAGAGGGAGGGATCGACGCACTGCTTGGTGAGCCAACGGTTGAGTTCGGCCATGTGATCCCCAAAGGAAATTTGGGACTTGCGCCCATAATTGCAAGGGTCATGGACCGTGATGGTGTGGTGGTTGACCGAGGGGTCGAGCTTGATCCGGCCCTCGTCGATGTACTCTTTCAGGAGCTCCTGGATGCTGACCACCTTGAACTCGTCGAACACTTCGGGAAACCAATTTTTGAACCCGCCCCGGGTTGCAAAGTAGGCGTGCCCTCATTCCGGGTACAAGATGGTTTTCACCTTAAGTCGTCGGGCGTTCTCGATGATCCGGCGCACCTGCTCCTTCCAGGCCGGGTCGTCGCCGGAGAACAGACCCCAGTTGACCCCTTCCCAGTTTACCGACGACACGGTCCAGTCCTCTTTGGCGGCGTAGAAAATCTTCCACCAGAACTTCATGTCGTCCGGTTCGGCAAAGGGTTCCTTGCTGTTAATGGTGACGATGATGTTGGCCCCTTCCTTGTCCACCGGCACATAGAACCCAGGGCAGCACTCATCTTCCACTTCCTTGCCCAGGTCGGCCAGGAGAAAGAGGAAGTCATCCCTGGGGATGCCCAGGTTGTTGCCCCGTTCCAGGTTCATCATGGTGCCCTTGTGGATGGGGCCGGGCACCTTGCCCCGCTCCCGGGCGGTGCGGCAGGCCCGGAAGGTCTTCATGAGTTGAATGCCCATGGGGCATTGATACTGGCAGCGGCCGCACAGGGTGCAGACCCACGGCCACTTGGAGTCCACCACCTCTTGCTCCATGCCGAAAACAATGGCCCGGATGGCCTTCCGGGGATCCCAGGCGCCTTCGCCGCCTTCCACGGGGACGAGTCCTGAGGCCGGACATCCGCCCCCGCAGGTGCCGCAGGTATAGCATCGGTCCGCCATATCGGGAGTAATCCCGATTTTGCGGTGCTTGCGGTCAACCTTGATCGCCTCTTCCATGTAATTTTCCTCCATGCGCGGCCCTTGGCGGGCCATTTTGCCAGGTTCACCTCAGTGGCTGCGCCATGAATTTTCTTGCACCTAGCTTCTTATATAACAAATATTTGCCAAAAATAAACGTACCTTTTTCCGGAACAGTTCGATTATAAAATGGCCGTTCGTCAAGTCAAGCATAAAATACCAATTTTCACAAACCTTACTGCCCGGCCGGCGACGCGGCGGTTGAGCCGCCCTGCTACTCTCTGGGTGGAAATTTCCGGACCCTGCCGGGAAGTCTGTGGTATGATATAAATAATCCTCAAGAAAAGGGGAAGGCTCTGACCCCTGCCTCCCTGGGCGCCTCGTATGCCTGACGCAGCCCCCCTCCCCGCCCGCCTGGACGCTCTGCGGGAATTGAGCCGGCGACTGGCGGCCCGGCGGGACGATCTGGTCGCCGCCGCGGGCGAGGATACGGGCGCCCCCTGCCGCATCGCCGGCATTGAAGTGGACCTGGCCGTGGAGCACCTGGCCGGCATGGAGGAGGAGGCCCCCCTGGTGGCGGGGACCTCCCCCTATGGCGCCGTGGCCGCCATCTTCCCCTATGACGCGGTGCCGGTGATGCTGGCCCGGGTGGGCGGCGCGGCGCTCTTGGGGGGGAACCGCTTCCGCTTCAACTGCTCCTCCCAGACCCCCCGCACCGCCGCGGTGGTCCGGGAAATCGTCGCTCCCTTCCCGGAATTGGAAACCCCGCCGGCGGGGACGGACAACCGCACCTTCGGCCGGGCCTGCGTCCGGGATCCGGCGGTGCGGGTCTTTTTCATCTCCGGGGGCGGCGAGGTGGGGGCGGTCTATGCCCGGGAAGCCGCCCACTTCGACAAGATTTTCTTCGCCGGCCCCAGCGGCCTGCCGCCGGTGATCTTCTGCCGCGACGCCCCGCTGGAGGCCGCCGTGCCCTTTCTGGTGCGCCGGGCCTTCCTCAACGGCGGCCAATACTGCACCTGTCCCAAGCGGGTCTACCTGCACCGGGACCTCTACGACGAAGCCCGGGACCGCATCCTGGCCATGATGCCGGAGATCCGGGTGGGGGACCCGGCGGACCCCACCACCTGGATCGGCCCCATCCGGGTGGAGCGCACCCGCAAGCTTCTGAAGCAGGCCCTGGAACTCCTGAAGGATGCCCGCTTTCTCCTGCCGCCCCGACGGGACGGGGTCTGGCAGGGTCCCTTCCTGGTGGAGACCGCGGACCCTCCCGAGATGGAATTGTTCGGCCCCTTCCTGGCCCTGGTGCGGGTGGCCGACGATGAGGAGGCGGTGGCCCGGGTCCTGGCCGGCCGCTATCCCTTCGCGGTGGTCACCTTCGGCGCCCTGCCCGCCGGCGCCCGGGAGCGCCTGGCCGCGGCCTTCGGCATGACCTACCACGACCCCGACTTCCTCTTCACGCCGCTGCGCCTGCCCTTCGGCGGCCGCAAACGGAGCGGCTGGATCCTGGAGTGGCGCCAGGGCAAACTGCGCCGCCGGGACGGGGCCTTCAGCTACACCGCCGAACTGGTCCGGAGCGAGAAATAAGTCTTTCATCTCAGGCTCTTGCAAAATTCTCCCTTTGTCCTGGGAAAGGGCGGCGGTTTTGAAAACGCTCGGCAAGATGCCAATCTCTTTCATGGTGCGCGGTGCGCACCCTACTTGGGGGCCGGAACATCAGAGGATCTGTAGGGTGCGCACCGCGCACCATGATATTTGGGAAACCATGACGCTGCAGCGGAAGTTTTGCAAGAGCCTCATCTGGTTTCATCTTGTTCCCAAGTCTCTCGTAGGAAGCGTCTTACGCGCCAAAAACGGTGCGTGAGACGCACCCTACATTTTCATGGTCTTGGGTGTTCCCCCGGTACTTGAGGGGCTCGTTCCCAAGTTCATCTGGGGAACCGGATGAAAACTGGTCCGGAGCGAGAAGCACATCGTTGGAGGGAGATGATCTATGGATATCAAAGGGTTACTGGAAGTCCTGGGGAACCCGGAAGAGCCGCTGGGCATGTTTTATACGGACGTGGAGCCTGAGGAGGGCTTTTCCCCCCAGCCGGGGAACCTCCCCAGCGCGGCGGCGGAAGCCCGGGGCGAAGTGGACTTCGGCGCGCTCTTCGGGGCCCATTCCTGCGTCCTGGGCCACATCTGGCGGGCCCGCCGCCAGGGAGGCGCGGCCTACTTCAGCCGGGAGCGCTTCGGCTGTCTGGGGGGCGCCTTTTATCTGGGCTTCCTCAAACCGCAACTGGAGGCCATCGTTCACTATGTCTCCACCGGCGTCCCCGGCATGATGGAGGGGGAGCGCTACCTGGAGTCCCCCCAGGCCACCCGGAACTTTTTCAACTACATCGACCCCCGCCCGGCCCCGGCGGCGTATTGCGTCTTCCAGCCGCTGAGCCGCTTCGCTCCCGGCGAACAGCCCGAAATCGTCATCCTTTTCGGACGCCCGGAGATGCTGAGCGGCCTGGTCTTCCTGGCCAGCTTCGTCACCAATGACCTGGAGGCCGTCGTCTCGCCCTTCGGCGCGGACTGCTCTTACCTGGTCACCTGGCCCCTGTGGCACCTGGCCCGGGGGAATCTCAAGGCGGTCCTGGGGGGGTGGGACCCCACCGCCCGGAAATATCACCAACCCGACGAACTGAGCTTCGCGGCGCCCTGGGAGCTGTTCCGGCGCATGGCCCAGCGCTGGCCCGAGTCCTTCCTCACCGGCGACACCTGGGCCGGAGTCAAGAAGAAGATCGCCCTGAGCCGGCGCACCTGGGAAAAAAGATAGAGCCGCACGACCTGAAATGGGTTTTGGGTTTTGGGATTCGGGTTCCGGGATGATTGTTCCATCCCGGCTCCCAGCCTCCGGTAAAGTCGTTCCGGAGGGTGCGTCTCACGCACCATGGCCGGGGACGGCGGCGGGCGGGGCCTTAACCCCCCGGCCCCTCCGGCCCTCGGCGAGGAGGTTCCCATGGTCCGCAGTTTCTGGCATCGGCGCATCGGCAGACGGCGGTTTCTGGCTGAATCAGCCGCCGCGGGGTTGCTCCTCTCCCTGCCCCGGGGTCAGACGGAGGCCGCCCCACCACCCAGTATCCTCTATCATGTCATGAATATCCCCAGCCATCCTTTTACCAGCCCCTCCCACCCCAACGAACACGCCGGCGTCAACGCCCTCCTGGAACTCATGGGCCAACACGGGGATAAGTTGTATCGCTCCGAGAGCGTCGGGCCGCTGTCCGGACCGTGGGGCTTCATCGCCGCCGACGACGTGGTGGTCATCAAGGTCAACGCCCAGTGGAAGTACCGGGGCTGCACCAACAGCGACGTCATCCGGGGGCTCATCCAGAAGATTCTGGACCACCCCGACGGCTTTTCAGGCGAGGTGGTGATCTTCGGGAACGGCCAGGGCTGGGGCAGCCTGAATTGTGACAGCGATCCGGATGGCCATTATGGTGATACCACCCAGCACGCCAACGCCAACGACGAGAGCCACAGTTTCCTGTACCTGGTGGACACCGTGTTCCGGGACAGCCGGGTGACCGCCTTCCTGATGGACCCGCATGTCGGGACCTTTATCGGACTGGGGGATCACACCTCTCACGGCTTCCGCATCATTCTGGACCCCTCTGGACGGGATACCATCTCCTACCCCTGTTTCACCACCGCGGGTGGGCGCCGGGTGGAACTGAAGCAGGGTATCTGGACGGGAACGGCTTACAGCCAGAACCTGAAACTCATCAACGTGCCGGTCCTCAAGCACCATTGGGGCGCCAAGGTCACCGCTTCCCTGAAGCACATGTACGGCATCCTGTCCATGCGGGATGGGAACTATTTCCGTCGGCATTTTGATGATCTGGGGAGGCAATGCGGCCTGATGATGGCGACCGTCAAAACCCCGGTGCTCAATATCGTGGACGCCATCTGGGTCTCCCACGGGTCCCTTTTCGGCTATCCGCCCGAAACCACCACCCGGGTCAACCAGCTCCTGGCCAGCCAGGACCCGGTGGCGCTGGACTATTGGGCCGCCAAATATATCCTGTATCCCATCGATAAAAATCCTCAGCACCATCCGGACTTCGCCGGGGTGGACGCCTGGCTCACCTCCGCCCGGGACCTCATCAACGCCCGGGGCGGGCTCTGGGACCCGGATAACGCCATCTATCAGGGAAACGTGACGAAGAACGAAAAGTCCATGCTGGTGCGCACCCGGAATATGGCGCCATTCCGTCCCATTGCACCCGTTCCATCCTTCCTGGAACTCCTGCTGCATGATTGAGGCCCCCCACCCCCTTTATGGGGGGCCTCCATAAAGGGTTGGGGAAGGGGGTGTTGGGGGGCAAGGGTTTATGACCCTTGCCCCCCTCCCCCACAGCAAACTTTGTAATACAGGCCCCGAGGCGGATAACCCTAAGGCTCCTTCCGGCCCACCCAGAAGAGGTTCACCCCCAGGTCCAGGCGGTAGGCGAGATATCCGAACAGCATGTCCAGGGGAGCGGAGAGGGTTTTGCGCAGGGTTTTCATCTTAAGGCGGAAAGGGGAGCGGGGCTTTCCAGGGGGCTGGGCCGGCGCGGCGGCATCCCGGCCGGGGGCCGGAGACGGTGGCTCCCCCCGCGCCAGTCTGTCCAGGAGGCCGGGAAAATCCCGATTGAACAGGTACCACAGCATCTTCTTTAGAGGCATGCCGAAGGGCAGGCGGAAGCCGTCGTGGTCGTGGTGCGGGGCGGCCACCTGGCGGAACCCGGCCCGCTCCATCAACACCGGCAAAGTGCTGGCGGAATAATAGCAGATGTGTTCTTTTTTAAAGAGATTCCAGGGGTTTTTTTCGAATTTGGCGGCGAAGGAGAAGATGTCCGGCACTTCCACCACCAGATGGCCCCCAGACTTCAAGAGGGAATGAAACCTGCGGGCGGCCTCAAGGGGCTCTTCCAGGTGCTCCAAGACATGGAAGAGGCTGATGGCATCGAAGGTCCTCTCCGGCAGGTCCGCCCGCTCCAGGAAATCGTTGATAACCGGGATCCCCTTCTCCCGATGACGCGCCGCTCCATAGCTGGAGGGTTCCACCCCCAACACCTCAAACCCCCGGGAGCGCAGTTCCGCCAGGAAATGCCCCTGGGCCGAGCCCACCTCCAGGATGCGCCCGGACCTCAGGCCGGTGTACCGCTGCAGGCGCCCCGCCCGGAAGCGGACCACCCGGAGCACCCGCTTTTCGGCAAAAGAGGACCGGAGCAGCTCCGGCTCTTCCTCCAGGCTGTCGTAGATTTCTGTAAGGACATCCAGGGAATAGGCGCGGGCCATCTGCACCAGGCCGCACTGCCGGCAGATGACGGTGTGCATTTCCCCCAGACGGACATAGTCGGCCAGGTCGCAGGAGCCGCACAGGCGGCAGGGACGCGGGGCGATGTCGGAAGCGGGTGGCGACATGGAGCTTCAGAAGATGCTTTCAGGCCGGCGCAGGTGGGGCCGGGGGCAGCGGACGACCCCCGGCCTGCTGGAGGTTATGCGGGAGACCCGGCCCACAGGGGCGCGGGGGACCAGGAACGCCGGGGCTCCCGGTTGTGCACCGGGGGAATCCAGAGGCGCCAGGCCGACTCCTGCCGCAGAAGGGTGGTGAGGAAGCGCTGGTGCAGGGCATGGCTGCCCCGGCTCACTTCCAGGCGGCCCAGCAGGGGCAGGCCCAAGAGGGCCAGGTCACCCACCGCATCCAGAATCTTGTGGCGCACAAATTCTTCGGGAAACCGTAAACCCTCGGGATTGAGCAGGCCGGTGTCGTCCAGCACCAGGGCGTTGTCCAGGGAGCCGCCCAGGGCCAGCCCCCGGGACCGGAGATACTCCACCTCTTTGAGGAAGCCGAAGGTCCGGGCCGGGGCGATCTCCCGCCGGAAGCTGTCGGAGGTCAAATCCACCGTGAAGCGCTGCCGCCGGATGAGCGGGTGCGGAAAATCTATGGCATAGGTGAGGCGCGGCTGCCCTGGAGTGGCCCGCATCCATTGGTCCCCTTCCCGGAGCTCCACCGGGCGCTGGATGAGCAGGTAGGCCCGGGGCCAGGGCAGGGACTGGAGGCCGGACTGGGCCAGGCGCTCGGCGAAGGGGGCGGCGGACCCGTCCATGATGGGCACCTCGGGGCCGTCCACGTGAATGAGGGCGTTGTCCACTCCCAAACCCCACAGAGCCGAGAGCAGGTGCTCCACCGTGCCCAGGGTGGCTTCCCCCTCACCCAGGGTGGTGGCCCGGACCGTGTCCACCACCTGGCTGAAGTGGGCCTTCAGGGTGGGCCGGTGGGGCAGATCGGTGCGCACAAAACGCAAGCCGTGGTTGGCCGGGGCCGGAAATATGGAGACGCTCACCGGCACGCCGCCGTGCAGACCGACGCCGGTGAAGCGGTGCGTTTGCGAAACGGTTTTTTGCCAGATCATGGTGCTCCCCTGGCGACCTTTTTTGCAAGCCTCGTACCAGGGGAAGCGGGGCCGGGACAAAATTTAAGCATTTAATTTCTTTAAGATATTTCGCACCTCTTTTTACGTCGCGGTCAATTTTCTTCAAGCTGTGGTAAAAAAACCACAGAAGCGTGGGAGGCTGTGGCAAAAGTGCAACAGGTGGGCGAAAAAGCGGGGGGAGGGGCCACAGAATTATGGCCGCTCCCCTTCTCTTGCTACTCTTGTTCCGGCGGGTGTTCCAGGCGGGCCCACCAGGCGGGGTCGATGTCCGGAAAGATGGCGTCCCGCTCCCGGCAGAGGGCCAGGAAGTTGGCGTCGGTTTCCGAGAGGGCGCGTTCCCGGGCATAGGTCCGGGTGATCCCGGCCAGACGCTTGAAGTCGTCGTGGTGCATCACCAGGCGCAGTTCGGCGTAGTCCCGGGCGCTGAAGGTGCTGATGAGGAACTGCCAGTCCGAGGACTCCAGGAGGAAGAGGGTGCGGCCGCACTGTTTGAGCAGGTCCTGCATGACGGGGTCCGGGTCGGCGGCGTAGGCCCGGGCCAGCTCCTCCATCTCCTGCTCCGCCGGATAGATGTGTCGCCAGGTCCAGTCGTTCATCTCGTTCAGCCAGATGAAGTGGTAGCCGCCTTCGCCCCAGGAACCCTCGGGCAGGGAGATGACGGAGGTGGGGGCCGTCTCCTGCAGGTACTGGGAGCCGCTCACCAACTGCACCTGGCCGTCCTCCTGGAAGCGGGCCAGCACCTGGTAAAGCCATTCGGGCCCCTCGAACCACCAGTGGCCGAAAAGTTCGGTGTCGTACGGGGCGGTGACGATGCCGGGTGTGCCGTGGGCTTCCCGGAATTCCCAGAGGATTTTTTTCACCAGGTCCACGAAATGGTGCGCCTGTTCCCGGCAGCGGCCCGCCACCCGTTCCGGGAAGTAGGGGGTCTTGTCGGCCAGGTCGGCCTTGGCGCTGGTCACCTGCCAGTAGCGCAGCCCGCCGGGGAAGCGCTTCTTATGGAAATCCAGGTAGTTGCCGTCGCCGGGATAGCCCCATTCGCCGCTCCAGACCTGGAGGCCGGTTTTGGGGTCCCGGGTGAAGGCCGCCACCGGACGCTTAGTTTCCGGAGCCGAGGCCACCAGGTAAGCCAGATAGGGGGTCTTGGCCACTTCTTCGGGGCGCTGGGGGTATTGGGAGGCAAACCGCTCCCAGAGGCGCTCCAGGGCGTGGAAGCGGTCCCGGTAGACGCCGATGGCCCGGCCCCCCTTGAGCAGGTGGGAGTCGATGATGAAGAAGTCCAGGCCGTTCTCCGAGAGGAATTCCTCCACCCCTTTGCGCATCACCGCCCCGGTCCCCCCGCCGGCCACGGGCGGGGCCCAGGGGTAGCGGGGCCGATAGGCGCATTCGGGGAGCCAGAAGCCCTTGGGGTCGCGGCCGAAATGGCGTCGGTAGGCGGCCACCCCCTGCTTCACCTGGGCCTGCACGGCCGAGTCCCGTCCCAACAGGGGGAGGTAGCCGTGGGTGGCGGCGGAGGTGATAACCTCCAGGGCGCCTGACTCCATCAGGCTCCGGGCCACCCCCAGCAGGTCCTCCTGGAATTCTTCGGTGAAGAGCCGGGTCAGCTCCCGGTAATGTTCTTCCCAAAATCGGGCCAGGCCGTGGAAATGGCTCTCCCCCAGGCGGTGAAAGGTGGCCTGGTCCTCCCGGGCCGCCTCAATCTTGGCGGCCAGATATTCCCGGAACTCCTGGCGGAAGGCGGGGGCGGCCAGCATCTCCGCCAGGATGGGGGTGATGCCCAGGGTGACGCCGGCGCTGCGGCCCTCCCCGGACAGCCGCCGGAAGGCCTGCCAGAGGGGGATGTAGGATTCGGCCGCGGCTTCGTTGAGCCAGTCCATGCCGTGGGGCCAGCGGCCGTGGCCGATGACGTAGGGCAGGTGGGAATGCAGTACGAAGGTGAAATACCCCAGCGGCTGGGTCATGGCTGTCTCCTTGGTCTCAAAAAATCCCTGTCAAGTCTGGGTGGGGCGCCCGGCCCCGGGTGAAAGCCCGGGCCCGGTTCCGCTCCTGCCGCCCCGTGCTTCCGAAGCAGAGCTTCGGGGGCAATGGCGTTCCCAAGCGGGAGCTTGGGAACGAGGGTTTGTTCTCCTCTCCTTCTTCGTCCCTTCTCCGCCAGGTGAGGCTCATGCTAAGCCCTGGGGGGAAAGGCGGAAAGAATCATTTGTCATATCATATGCTTATAGGTCAAGGCGTTGTCAACCTGCAAACCGTTCATAACCGACGGTCCAGTTTCACCTTACCATGAATGGGGCTCAGCGTGAGCCATAAAGTTGTTTCCGGCCGGGGACCATTTCTGTCCCGGCCCGCACCCCCACCCAGAACCCAGAACCTGGCACCTGACACCTGACACCTGACACCTGACACCTGACATCTGGCACCTGACACCTGACGCCTGCTTCACACCACGTCGGCCTTGAGAAGGTTGGTGGCGCCGGTGGTGCCGATGGGGGTGCCGGCGGTGATCACCACCCGGTCACCCGGTTTGAGCCAACCGGCTCTCAGGGCCTCCTCTTTGACCACGTGAAACATGTGGTCGGTGTCTTCCAGGTGCGCCGTCAACAGGGAAAAAACGCCCCAGGAGAGGGCCAGGCGGCGCCAGGTCTCCCGATGGGGGGTCACGCCGATGATGGGCGCCTGGGGACGGAAGCGGCTGATAAGCCGCGCCGTGAACCCATGGCTGGTGCTGGTGAGGATGGCCGCCGCCCCCAGGTCCCGGGCCATCTCGCAGGCGGCGTAGCTGACCGCTTCGGAAATGGCGTGGCGTTTAAAGGCGGTGTGCTCCTGCAACCACTTGGCGTGGGGGAACTGGGTCTCGGTGGCCCGGCTGATCTGGTCCAGGAATTTGACCGCGGCCACCGGGAAGCGGCCCCGGGCCGTCTCCTCGGAGAGCATCACCGCGTCGGTGCCGTCCAGGATGGCGTTGGCCACATCCGCCGCTTCGGCCCGGGTGGGACGGGGATGCTCCACCATGGAAAGGAGCATCTGGGTGGCGGTGATCACCGGTTTGCCCACCCGGTTGGCGGCGGCAATGATGCGTTTTTGGAGCAGGGGGACGCGCTCCAGGGCCACCTCCACCCCCAGGTCGCCCCGGGCCACCATGAGGGCGTCGGCGGCCTCTAGAATCTCTTCCAGCCGGTGCAAGGCCTCGTGGCGTTCAATTTTGGCGATGATGGAGATGGAGGCGCCGAGGGAATTGAGGAAATCCCTGACTTCCTGGATGTCCTGGCCCTGGCGCACGAAGGAGAGGCCCACGTAATCCACGCCCATGTTCACGCCGAAACGCAGGTCTTCCCGGTCCTTCTCGGTGAAGGCCGGTATCGACAGGGA
>VGSQ01000048.1 GCA_016874975.1 Deltaproteobacteria bacterium
ACATACCGTACACTGTTTTCCATGGCCTGCCTCCTTGGTGTGGCTCTGAGCTGATGGTGTATTGACTCACAGCTTAACCCACGTTGCAAGGTTCGCAGGCCTTTAACTTTCAACCATTATGTCTACACGGGGACCAGAACATCGGAGGATTCTGTAGGGTGCGCACCGCGCACCATGATTTTTCGGAAATCGTAATGCTGTCCGTAAGTTTTGCAAGAAGCTCAACTGTGACGCTTATTGAGCCACCGGGTCACCAGGGAGGCGGTGTAGCAGACGATGGGAACCAGCCGGGCGTAATCCATGCGCATGGGTCCGATGACTCCCAGACTGCCCACCGGCTCCTGGTCGCAGCTGTAGGACGAAGCCACCAGGCTGAGCTGCATCTCCGGAAAGTGTTCTTCCGGGCTGATGATGATGCGCACCCCGTGCGAGGCCAGCGTCTGGTCCAGGAGGGTGATGAGATGGTGCTTCTCTTCAAAGGCCTTGAAGATGGCCCGGATCTTCTCCACGTCGGCGGCCACTTCGGGATAGTCCAGGATCTTGCTGGTGCCGTCGATGTAGAGCTCCTCCTCCTCCTGAGCTTCCAGGGCCTGGCGGCTCAGCGTCAGGGCCTGGGAGACCATCTGGTCGAAGAGACTCTTCTCTTCCTCCATCTGGAGGAGGACGCGCCGCCGCGCCTCCCGCAAAGTCAGATTCTGGCAGATGTCGTTCAGGTAGCGGCTGAAGCGGTCCAGCTGTTCCTGGGTGTAAGAGGCGCCGGAGCGGATGAACCGGGTCTGCACCTGCTGGTCCTGCGAGACGATGAGGGCGAGCACCGCCTCTCCCCCCAGGCTGATGAACTGGATATGACGCAGGCACAGCGTCTGGGGCCGGAGGGTGAGCACCAGGGCCGGATGGCCCGATGCCGCGGCCAGGGCCCGGGAGGCCTGCCGGAAGAGCTCGCCCGGTTCCTCCGCCTCGGGGGTGAAGACCTGGGTGATCTGCTGCCGGGCGGCCACCCCCAGCTCCTGCACAGGGAGGATGTGGTCCACGTAATAGCGGAAACCCAGCGCGGTGGGGACCCGGCCCGCGGAGGTGTGGGGCTGCAGGAGATAGCCCCGCTCCTCCAGATCCAGCATCAGGTTGCGGATGCTGGCCGGACTGAGACTCAGTCCCGACAGCTTGGCCACGGTGCGGGACCCCACCGGCTCCCCGGTCAGGATATACTGGGAGAGCACCGTCCTTAAGATGACGGTCTCCCGCTCCGTCAATTGGTTCATGATTGCGCCTGTTTCTTCCATAAAATCCAGCAGTAATCTAATGCCGCCGAAGCAAAAAGTCAACCCCGGGCGGGATTTTTGGCGGCCGTGGAGATGATTGAGCGTTTGCTGATAGGGATGAGCCGAGGGAGGGTGCCCCGCAGTCCCCATGAATCCGGAAAGCCCTCCTTCGATGAACCTCCAACCAGCCCAATTCCCCCAAAAACCCAAAACCCAGAACCCAGAACCTGACACCTGACACCTGACACCTGCTCCACCCCCTACCCCTGGCAGCGGTGGCGCACGCTCTCGCCCTCCACCATGTAGACCACCTGTTCGGCGATATTGGTGGCGTGGTCGCCCACCCGTTCCAGGTGTCGCACCACGTTGATCTGGCTCTGGCAGACGGGGATGGCTTCCGTGTCCACCATGTCCCCCAGGAGGTCCTGGATGATGGAGCGGTCCAGATGGTCCACGTCGTCGTCGGCCCTGCACACCTCCCGGGCCGCGGCCGGGTCCTGTTCCATAAAGGCGGTGAGGCTGCGGCGCACCATGTCCAGCACCATTTGCGCCATGCGGGGCAGTTCCGGGTGGAGCTTCTCGCGGGGGAAGTGCGTCAGGGTCAGGGCCTCTTCGGCGATGTTGACCGCCAGGTCGCCGATGCGCTCCAACTCCATGATGAGGTGGTCCACCGCCATCACCTGGCGCAGGTCGATGGCCACCGGCTGGTACAGGGCGATGAGACGCACGCAGTGGGCGTCGATGGCCTCCTCCAGGTCGTTGATGGCCCCGTCCCCGACGATCACCTGCCGGGCCAGCGCGGCGCTGTTTTCCAGCAGGGCGGTGACGGCCCGGTCGATGGCGGCTTCGGCCAGGCGGGCCAGGTGGAGAAGCCTCTCTTTGAGTTCCGCCAGTTCCCGGTGAAATTTGTCCGGAGGCTCCGGAGGAGGGGCTGCCGCCTTATCCGTCATGGCGTACCTCACAGCTCGCTGGTTTTCTTGGCAACGAGTCTACCAGAGTTGGGCCGGAAGATTTAGTACTTTTTGTCGAATTCTGCTATCATCGCCTTATGGAGCCGACCCCGCCACCGAAAGCCCGCCGCCAAAAATCCAGGCTGCGGGCCCTGTTGACGAGCCGCCTGACCCATATCGTGCTGTTGGTCACCGGCGCGGTGGTGGTCCTGATGCTGCTGCGACTGCCCATCACCGAGTTCATTGAGCTCAAGTTGTACGACCTCAAGTTTCTCTATCGGGGGGAGCGCCCGGCCAGCGGCCAGGTGGTCATCGTCACCGTGGACGACGACAGCGTCAAGGAGGTGGGCGCCTGGACCTGGCCCCGGGAAATCACCGCCGAGTTTTTAAAGCGGCTCAAGGAGGCGGAACCTGCGGTGGTGAGTCTGGACATCATCTTCGCGGAACGGGCGGAGACCGCGGCCATTTTGACTTTGCGCCGGCTGCGCCAGGGCCTCACCCGGCAGGGGAGTTTGTCCGGCGGGGTGGCCGCCGTCTTGCAGGAAGAAGAGAAGCGGGCCGACGTGGACCGCCGTCTGGCCGAGGTGGTGGGGGGAACCCCGCCCACCATCCTGGGTTTCTTTTTCCGCAATGTCGGCGGGGTCTCCGGAGACCTGAAGGCCGGCCGGTTCATGGGGACTTCGGCCATCCAGGCCAGCACCTACAACATGATCCGCCTGTTGGACCAGGACCCCGAACGCCTGCCCACGGTGGGGGCCCAAGGGGTGGAGGTGAATCTGCCCCAGATCACCGAGGCGGCGGCCGGGGGCGGCTTTTTCAACATGGTGCCGGACGTGGACGGCACGGTGCGCTGGCTCTACCTGGGGGTGATGTTCGGGCCCGACATCTTCGCCCCCCTCTCCCTGGTCACCGTGCAGCACGCCATCGGCAAGCCCCCCCTGGGCATCACCCTTTCCCGCTTGGGGGTGGAGCAGGTGCGGCTGGGGCGCCACCTCATCCCCGTGGACCGCTTCGGCCGGTTTTTCATCAATTACCTGGGTCCGCCGGGGGCCTTCAAAACCATCTCCGCCGCGGACGTCCTCAAGGGCCGGGTCTCCGGCAAGGACCTGAAAGACAAGATCGTCCTGGTGGGGGCCACTGCGGAAGGCATCTACGACCTGCGGGTCACCCCTTTCCGGGGCATCTTCCCGGGCATCGAAATCCAGGCCACCGTCATCGACAACATCCTCACCGGCAATTTTCTCCAGCTGCTGCCCCTGGCGCCGGTGCCCGGGCTGCTCACCGTCATCTTCCTGGGGGTGCTCCTGGGGGTGGTCCTGCCCCGCCTGTCCGCGGCCGGGGCCTTCATCTTCGCTCTGCTGCTGGTGGAGGCCTACGTGGTCTTCAACTATTTGCTGTTCCGCTATTTCGGCCTCATCCTGGAGCTTTTTTACCCCCTGGTGGCCGTCGCCGGGGTGTACACCGGGGTCACCATCGAGCGCTTCCTCACCGAAGAGAAGGAGCGGGCCCGCCTGAAGAAGGCCTTCCAGTCCTACGTGGCCCCCACCGTGGTGGACCAGATCATCCGGCATCCCGAACGTCTGGTTTTGGGCGGCGAACGGAGGGTGCTCAGCATCCTTTTCTGCGACATCCGGGGCTTCACCACCTTATCCGAAGAGTTGGAACCGGAAGCCCTGGTAGGGGTGCTGCACGACTTCCTCAATCCCATGAGCGACATCATCGTGGAGCACGGCGGGACCATCGACAAGTATATGGGCGACGCCATCATGGCGCTCTTCAACGCCCCCCTGGACCTGCCGGACCACGCCCGCCGGGCCTGTCAGACCGCCCTGGACATGGTGGCGATGCTGCGGCGGCTGGATAAGCAGTGGGAAGGCTTGCAGCGGCCCTCCCTGCGGATCGGCGTGGGCATCAACACCGGCTGGGTGGCCGTGGGCAACATGGGCTCGGACCGCCTCTTCGATTACACCGCGGTCGGCGACAACGTCAACCTGGCGTCCCGCCTGGAAGGCCTGAACAAGCACTACGACACGGAAATCCTCATCAGCGAGGCCACCGCGCTGGCCCTGGACGGCGGGTTCGCCCTGCGGGAGGTGGACCGGGTCCAGGTGAAGGGCAAGACCATGCCCCTGAGCATCTATGAGGTGTTGGCCGCGGGCCCTCCGGAAGGGGAGCTGAGGCAATTCCTGGAATGGTACCACCAGGGTCTGGCCCACTTCCGGGAGCGCCGCTTCGCCGAAGCCGCCCACCTCTTCACCCAGGCCCGGGAGCTGCGCCCGGCGGACAAGCATCTGCTGAAAATCCTCTACCAGTGCCGGGAGTTCCAGGTCAGACCCCCCGGCCCCGACTGGCAGGCGGCCACCGTCATGGATCAGAAATGAGTTGACGGACCAGACCCTTACCAAACTCTCCGATGGCCGCGCCGGTCATGCTGAGCGCAGAGCGGCTCACTTCCACCAGCCAGGACTGCGGCGGCTGGTTTCAAACCCGCCCTCAGAGCGAATGGGGCAGTCGCGGGGGGAACCGGGTGGACCACACGGGGACGGATTTCTCCCCCTTTCTTTCCGCGGCCGGAAGGACGAAAAAAAACCGGTCCCCGGGAGGAGCCCGGGAACCGGAGTCGGGTTGTCTGCTCAGACGACGCCTTATTTCTTCTTGGTATCGGGTTTCTCGCCTTTTGCGCCTTCCTGCTCCCTGCCGCCCTTGGCCAGTTCCTGGATGACCGCAGGGATGAGCTTTTCATTGCGCCATTTTTCGTCGTTGAGCTCTTTGGCGGTGGCCTTGAGTTCCTTCATCTTGGCCATCAGCACGAAGGAGACGGCCACCAGGTCGTCCATGGTAATTTTTTTCAGGGTGGCCTCGTCGCCGCCGGTCATCACCGCCAGGATCTGCAGGGTTAGCACGGTGTTGCCCTGAAAGCGCTCCAGGTCTTCTTTGGAGGGTTTGACCCCAGCCTTTTTAAAGACCGCTTCCGCATGGTCGGCGAAGAGCTTATCCAGGGCCTGTTTGTCCCCGGCGCTGGGTTTCTCGCTTTTCAGGGCGGCAATCGCTTTGGTGAGGCTGTCGCCCAAGCCCACCTGGGCCCCGGCCGGCGCGGCCAGCAGCAGCGCCGCCGTCAGGGCCAATAACATGGCCAACCCTTTCCACTGCAACACGTGAGTCACGCGACTCTCCTTCCTGATGAGATATGGTCGCCCGGGGCGGCCATGCAACGGGTGCTTCACCCTACTTTATAGCAGAGACCGGTCAACTTCGCCAGACGGCCAGGAATTTCTCCAGGGAGGGCAGGTCCCCCACGGCGAAGAAGGACTCGGCGGGCTCCTGGGGCAGGATTTTTTTCACCAGGCCGAGGAGCACGTTTTTGGGGCCCACCTCCACCCAGGCTTCCACCCCCCGGGCCTTGAGGTTGACGATGAGTTCGGCCCAGCGCACCGGCGAGGTGAGCTGCCGGCCCATGGCCTCCCGCAGCAGGGACGGATTGTCCTCGGGTCCGGCGGTGGCGTTCAGGTAAAGGGGCAGGCGGGGCGGCTGAAAGTCCAGGGTGTTCAGAAAAGCCTGGAAGTCATGGGTGGCTCCCATCATCAGAGGGGAGTGCCAGGCCCCGGAGACCTTGAGGGGCACGGCCCGGCCCCCCGCGCCCTTCACCAGTGCGGCGGCCCGGGCCACCAGCTCTTTGGTCCCGGAAATCACCGTCTGCTCCGGGGTGTTGTAGTTGGCCAGGGCCAGGGGGCCCTCCTCCAGGAGGGGCCGGAGCATGGCCGCCAGCTTGTCGGAGGGGAGGCCCAGGGCCGCGACCATGGTCCCCGGGTGGCGCTCCGCCTCCCGCTGCATGAGGCGGCCCCGCTCCCGCACCGCGGCCAGGGCGTCGGCGGCGCTCAGCACCCCGGCGGCGCACAGGGCGCTGTATTCCCCCAGGCTGTGGCCGCAGACCGCGGCCGGCGCCACCCCGGCCCGGCGGAGGGCGTCATGACAGGCCAGGTTGACCACGGTGACCGCGGGCTGGAGATGCACGGTGGCGGTGAGCTCCTCCAGGGGGCCCTCGAAGCAGAGGCGCCGGAGCGGCAGGCCGGTCGCCTCTTCGGCCTGGGCGAACAGCTCCCGCACCCCGGCCTCCGCCTCGTACAGGTCCTTCCCCATTCCCACATATTGGGACCCTTGTCCCGGAAAGAGAAACGCCGCGCGCATGGCAAACCTCAACGTGATTTAAGGTAACCCAGATTTCGCGGCCCGAAGAAAAATATTTGCCGTCTGGTGCTCATGATCAGGAATATCTCCAGAGCCTCTTACAAAAATCTATTTTTAGAGGAGGCTCATGCAAAATTCCACTTTTTTCTTGGGAAAGGGCTGGCATTTTTGAAAACGCTCTCAAAATTCCCACTTTTTTCAGGGGGCGGAGTGCGCACCCTTCATGTGGGCCGGAACATCAGAGGATCTGTAGGGTGCGCACCGCGCCCCCCGGGATTTCGCAGACCATGACGCGGCGACGGCAGTCTAGCCGGAGGCTCGCATAATTCAAGCAAAAGTTGGCAGAAGAGCAGGGGCGCCCCGATTATGACTTGGCGGAGCCCCTCCCGCGGCCGGCGTCCGCCCTTCAGTTTTTTGGAGTGAGCCCCGGACTCGCGAGTGACTTGCCAGTGCGTTCAGGCCATGCCCTCCAGGATGTCAAAAATCCCCCGGTGGTCGTCGAGATGAAAGTCCGCCGCCAGGCCTGGGTTTTTATAGGCCCCGAAAGGCACCCCGGCCCGATGGGCGGTTTCCCGGTCCACCTGGGCGTCGCCGAGATAGACAGCCTGGCGGGGCGTTATGCCGAAGCGCTCCAGGATCAGGTGGAGACACCGGGGATGGGGTTTGGGGCGCGACACCTCCAGGCTGGAAACGGTGAGGTCGAAAAGCCCGGCCACCTCAAGATGGGCCAACACCAAAGGCAGACTCTTGCCCCGGTTGGTGGCGATGGCGGTGCGGCGCCCGGAGCGCAAACGCCCCAGCGTCTCCCGGACGTGGGGCTCCAGGCGGAGCAGGGGGAGGAAAGGGGTGTTGTCCACCGTGAGCTGGAAGACCTGGGCCTCTTCCCGCCGGGGATCGCCGGCGAAGAGCAGGTCTACGGCCTGCCGGGCCGTGAGCGCCTGCACCGCCTCCAGCTGCTCCGGGGTGAGGGCCGGCCGCCCGAAGTGGGCCAGCAGGTGGTTGTAAAAGGCGGCATTGGCGTCCCGGGAGTAAACCAGGACGCCGTCCAGATCGTAAATGACCATCTCGATGCGGGCCATGCCGGTTCTCCTGTGCCGCACACTCAAGCGGCAGCCGCCGGGGAGGTCTCTTGCCCCGTCATCCTCCGGCGCGCCGAGGGCGCGGCGCCTGGTTCACGACGCACATCGCCCGCCCGGGTGTCGGAGCACGCCCGGCCCGGGGCGGCTGGTCCGCATTTGCCTAAGCGCACGGGAGCCGCCGGGCGAACCCCTGTCGTTTCCGGATGACGACGCAGTGGTGCAGGTTCCTGACAGGATGACAGAAATGGAGGCATTATGCAAAAGCATCCCGGGCCTCCGGGGTGTCGTGTCGTCCTGTAAGGCTTCGCTAAAATAGATGTTTTCTCCCATCCTGACCGCGCTCAAGGATCTCCCTCCAACCGGGGCTGGGTAAACACCTTTCCTGTGCGTTTCCGACTTGGCATTCTCCGGCCGTTTATGCAATAGTTACCGGGAAAGGCTGCTTGCTCGGAGGAAAGGCGTCGATGCCCCTGATCACCTACCTGCCGGACCAAAAAACCCTGGAGAGCGCCGAAGGAGAAACCCTGCTGCAGGCCGCCCTGAGGGCCAAAATCCCCCTTACCAATGTCTGCGGCGGCTCTGCGCGCTGTTCCACCTGCCGGGTGAGCGTCGTCGAGGGGCGCGAGCACTGCTCCCCCCGCACCCCCGAGGAGCAGGGCATCGCCGAGATGCTGCTCCTGCCGGCCGTCGTGCGGCTGGCCTGTCAGACGATCCCCACCGGTCCGGTCAAGGTGCGGCGTCTGGTGGAAGAATTGGAGGATGTTGATTTTGACACGCTCTACATCCGGGAAGCGGAGCCCTGCACCATCGGCGAGGAGAAGGAGGTCCTGATCCTGTTCTGTGATATCCAGGGATTCACCCCTTTTGCGGAAAGCCTCCTGCCCTATGACGTGGTCTATTCCCTGAATCTCTTTCTCCGGCAGATGGGAGAGATTGTCGGCGCCTACGGCGGCAGCATCGATAATTACCTGGGGGATGGGTTCATGGCGCTCTTTGAGGCCGATGACTGCGAGGCCGCGGCTTTGCAGGCGGTGGGGGCCGGATTGGCGATGCTGCAAAGAGTGCAGGACCTGGGTCCCTATCTGCTGGAATTATACCAACGGAGCTTCCAGATCCGCCTGGGCCTCCATTACGGGAAGGTGGTGGCGGGAAGACTCGGGCATCCGCGGCATAAAAGAATGACCGTCATCGGGGACGCGGTCAACTTTGCCAGCCGCATTGAGAACGCCAATAAAAAAGCCGGCACCCGCTTTCTTGTTTCTCATGATGTTTATGACCTGGTGAAAGGCCGGGTGCAGGTGGGCAAACGGGTTTATGTCACTTTGCAGGGCAAGACCGGCAAGCATCGTCTTTTTGAAATCATCGGTCTGCGATCGGAGTCCGTCTGAGCCCGGGGCCCGCTCCCAGAGCGCGTAAAGGGCAGGCGGAGGGAGAGCCGGGGGAGCGGCGGCTCCCCCCTCCCCCGCAGCGCGTATTTACGACACAAACAAAACGCCGGCCTGATGCCAAACCGGCGTTCCGGTTGTCCTGGGAGCAGGAGGACGGGGGGCGGCCCGCCGTCTTTCTCCGCTACTCGGCCATCCGCTTCAGGTCTCCGTCACGGTGATGGCCGCGGAGGGGCAGACCTCGACGCAGCTTTCGCAACCCAGGCACTCCTCCTCATTGATTACCACCGCCTTTTCGTTTTGCATCTCAAAGACGCCGGTGGGGCAAACGTTGACGCACTCCTCGTCGCCGGTGCACTTATCTTCATCCACTTCCACTCTCCAGCCCATACCACTTCACCTCCTTTAGGTTTTCGTCCAGTCTTGCATGGGTAACGGCTACCGCGTTTCTTGGAGCCGCAACCGACCTCATTATCGGGCATCAGTAAGGGGGGTGCGCGAACCGCCCCTCCCCGAATATCTGCTGCCGGAAAAACGGTATATGCTCCCCCGGTTCGGGGGCTCGCCGGCCGGGGGGCCGCTCCGAAGACCTGGGAGCGGTCGTCAGGCCTTGATCTCCTCCTTCACCGTCACCGCCACCTTGTAAAGGATGGTGAGGATGAGGAAGCCGATGCCGTACACCCCCAAAGTGATCAAGGCTTCGGGGATGGTGGGCCAGTACTCGGTGACCCGCTCCATGGGGTTGGGCACGAAGCCGCCGGTCATCAGTCCCAGGCCCTTGTCCAGATAGGTGGTGATGACCACCATGCCGCACAGCAAGGCCAGCCTCGTCTCGTTTTTGCGGTTCTCCGGGTTCACCAGCAGCAGGGCGGCGATGGTCATGCCCACGATGGAGAACCACATGTAAGGCACCATGCGGGCCTTGCCGTCCAGTCCCACGAAGAGGTAATAGAAATGCTGCATATGTTCGGGGATCTGGCTGTAAAAGACGGTAAAGAGCTCGCAGAAGAAGAAGAAGACGTTGATGAGGATGGCGTAGGTGACGATCTTGGCCAGACTCTGGATCTGCTCCCGGCCCGGGTCGAATTTGGTGTATTTGCGCACCAGCAGGGCCAGCAGGATCAGCAGAGACGGCCCCGCGGCGAAGGCCGAGGAGAGAAAGCGGGGGGCCATGATGGCGGTGAGCCAGTAGCCCCGCCCCGGCAGGCCGGAATACAGGAAGGCCGTCACGGTGTGAATGCTGGGCGCCCAGGGGATGGACAGGTAGATGAGGGGCTTCACCCACTTGGGGGGTGCCACCTGGTTGCGCTCCGCCTCCAGGACCATCCAGCCGATGACGATGTTCAGGAGCAGATAGGTGTTCAGGACGATCATGTCCCAGAACAGGACGGAGTTGGGCGAGGGGTATTTGATGATGTTGAGCATGCGGTCGGGCCGCCCCAAATCCACGATGACGAACAGCAGACACATGGTCACCGCGGCCACCGCCAGGAATTCGCCCAGCACGGTGATACGCCCGAAGGCCTTGTAATCGTGGAGATAATACGGCAGGACCACCATCACCGCGCTGGCGGCCACACCGACCAGATAGGTGAGCTGGGCGATGTAAAAGCCCCACGACACGTCCCGCCCCATGCCGGTGATGCCCAGTCCAGAGCTCAGTTGGTAGAGGTAGGTGAGAAAGCCGATGGCCACCAATCCGCCCAGCGCGGCCAGCAGCAGGTAATATCTCTTGCTTCCGGTAAAGGCAGTTTCCAGCATAGCGACCTCACACGATATAGTAGACCTGGGGGTTGGTGCCGAGATGCGGCTTGCGGCGGATAGTGTAGCTCTGGCGCAGCACCTGGCGCACGGTGGACTTGGGGTTGTTCAGGTCGCCGAAAATCAGGGCGCCCTTGGACTCCACCACGCAGGCGGGCATGAGGTTCTTCTCCAGCCGCTCCACGCAGAAGGTGCACTTTTCCACCACCCCCAGCTCCCGGGTGGGATAGTCGGGGTTGATCTCCTTGACGTAGGGCCGGGGGTCGCGCCAGTTGAAGCTGCGCGCCCCATACGGACAGGCGGCCATGCAGTAGCGGCAGCCGATGCAGCGGTGCATGTCCATCATGACCACGCCGTCTTCCCGGCGGAAAGTCGCCTGGGTGGGGCAGACCCGCACGCAGGCCGGATTCTCGCAATGGTTGCACAGCACCAGGAAGGGCAGCTTGTCCAGCCGTTCCTGCTGGAATTGCTGGTCCAGACCCGGAAAGGTGTTGTGGAAATGGTCGGTCCAGATCCACTTGACCTCCCAGCGCACCAGTTCTTCGGGGTCCACTTTGTACTTGGGATTGACGGGATTGGCGAAATCCGGCACGTTGTGGAGGCGGTGGCAGGCGACGGCGCACTTCCTGGCGGTGTCCGCGTCCACCTTGTGCATATCCACCACCATGGCCCAGCGTTTGCCCGTAGCGGCCGCTTCCGGGACCGATTTGGCCTCAAGCTGCCCGGGGGCGATGAGTTCGTAGGCTCCCCTGGCGCCCAGGCCGAACAACGTGGAGAGTCCGGCAATCCTGATGAAATCTCGTCTGCTGATGCTCATCACTTCGCCTCCGCCTTGGCCACCTTCTTCTCCTTTTCCAGGTGGCAGCCCCAACAGTTAGGCACCACGGCCACGTAATTATGACACTGGTCGCAGAATTGTGACTTGTTGGAATGGCATTCCATGCAGGTATTGGACAGGCTGGGATTGTACTTCTTGCCGCCCTTGCCCGTGTATTCCCGCTTGCCGGTGCGGACCACCTCTTCCCGCCAGTCGTTCAGCAGCAGCATGTGGTTGGCCCGCATCCAGGCGGTGTCCTCCACGCACTGCTTGTCCTGGCCCGCCAGCTTCTGGATGGCCGGGGTGTCCACCTGCGGTTTGGGAGGCGGCACGGCTTTCCCCAGGTTGGGCAGGATGGGCAGGATCACCAGCGCCAGGAAGATGAGGAGCCCGCCAAAGATGTACTTGGCGTTGTACAGCTTTTTCGGGACTTGAGGGCGTTCGCCGAAGACGCCGAACTCGTTCTTGACATCTTTTTTCATTTACTCGTCCCCCTCCTCCTCGGTCTCCTCCGCTTCTCCGAAACCTTCCAGGTCGCGGTCCCGCAAGTCGGTGGTGCGCTCCAACTCACCGGGGAAGACCAGGGCGTTGCCCACCAGCTCGGTGATGCCGGTGCATTCCATCCCCGGCACCCAGTATTGCACCAACGTGGGCAGGGTGGCCCGGTCCAGGGCGCAGATGCAGCCCAGGTGGTTGACTCCGTACTTCTCTTGGACGTAGCGCACCGCGTTGGCCCGGGGGAAGCCGCCCAGCATGCGGATTTCCATGTTTTCGTTGGCGTTGATGCCGCTGGAGCTGCCGCAGCAGAAGGTCTTCTCCCGGATGGTGTTGGGGGGCATCTCCACGAAATTGCCCTCGGGCAACACGCTGTTGATGATATAGCGGGGCTCTTCGAAAATGCCCATGCCCCGGCTGGTGTTGCACGAGTCGTGGAAGGTCAGTTTGATGTGGGCGTTGCGCTGGGTGTCGAACTTGAGCTTGCCGTGCTTGATGAGGTCCGCGGTGAACTCGGAGATGTGCACCATCTTGTGCACCTTGGCGTTCTCGAAGCGGGTGCCGGTGATGGGGGAGACGGGCTCTTCCAGGAAGCCGGGAGATTCCCCCCAATAGGTGGGCATATACTGGTTGCACACCCGCCACATGTGGCCGCACTCGCCGCCCAGGATCCACTTTACCTTGAGGCGCTTGGCCTCTTCGTAGATCTTGACGTTGAGGCGCTTGCCCATCTCATGGGAGACGAACCAGCCGAAGTTGCCGCCTTCCGCGGCGTAGGTGCTGAGCGTATAGTCCAGGCCGATGTATTCGAAGAGCAGCATGTACCCCATCATGGTGAAGGTGCCGGGGTCGGCGAAATAGTCGCCCGAGGGCATGACGAACAGCACCTCGGCGCCCTTGCGGTTATAGGACGGGGGGGTGGTGATGCCGGTGATGCGCTCGTTCTCCTCGGCCAGAAAGTCCATCATGTCCTTGAAGGCCTGGGGCGTGGCGCCGATGTGGCTCCCCTTGTCGTAGCACTGGGCCACCGAGGCCAGGGCCCAGTCAATGTTCAGGCCCACCGAGGCCAGCATCTCCCGGCCCAACAGGGTCATCTCCGCCATGTCGATGCCGTAGGGGCAGAAGAGCGAACAACGCCGGCAGATGGTGCACTGGTGCAGGTAGAAGAACCATTCCTTGAGCACGTCTTCGGTCAGGTCCCGAGCGCCGGCGATCTCCCCCAGCAGCTTGCCGGCGGTGGTGAAGTAGCGCTTGTAGACGGAGCGCATAAGCTCCGCCCGCAAGACCGGCATGTTCTTGGGGTCGCCCGTGCCCAGGTAGAAGTGGCACTTGTCCGCGCAGGCGCCGCAGCGGACGCAGATGTCGAAGAAGATCTTGAGGCTGCGGAACCGCTTCAGCCGGTCCTCCATGCCCGCCAGGATGATCTCCTTCCAGTCGGGGGGCAGCTTCCAGTCCGCTTCCGCCACGGACCAGGCCCGGGGGAAGGGGTAGCCGACCCACTCCATCCACTTGGGGGCGGCGGCGTTGCAGTAAGTGCCCGGCCGGAAGTCCGGCTTGACGTCCATCCACCCCTTGGCCGGGGTCTGGAAGCTGATGTTCCGGGCTAGTTCTTCGGGTTTCGGAAGTTTCGACATTTATCCTTCCCCTCCCGTCTTGGCGCTTTCAGGTAAGATTTCCACCGGCAGGCCGGCTTCATACATGGCTTCCCGGTACTGGTCCTCAATTTCCATGTAGGTGTGGAATTTCACAGGATAGTTCCAGGGGTTGACGTACAATTTCCAGCGGTTGTCGCCGGGCTGGTTGCGGCTGGGGCTCAAAAACACCCCGGGGGCATGGGCCAGTTTGCTGAAGGGGAAATAGGCGAACAGGACGCACACCAGGAAGAAGTGCATGTAGAACAGCGCACTGATGCCTTCGGGGACCACGGGCTTCAGGGTGGCCAGTCCCAGGGCCAGCTGCTTCACCGCCACGATGTCCGTCTTGAAGAAATAGCGCATCAGGATGCCGGTGACGGCGATGCCGATGATCAGCAGCAGGGGGAAGTAGTCCGCCGCCAGGGAGATGTAGCGCAGCTCCGCCTTGACCAGGCGCCGCGCCAGCAGGAAGAGGGCCGCGGCCAGCAGGACGACGCCGCTGACAAAGACCACCGGAATGTAGAACTGCAGAAACCCGTCCAGGCTGTCGAGCAGGTGCAGGAAGCCCGGCGCCGGCTCGGTGAAGAAGCGCAGGTGCCGCAGAATCACCACCAGGAAGGCGTAGTGAAAGGCGATGGCGCCCAGCCAGAGCCATTTGTAGGACCAGTGCACCAGTTGCACCTTCTTGCCGTCCACCGGGTCTTTCCGCAATTCCGTCCGGGTGTTGCGGAAGAGACTGCGGAAGGCCAGGATTTCCAGGGCCATGCGGCCGATGGTCCACTTGGTGTTTTCGGGGTTGTCCAGCTTGTCCCCCAGGCTTCTTTCAATCCAGGGCAGCGATCTACCCTGGGCTGCGGTGGTGGGAATGCGGAAGGGCACCGGCGAGCGGGCCCATTTAATGAGCCGGTAGATCATGCCCTCCACAAAAATGAGCACCGCCAGGTACGGCGCCACCACCCCGAAAAGTAGTTGCAGGTTCGCCTTCACGCCGATGAAGGCGATCAACATGAGCCCCAGGACGGCTCCCAGGGCCACCGAGAAATGACGTTTGCAGAAATCCATAGAACTGTCACCTCGTTTGGGGTTTCCCGTTGACTGAACTCAAAGCCTTACAAGTTCGTCAGGTCATACCCTGCCTTCCGCAATAAGCCGCTGACTCGCTGTTTCACCTCTTCCACCCGAATTTCACAAAGGCGCTCCCGCCGCCGGGTGTAGATGTCGAACCCCAACAGGACGACGCCGTCCAGGATGTCCCCGAACTCCCGGAACTCACCGGCCACACGGCTATCCTGGAGCTCCTGGGCCAACTCCTGCCGGACCACCGTCTTCAAAAGGAAGATAAAGGCCAGGCTTTGGGACGGGGCCAGTTCCTGCACCGCCTTGACGCCCAGAATCTCGTCCAGACCGGCCTCGACGCGCTCCCGGTCGCCCCCGTGCACCAGGGCCTCAAAAAGCGTCTTCAAACCCTGGCTGAGCCGGTAGCCCACCGGGTTGCTGAAACGGTCCTGTTCTTTGGCCAGAAAGACGGCGGTCTGGGCGGGGTAGCTGTCGAAGACAAGCTGGCGCCATCGGGAGAGGATGGGGGCTTGCTTCTGGGTCAGGAGTTCCCTAAGCTGCATCAGCACATCCGAGGCGGGGAAAGCCGCAATAAGCTTGTGAATGTTAAAACAATCGCGAAAACGGTGTCAAGGAAAAAATGACCGCCACCTCCTCCTGCCGGGAGAGCGCGCGGAGAAGGGACCGGGCGGGACAGCTTCCCGGTTTTGGGCTTCAGGTTCCGGGGGTTGCCCCTGGTTCCCGAGCACAGGTCGGGGAAGGGGCAAGGGGTAGGCCATAGGGCGTGCCGTGCACGCCGAGGACGGCTGTGCCTGGACACCCGGGGGCGGGTATCATCTATGGTCATAGGGCGTGCCGTGCACGCCGGGGGCGGCGGCCGCGGGCCGCCCTATGATTACCTGGATACCCGGGGGCGGGTGTCCTGCATAAATGCCCCATGTGCCGCAGGGCGTCCCCCGCCTCCCGCCGGCCCCCGGCAATGGTGCGCGGTGCGCACCCTACGGAACTGGTGGTCAGGGGTTAGGGTCAGGTGCCAGGTGTCAGGTGTCAGGTGTCAGGTTTTGGGTTTTGGTTGCCGGGTTTTGGATGGACGCCAAGAACAGGAAAGACTCTGGTGGCACCGGCGTCCCGCCGGTGGTTTAGGGAGGACTCCGCCCGCCATTCCCTGGCCCCTGGGGCCGGCTTAAGCTATTTTCATGCTGAGTTGAGAGCGCCGCTCATGAGCAGTTACCGTCAAAATCCCTAACATAGGGCGGCCCGCGGCCGCCGACCTCGTGCTGTAGGGGCGAATTTGAAACCCGCCCCTACAGCACGGGGTTTTCATCATCGGGGGTGGCCCCGTCGGGCCCATGAGGATTTCATCATAGAAATTCCCGCAGGCGCTCCAGGGGCGGGGGCGGCTGCAGACGGCGGCGGAGTCCGTGGAGCCGCCCGGCGCTCTGCCGCACCCGGGCCGCCATGCTCTCATCCTGGGCAATGAGGCGGGCCGCTTCCCAGGCCGCGGCTACATCATTGCAGATGAGCAGGAGGTCTGCGCCCGCGGTCAGGGCCTGACGCGCGGCCGGCGCCGGCTCGGTGTTTTCGGCGATGGCCCCCATCTCCAGGTCGTCGGTGACGATGACGCCCTTGAAGCCCAGCCGGCTCCTCAGCCAGGTATCCAGGGCTAAGGGCGAGAGGGTGGCGGGACGCTCCTCCCAGGCGGGCACGGTAAGGTGCGCGGTCATGACTGCAGGCACCCCCGCCGCCACGGCCCGGCGGAAGGGGAGGAGGTCATCTTCCCGGGCGGGGTCGGCGGAAATGGCCCGGGGCAGCACCTGGTGGGAGTCCACCGTGGTGTCCCCCAGGCCCGGAAAGTGCTTCCCCGTGGGCAGCACCCCGGCCGCCAGATACCCCCGGATGGCGGCGCCGCCGAACGCGGCGACGCGCTCCGGGTCGGCGCTGTAGGAGCGGTCGTAGAGGGGGCATTGGGGACCCCGGGCCACGTCCAGGACCGGGGCGAAGTTCACGTTAAAGCCTACCAGGGCCAGCTCCCGGCCCACCTGCCGGGCCAGGGCCTCCACCTGGTCGGGGGTGGACTGCTCACCCAGCTCCCGGGCCGCGGGGATGAGGGTGAAGGGTTCCCGCAAACGCTGCACCGGGCCGCCTTCCTGGTCGACGGCCACCAACAGGGGCGGTTCGCCCACGGCCGCGGCTTCCCGCTGCAAATCTCGGATGAAGGCGCCCGCGGCCTCCGGACCTTCCGTCAGGTTGCGGGCAAAGAGGATGACGCCTCCCACCCGCAGGTCCCGCACCAATTCCTGCGCCACCCGGTCCAGCCGGGGGCCGGGCAGACCCACCATGAGCAGTTGCCCGCCCACGGCCGGGCTTTTTCCAGGATGTTCGGCCATGATGCCTACCTCGTTCTCATCCGAAAACTCCCCTCCCTTGGTGGGAGGGGGTTGGGGCATTGGCGCTAACTTAAGAAAAAACCAGTTTACATCATAACTTACCGATTTTACTTAAAATCCCCCTAAATCCAATGCTGTTCACTTAAGGCTTTTCATCTTGACAGGCAACATCCCTTAAGCAGGAGAGGATGTAGAACAGCCGCCCCCGGCTGTTCATTTTAACAGAGCAGGCGGGGGCGCCTGCTCCACATGAAACATGGGGTTGTCGCCAAAGTGAACAGTATTGCCCCTAAATCCCCCTTTTCCAAAGGGGGACTTCGGGTCACCGACTGCTCATTCCCCCCTTTGGCAAAGGGGGGTAAGGGAAGATTTATCTTGACTGTTCAACAGGTTACCCTTGGCATACCCACTGCTTGCTTAAGTTAGCGCCAATGGGGGGTTGGGGGGAGGGGGATCAATAGGGCAAGTGGTCTGTATTACTGACTTATTTCACCCACACCATAGCCCTCCCCCATCAAAGGGGGATGGAACAAAACGACTTTTCGGATGAACACTACCTCGCGATGCTGATATGAAAAATTCCTTATCCCCCTCTCCCCCGGCGGGGGGAGAGGGTTGGGTGAGGGGGAGAACTTTTCATGGTTTGCGAGTGGGCCAGAGACCCATGCGCGACTGTAAAGGAACTCGCAACCGAAGTAAAGGCCCGGCCCCTGGCAAAGCTCGTAGGGCAGCCCATCCCGCCGTCCGGGTTTCGCCTTATTCCCCCAGGAGCATGAGCAGAAACGGCGCCGGGCTCAGGGCCCCCTTGCAGTTGTTGATGGTCAGGATAATGTCCGTGGCCGGCTGGTTCTCCAGCTTGGCCGCCTCACCCTTTTCATCATACGGGAAGCCGTAAATTCTTTTATCGATGGCCAGGTCATGGAGAATTTTGGAGTAAATGTTCGTCCGGTAATGAGCGTCGCTCAGACCGTTTTTCTGGTAGTATCTGTTTCTGTTGTCCCATTCTGAGGTAGCCAGATGCATGACGGTGCGGTTCAGGGCCGAGACGATTTCGTTTTTGATGGCCCCGTCCCGTTTCCGGGCCTCCCCTTCGGTAAAGGTGACGGTGTCGATGTTGAAGACGCCGGCGCAGGCGAAAATATCCAGGCTGTTGGTGGGCTTATTGATGGGGTGGACCTCCCCCAGGCCGTCCACGGTCATGGTCAGGACGTCCCCGCTGATCTGACCGGTCCAGTTGTACCCTCCCGCCGCCACCTGGAGCGACCCGGGGTCCTGCCAGCAATTGGTCCAGATATAATCCACGTAGGGCTGGAAATAGTTGGAAGGAACGTAAGACTGATAGCTGGGATTGGTGGTCTTGGGCGCCAGGACCCGATAGGGCGTCACCAGGGATTTGAGCATGGAGTCGGCCGCCAGGGCCTGGACCACGCTCTGCTGGTAGCGGTTCATCCCCCTGATCCCCAGCGAGGCGCCGTTGTCCTTCAACTCAAACACCAGGGGCATGCAGAAGAAGTCGACGCAGGTGGTGTTGGTGGTCACCCCCAAGGCGTTGTAGGTGATCTCCAGCTTGTCGAACCGGGTCTGATAATTGGGGTCCGCGGTGGTGTCGGTGCTGGGCTCCCTGATTGCCGTGGCGGAATTGATATGCAGATAGACCGGCTTGTCGAAGGAGAGCCAGACCCGGCCGCCCTCCATCTGGTGGATCGGGAAGGAATAGGTCCCGTCCGGCTGCTTGATGGAGCTCAGGGTGGTGAAGTAGTCGGCATACAGGTCGCTCTGGCCGGCGACGGGCACGGTGTTGTCGTCGGCGCTGCACTCCGGGAACTCGCCGGTGGCCCAGTCCAGGTGATGGTAGTTGGCTCCCACCCTGCCGGTGACGATGAGGTAAATGTTGGTGTCCGGGTATCCGGAATGGTTGATGATGGTGATTTTTGGGGGAGAAAGGGCTTCGTTGGCGAGACCCTGGTGCGCCCAGAGGAGATTGACGGTCAACGAAGCGGAGAGAAGTCCAAGGAGGAGGAAAAATCGCCGTAGTCGCATCAGGTGCTCCTTTTATGGGGGTGGTGTTCGGGTTATTCTTTCGTATCCTGCACACGGCGCATATTTCACGTATCGGTAGCAGAACCTCTAAAGATTATCCCCTTCTTCCTCAGGCTCCGCCTTGCCGCCTTCATCAAGGCCGGCGCTGCAGCCACCAGGCTTCCAGGCGGGTGGTGACGTCCCTCACGGTGATGGCCTGGAGACAGAGGTTGTCCCGGCAGCGGCGGGTGCGGCAGGGCTCGGTGTCGCAGACTTCCTCCTTGCGATACAGAAAATCCCCCCAGTCCACCCGGTAGGGACCCACCCGCCGGGGGTGGTCCGCCCCCATGAGGGCCAGGGTGGGCACCTGGAGGGCCAGGGCCAGGTGCAGGGGGCCGCTGTCGTTGCCTACGAAGAGGCGGCAAGATGACAGCAGCGCCGCGGTGGTGGTGAGAGAGTGGCGCCCGCCGGTGACCAGCGCGGGGCCGGGGAGTCGGGCCGCCAGGGCTTCGGCCACGGTCCGGTCCTGGACGCCGCTGATAATGAGCAGGGCGGCCCCGTAATGTTCCTGCAAATGGCGACCCAGCTCTGCGAAATTTTCCAACGGCCAGCGTTTATAGGGCGCCGAGCCCGACGGATGCAGGGCCAGGAGCATCTCCGGCGCGGCCCCGAAATGCGTCGCCAGAATGTCCCGGGCCCGCTCCCGTTCCGCCCGGGGCAGGAAGATCTCCATGCTGGTATCCGCCGTGTCCGCCCCCAGGAGGCGCACATAGTCCAGGCGGCGCTCCACCGCGTGCTCAAAGGGGTCGGGGTGGGCCACCCGGGCGGCGTAGGCGAAGGCCAGGGGGCTTTTGGCCGAACCGATGAGCCAGGGGCTGCCGCTGCCGTGGGCCAGCAGGGTGGCCTCGGGGTCGTTGCCGTGCAGGATGACGGCCAGGTCGTAGGCCTGCTCCCGGAGCTCCCGCATCAGCCGCAGCAGGCCCAAGCCCCGGCCGGGATAGGCCCAGAGCCGGGTGACGCCGGGATGGTGCGCCAGCAGCGGGGCCAGGGCCGGGGTCACCAGGAGCTCCTGCTCCCAGGCCGGGTAGGTCTCCCTGAGGGCGCGCAGGGCCGGGGTGGAGAAAAGCAGGTCCCCCAGGGCGGTGGCGTTGAGGATGAGGACGCGCCGCACCCGGTCCGGCTCCAGTTCCTCCAACGGCCGCCCCGGCCGCTTCCGGACGGCCGTCCGCAGATAGGTCTTGACGGCCAGGAGCCAGGGGCGGTGCAGCAGACGGCGCATCAGGGCTTACTCCTCGGCCGGTCCGGAGCGCCGGCCAGGATGAGGTCATAGGCCGCCTCCTGGGCCCGGGCGATGGTGTCCCAGGAAAACTCCCGGCAGACCCGTTCCCGTCCCCGGCGGCCCAGGTCCTGGCGCGCCTGGTCGTCCCGCAGCAGGTGCACGATAAGGTCGGCCAACTCCGCGGCATCATCTTTCCGGGTCATGAGCAACCCGTTGACGCCGTCCTCCACCACTTCGGGAATGCCGCCCATGCGCGTGGCGATGAGGGGCAGGCCCGCGGCCGCGGCCTCCAGGAAGACCATGCCCAGGCCCTCCTCGATCTGGGAGGGGCCGACGAAGAGGTCGCCCAACAGGTAGGCCTGGGGCATGCGCTCCGGCGGCACGAAGCCGGTGAGCACCACCTTGCCCGGCGCCCGGGCCAGGCGGGCCGTCAGCTCCCGGAAGAAGGGGGTCCGGCGGTGGGTGCGGCCCCGGCCGAATTCCGTGCCGCCCACCAGCACCAGGGCCGCCTCGGGAACCCGGTGCCACACCTGCTCCATGGCCGCCACCAGCACCCCCACCCCCTTGCTCTCCCGGAGCTTCCCGGCATACAGCACCGTGGGCGCCTCGCCCAGCCCCTGCTCCCGCCGCAGGCGCCGGGCCTCCGCCGGGGCCTCCCAGGCGGGCCGGAAGGCGGCCGGGTCCACGCCGTTGTAAATGACGAAGTGTTGTGCGGCGCCCTGTCCCAGACGGTGGCGCTCGGCCTCCAGCACATAGCGGCTGCAGGCGGCGAAGCCGTCGAGAGGGATGACCGCGCCCTTTTCCGGACGCTCCCTCTTGCCCAGGACGGTCATCAGGTTGTGCATATGCAGCAGCAGGGGCGTCCCCGGGAAGCGGCGCTGCAGGTAGGCGGCCAGCAGGGGCCGGTTGTGGACGTGGATGAGGTCGGGTTGGAGGCGGCGCAGCAGACGGGCCACGCCGGCCTCGTAGAGGGGAAAGGCCCGGCCGTAGCGCTTGTTGAGCCAGCGCCCCAGGCGGGACAGGGGCACCCGTAGGTACTCCGCCCGGCCGCGCCGCTCCCGGGCGGGCAGCTCCGGATCGCCGGGACCGATGACCACCGGCTGGTAGCGGCCCAGGTGCGCCGCCAGCCGGTCGATGAAGAGCTCCGCCGCCCCGCCCCGGATGGGGGGGATGGGGAAAAGCTCCGGTCCGATGAGGGCCACCGTGGACCTGGCCGAACATCCCTTCATGCCTGGGAGTATATCCCAAAGCGGCTGAGGTGATGACACCTTTTCGAGACGGTTGCGGACGGATCGGTGGCTTACCCAAAAAACCTTAATTAGTTCTCATCCGGAAAAGCTATTGAGCCTCTTGCAAAAGTCATTTTTTAGGCTGATTTTCTGAAAAAAATTAAGCCTCATCGGCGCGCCTGTGCTAAAGTAATTTTGACAGTAAAACAATACTTGGGGGAGCCGATGAAGCTTGGCGAA
>VGSQ01000049.1 GCA_016874975.1 Deltaproteobacteria bacterium
AAGCATCGGAAACAACCCACGACGGCAACTTTGGCATGCGAACCTCCTTTAAGCCTTTTTCGGTTATACATGCCATATTATTTTATAAATGTCAAGTTATTTACGGATAAGCTCTTAATCTCGTCCAGCAACATGGGGCGTCTCCCGTTTGCTGCCTGATGGGTGGCAATAAAGGGTATGCCTGACCCAGGTTCTGCGGGGGCCCGATTAACGCCGCCCAGGGCGGCGGCCCTCCCGCTATCCGGCCTGACTGACCTTTTGCCGCAGCAGGGGGACCACCTGCTCCCGGATGGCGTCCCTAACCTGCCGGAACACGGTGAGGATTTCCTCTTCCGCGCCGGTGGCCCGGGCCGGGTCCGGGAAGCCAAGGTGCAGGATTTCCGTGTCCCCGGGGAAGATGGGGCAATCCTGGGAAGCCCGGTCGCACACGGTGATCACCAGGTCGAAGCGCTCCCCGGCCAGTTCATCCACGGCTTTGGAGCGCTGCCCGCTGAGGTCGATGCCCAGCTCGCCCATGACCCGGATGGCTCGGGGGTTCACCCGGCTGGGCCGCACCCCGGCGGAAAAGGCCCGGACCTGCCCGGCCAGGTCGTGGTTCACCAGGCCTTCGGCCATCTGGCTGCGGCAGGCGTTTTCGGTGCAGAGGAACAAGACGTGGAGCATGGGGTCAACCTCAGGCAATGATCTTCTTGATCTCATCCACGCTGGGCACCTTGCCCACCACCTTGACCTCGCCGTCCACCACCAGGGCCGGGGTCATGAAGACGCCGAAAGACATGATCTGGTTGAGCTCGGTGACCTTCTCCACCTGCACGTCCCCGCCCACGGCCTGGGCCGCTTCCTGGGCCCGCTTGGCCAATTCCACACACTTGGGGCACCCCGGCCCCAGGACCTGCACTTTTTTCATGTGATTCCTCCTTTTCGGTCTGCTGAGGGAGGGGGCCAGAGGCCATGAGACCCCAGCCCTCCCTCGAGCCTCACCCCACCAGCCAGCCGAAGAGTTTGCCGGCCAGGGTGGCGACGATGACGATGACGGTGACGAAGACCGCGGTCTTTTTCCAGCCCATGACCCGGCCGATGACGATCATGTTGGGGAGCGACAGGGCCGGGCCGGCCAGCAGCAGGGCCAGGGCCGGGCCTTTGTCCATCCCCATCTTCATCAGGGCCTGGGTGATGGGGATTTCCGTCAGGGTGGCGAAGTACCAGAACGCCCCGATCAGGGACGCGGTCAGGTTGGAGAGCAAACTGTTGTCCCCCACCAGGGAGGCCACGTACCGGGGCGGGATGAGGGCGCTGACAAAGCCCACCGCCAATACCCCGCCATAAAGCAGGGGCGCCAGCAGCTTGGTGAAGTCCCAGGTGTGGTGCAGCCATTCGTCGATTTCCTCCCGGGTGAACCAGCGCCAGAGCATCAGGAGGATGAGGAGCAGGATGACCCCGGCGATGTAGTGCTTGACCTGGGCGATGCTGAGGGTCACGCTCTGCTCCCGCTCCAGGCGCTGGACGCGCTCCTTGGGGATGGTCACCGGGTCGTCTTTCTTCTTGCCGTCCCAGTCCTGAGAGAGCTGGAAGATCAGGTCGTGGGAGCGCTCCTCCATAACCACGGCCTGCACCTGCCGGCCGTCCGTCAGGTGGATGGTGACATCCCGGGGGTTCACCCAGGCCGCAAATATCAGGAAGGCCACCAGGCTGAAGAAGAACACCCCGGTCTGCCAGAAGGGCCGCCGGGGCGCTTCGGGAGGCGGCAGGGCCATGGCCGCGGCCACTTTGTCCTGTTCTTCCCGGCGGAAGACGAAGGCCATGGCCAGACCCACCAGGAAGGCGAAGCCCACCGCGCCCACCACCCGGGCCAGACCCAATTCAAAGCCCAGGACCCGGGCGGTGAGGAAGATGGCCAGGATGTTGATGCCCGGGCCGCTGTAGAGGAAGGCCGAGGCCGGTCCCAGCCCTGCGCCCATCTTGTAGATGCCCGCAAACATGGGCAGCACCGAACAGGAGCACACCGCCAGGATGGTGCCGGACACCGAGGCCACGCCATAGGCCACGACTTTGTTGGCCGTGGGCCCCAGATAGCGCATCACCGAGGCCTGGGACAGGAAGGTGATGATGGCCCCGGCGATGAACAGGGCGGGCACCACACAGGTCAGAGTATGGTTGCGGGCGTAGGCCTGGAGCATGAGAAAGGCCTCCAGTACGGCCTCCTGCACCTTGGGGCTGCCCAGGGGCAGGTAGTAGGCGAACAGGAAGATGCCCACGAAAAGCAGAAAGATCTTGCCTTCCCGGCCCACCAGCAAGTCTCTGCCTTTCTTCCAGGTGGAGATCCAGTAAGATTCCTGCCGGGGCGCCGCGGTCAGCGCACTTTTCCCGGGGTTTTTATCCATGGTTGCAATACCCCTTAATTTGAGCCATCGGTCCCGCGGAAGGGAGGTCAGACACCCAACTCCTTCAGTTTGGCCAGGACCGCGTCATAATCCACGTCGCCGTCGGCCCGCCAGAGCAGATTGCCCTGGTCGTCCAGAAACAGGAGGGACGGCGGTATGGTGAGGCGATATTTTTTGATATATTCCCGGGCGGCTTCTTTATTGGTGGAGTAGTCGATGCGTTTGAGCAGGCCCTGCCTCTCCCCCGTGAACACCTTCTCCACCACCTGGTCGCCGGCCTGGCATTTTTCCATGAGACAGCCGCAGGCCTTGCTCAGGGTGATGTACACCACCTGGCTCAGCTTGGGCGCAGCCGCCGCCGGGCCCGCCGCCCCGGCCAGCACCCAGAGGGCCAGGCCCAGTCCCGCCCACCGCAGTGTCCTGCCTGCCACGAGAATTCCCCCTTTTCACCAATGCTGTCCAGCACGTTTTTTGCGCATAAGGGATCTCTGACAAGGATATTCCCTGCTATTCTTGATGTTTCGACCCTGAGAGAAAAGGAGGCACATGTCAAAAAGGCCTCCGGATATGGAAGAGCCAGCATCTTCGGCTCCCTCCCCCTTGATGGGGGAGGGCTGGGGTGGGGGTGGCGCAATTATTTGGAATGACGATGACTTGACTCATTCGCCCCCCTCCCCCCAACCCCCTCCCACCGTGGGGAGGGGGCTTAAAAACTGCGTTCATGCAAAATCCCTACCGGACAGAGCTGCCTTTTCACCTTAAAAAATTGCCGTGTAGGGCACGTCTTACGCGCCGTGAATCGGCCTCGCCATGAAAATCACGGTAGCGATGTTGCGCAAGACGCACCCTGCTCTTCAAGATTTCAACTCCGCCAGCCACTGCCGCAGCGCCTCCCGGGTGGGCACCCGGCCCATGATCTTCACCTGGTCGTTGATGATGACTGCGGGCGCCAGGTAAACCCCATAAGCGGCGAAGGCATTGATGTCCTTGATGAATTCCACGTCGGCGGGCAGGTCCAGTTCGGTGAGGACTTCCATCACCATCTGCCCCAGGCTCTGGCAGCTAGGACAGCCGGGCCCCAGGATCTTGATCTCCGGGGCGTGCCGCCCTTCCTCCACCGGCAGGCCCAGGGTCTTTTGGTATTCCCGCAGAAAGGCAGCCTGGTGCTCCGCCCGGGCCGAGGCCGGGATGTAGTTGCGGGAGGTGAGCCGCTCCAGGAGGGCCTGGCCGATTTCGGCATCGGTGCGCAAGCCCAGAGCCTGCACTTCGGCGATGGCCCCCTTCAGTCCGGTGACACCCACTTTGAAGGCGCCCAGCCTGATTTGGGTGACATCTTCCTCAGACATGGTTTTTCTCGATATCCGGCCCCGTCGCCCTCTCCTTACTCCGAGGGCGGCGCCTCCACGATCTCCGGCAGGTATTCCTGCCCCATGGCCCTGCCGGCCGCAAAAACCGCAGCCAGCATGTCCTCCTGCTTGGCCAGGACGGATTCATACCGCACGGTAAAGAGGTCCTGACGGTCATCATAGACGGCCTCCAGGACCCCGGGCGCCTGCAGCAGGGCGACGCGCACCGCGTCGGGGCACCCGGTTCAGGTGAAGCCCCCTTTTTGCATCATGCCTTTGACCCGAAGGCGCATTTCCTGTCGCATGGCTGCTCCTGTCGCAATTCCTTACCCCCCTCCCCCAACCCCCTCCCACCGGGGGAGGGGGCTTTCAAACCAGGGAGCTGCAAGATCCCCACCGGACAGCGCTGATAGAGATGAAGATGCTGCTTCTTCGGAAACGTCGCCCTGCGGCCGTCTCACCAGCCTCTCACTCCCTGGAAGAAGATATAGGCCCCGGCGAAGAAGATCAGGCCGCCGGCCACCTGCTGCACCACCTGGCCCGCCTTGGCCCCCCGGGACTGGAGGAAATTGTTGATGACGCCGGTAAAGGTGCCGGCCAGCAGGATGAGCGTCCCCTGGCCCAGGGCGTAGGAAAAAAGCAGCGTGGTGCCATAGGCCACGTGGCCCTGCACCGCGGCCAGGGTCAGGATCACGGCCAGCACCGGGGAGGCGCAGGGCGAGAGCACCAGACCGAAGAGCATGCCCAGGATGAGCGCCCCCAACAAGCCGGTCTGTTTCGGGAGGAAGCGCTGGGCGTCGCCCCCCAGCTTCAGCTTGAGGATGCCGGCCAACTGCAGGCCCATGACCATGAGGATCACCGCCACCACGAAGTACCAGTAAATCCCCACGTCCCCGAACATGGTGCCCATGAGCGCGGCTGCGGCGCCCAGGGCGGACATGACCACGGCCAGGCCCACCACAAAGGTCAGGGAATAGAGGAAGGCCTTTTGTTTCTGGCCGCCGGCATAGCCCCCCACGAAGCCGATGACCAACGGGATGCTGGCCAGGATGCAGGGACTGGCGGTGGCGATGACCCCCCCCAGATAAGAGGCGCCGTAAGCCAGGACGGGACGGGTCTGCAGGACCTGCCCCAGGGTTTCACTCAACCCCATAAGAATCCTCCGTTTTAATTGAGCAGTTTCAGTTCCTTCAGTTTGTTGAGCACGTCATCTTTGGATAGTGCGCCCACATGGCGAAAGACTTCATTGCCGGCGGCGTCCAGGAAGACCTGGGTGGGGATGAGCATGATCTTGTACTGCTGGAACAACTCCTTTTCCTTATTGACATAGAGCATGCGGAACTCCACCTTATCGCCATGGCTGACCTTCAATTCGGCCATGACCTTTTCCATTTCGATGCAGGAGACGCAGTAGCCTGCTCCGAATTCCAGGACGGCCGGACGGGCCGGCTGGGGCGGGGTGGTGGATCGGGCCGGGCCGGGGGTAAGCTGGACCCAACCCGCCAGGATGAGGGTGAAGATGAGCGTCGGGAACAGGTTCCGTATCCTGAACTCCATGAATTTCTCCTTATGGGTTTCCTGCCTGCAAGTTCTTGGGGCGTTTATGTAAGACACCCGCCCCGGGGTGTGCGGTAACGGTTTATCCGCCGCCGCGGCCGCGCGCCCCGGGCGGCGTCAGCAGCACCGGGCAGGGCGCCAGCCGGGCCACGTTGTGGGCCACGCTGCCCAGGAAGAGCTCCCGGATGAAGCCTTTGCCCTGGGCGCCCATAACGATGAGGGAGATGTCCTGAGATTCCAGGACCTGCAAAATGGCCGGCAGGGGACGGCCTGGGTCGAAGACCGTCTTCACCCGGGGGATGCCGGCCCGGCGCAGGCGCTCCTCCCAGGCGGCCAGGGCGGCCTGAGTCTGGGCCACGGCCATTTCCTGGAAGCCCGGCGGATAGGCGTCGCCCCCGGGCACGTCCAGGGCGTGAAGCACCGTGACCTGCGCCAGACGCCGGTCGGCCAGTCGCTCCAGGCAGGCTCCGGCCCTCTCGGAGATCTCCGAAAAGTCCGTGGGAAACAGCACGTGGCGCAGCAGTTCAGTGGCGTGCAGGCGACAGGCGCCCGGCGCCATGCCTTCCCGGATGCCCGTTTTCAGGAACAACACCGGCGCCTCGGCCCGGTGCAGCACCGCCCCGGCCACCGACCCCAGGATGCGCTCCTGCCAGCGGGAAGGCTTCTGCGGGCCCACCACGATGAGGTCGGCGCAATGGCGCTGGGCCGCGTCGTTGATGGCGTAAGCGGGCAGCCCCAGGGGCATCTCCCGGCACACCGTGAACCCCTGGGCCGCCAGACGCTCGGCCTGGGCCGCCAGCTTCGGCTCCGCTTCCGCCCTGATTTGCTCCGTAAAACCTCCCAGGAATTTGACGGTGACCACGTGCATCAGCACAATTTCCCGGCAGCCCAGGACCTTGAGCTCCCCGGCGCAGGCAATGATCTCGTCCCAGGCGGGCGACAGGTCCGTGGCCAGCACGATTTTGGCAAACATAACGGGTTCCCTTCTACCGGACGTCCCCGCCCGGTTCGTTCTCACCGGTCGGCCCCGGAGAAGGGCGGCCGCCCTCCGCACAGGTGGGGCACAGAAGCGTCTCCCCCGACACCTGCAGGCCCGGGGAGAGCGTCGTCCCCTCGCCCTCAAAGCCGCAGCGGGCGCACACCGCGGCCGGGAAATATCGCGCCTTGAAACGCAGGGCCACGTTCACCAGGCTGATGAGCACCGGCACCTCCACCAGGGGGCCGATGACCGCGGCGAAGGCCTCCCCCGACTGGAGGCCGAACACCGCCACCGCCACCGCGATGGCCAGCTCAAAGTTATTGCTGGCCGCGGTGAACGACAGGGTGGTGGAAATGCGGTACCCCGCCCCCACTTTGGCCGACATGACGAAGGTGATGAAAAACATCAACAGGAAATAGATCACCAGGGGAACGGCGATCCGCACCACGTCCAGTGGAAGCTGGACGATATACTCCCCCTTGAGGGAAAACATAACCATGATGGTGAACAGCAGAGCGATGAGAGTGATGGGGCTGATCCGGGGCATGAATTTTTCTTCATACCACTTGAGGCCTTTGCGTCTCACCAGGAAGAAGCGGGTGAACATGCCTCCGAAAAAGGGGATGCCCAGGTAGATGAACACGCTTTCGGCCACCTGCCGGATGGTCACCTGAACCGTCAGGCCCGAGGCGATGCCCAGCCAGGCGGGCAGGATGGTGACGAAAAGATAGGCGTAGATGGAGAAGAACAGCATCTGGAAGATGGAGTTGAAGGCCACCAGACCGGCGCAGTATTCCGTGTCTCCCTGGGCCAGGTCGTTCCAGACGATGACCATGGCGATGCAGCGGGCCAGGCCGATGATGATCAGACCCACCATATACTCCGGGTAGCCCCGGAGAAAGGTGATGGCCAACACGAACATGAGGATGGGGCCGATGACCCAGTTCTGGAGCAGCGACAGACCCAGGACCTTGAAGTTCCGGAAAACCTGGGGCAGCTCCTCATACCGCACCTTGGCCAGAGGCGGGTACATCATGAGAATAAGGCCGATGGCGATGGGGATGTTGGTGGTGCCCACCTGGAAGTAGGTCAGAACGGTGGTGAAACCGGGAATGAAGTAGCCCAATGCCACCCCTCCCGCCATGGTGAGAAAAATCCACAGGGTGAGGAAGCGTTCGACGAAACCCAGGGGTTTGGCGACGGCGCTCATAGCGGTTCTCTGGAAGTTTAGATAACTGTATATCCGTTTTATTAGATATTCATAAAAATTTTTCCCCCTTCATAAATGCGGCGTCGCGGAGGGGACTTGCTTGCCGACGTCTGGGGGCTGGGCGGGACGGGCGCCCTCATTGACAGAGAAGGCGCGCCTCCTCCTGAAGGTCGGCCGCCGGCCGGCCGGACCGTTCCTTGGCGGCGATGCATTGGGCCAGTCGCGTCTGCAGGGATCGGGCCTCGGGGTGATCCCGGAGCATGTCGGCCAGGAGGTGCAGTTGCCGGGCCTCCGGGCTGCCGGGGGCGACGCTCAGGCGATAATTCATCCACACCCCCTCCCGGCGATCGCTCAACACACCCAGGTTGGAGAGGTAGCGCAGATGGCGGGAAGCCTTGGACTGGGTGATCCCCAACACCCGCATGATGTCGCAGACGCAGAGTTCGTCACGCTGCATCAGCAGCCAGAGGATCTTCAGCCGGGTCTCGTCGGCCAGCCCTTTGAAAAAACGGGACTCCTTTTTCATAAATTTTATTTAACCGCATAAACAAATATTGTCAAGGGGTATGGCGCCGGTATTTGGGCGCCCCAGTTGTGCCTGAGCCTGTCCTGAAATCCTCCTGGCCCGAGTCAGGGGCGCCCCCGGGGCGAAGGCCCGTCTGGTGGTCCAGACTTCCCTCTCCTCCTTTTTCGGCAAGACGGACCCCGAGGACCTGGCCCGCTACCCCGGCACCCTGGTGATTTATATGGGATTGCGGGAATTCCCCGGGCTGATCGCCACCCTGCAAAAATATCTCCCCGCCGACCTGCCCGTGGCGGTGGTATACTACGCCGGCGACCCGACCAGAGAAAAGGTGGTCAAAGGGACGCTGGCCGACATCCAGGCCAGGATCGCCTCGGAAAAAGAGAGGTGGGGGGGCCTGGTGGTGGTGGGCCGCTGTCTCACCGGGCCTGCTTTTTCCCTGGGGGAGTAAGCTTGCCGTTGTCCCTGGGGCGGGACAAGTGCACCCGCGAGTTCTGCCCCTTGCCCCATCGCCCCTTTCCCCGGCCCACCCTTTTCATGATTTCGGCCGGACCGCCGACCCGGGCGCGACTCTTACGAAAAACCTCTGAGGTTACCCGTCCCCCCCTGAGAGCCCGCCTTCATGGTGAGGCCGGCCCGGAAGCCTGAAGATTCCCCCAAGAGGATCGCCTGCTCGTCCCGGGAAGGCCATGCCGTCCCTGAGGACGGTGAGCCGCGGGGCTGCTCCCCGGCGGCATGCGCCTCGATCCGGGAAGGGGCCTTGCGGCGCTGAGGAATTACCTTTGAAATCCGGGCCGGAATGTGGCATAAATATCGGCAACCTTGTGAAATATTCAGAGTGGGGCGAGGAGAGGCGGACTGATGAGAGGGAATACGGCAGGCGCAGGCGTGTTGGCGGGATGGGCTTTGGGCCTCGTATTGCTGGCGGCCGGCGTCGGCTGGGGGGCCGATCTGGAGACCTACTTCCCCGTCAAAGAGGGTTTTCGGTGGGAATACCAGGTGCTTAAAACCGAAGACCTGAAGGGGCTGGGAGATGAAAGCTTCAATGAAGATTTCGTTTACATCGTCACCAATTTCGCCCCGCGCCCGCTGAAGGAGCGCCAGGTCTTCCCCAAGAAGGGAGAATTTGCGGGCGGGTCCGGGGAGAAGACCACCATCTCCTTTTTTGTGGTGGACAAAGAGAGCGTCTATGAGTGGGCCGAACAGGGGGCCAAAGACCCGGAACCGAAGTTCTATGAATTTCCCCTCTATTATCTAAAGGCGCCCCTTACGGCCGGGGCCGCCTGGGAAGTGCGCACCTACGCGGATCTGGACGAGACGGTGAAAGTAACCCAGACCGCGGTCATCGACAGCATCAGCGACACCATCACCGTGCCGGCGGGGAACTTTGCCGGTTGCATCAAGGTCAGGGCCGCCGGGACGACGACCACCACCCTGACGGACCTGCCGGGGACCGACAAGGGGACGGAGACGGAGGCGGTGGTCAGCACTGAGGAACTCTCCTGGTTTGCCCCCAACGTGGGCCTGGTGCGGAATATCGCCAAAGAGGCGTGGAAACGCAAGGCCGACGGGGCGGTGCTGGCCACCCGGGAGATGGTGATGAATCTCAAGAGCTATAAAAAACCGGAGGCGGCAGGCGAACCCAAGAAAGGGAACTGAGATGATTGTGCGCCTTATTGCCGGCGTAGGTTTGCTGTGCGCCTTGATGGCCGGGAACTTTTGCACGGCCGACGCTTCGCAGGAAGATGCGCTGATCCTGAAGGCCGCCCGGGCCTATGTCATCGCCAACAGCGCCCAGGGCATCCGATTTTCCTTGAAAATCATCAAGAAAAAGGACAACCTGGCCTTATTGAAGGTTATTCCTCGGCAAAAGGACCTGGATGAGGCGGCGGTGATCATGGAAAAGGTGGGCGGCGCCTGGGTGGGCCGGGACCTGGGCACCGACCCGGATTTGGAAAAATACCCGCAGTTGCTCAAGGAATGAACATCGGTCATCATGGTGCGCAGAGCGCACCATACCTTTGTCCTGAATAATCGAGATTCATCCGCATGGCGAGAATCATCTCTATTTTCCTGGCGGCCCTGCTGTTGGCCCATTTCTGGGCCGGCCCGGCGGCGGTCGCAGACGTCTTCAAGAAATACGAGAAGGTCATTTACATCGACCAGCTCAAACAGGTGGGGGCGGCCTACGAGAACGGCAAGAAGATCATGGAATTTCCCGTGCTCACGGGCGACGACGAGAAGACCACCAACCCGGGCGTTTACATCATCGGCATGAAGGTGCAGGATTATTTCTCCCGGAAATACCAGGTGCCCATGCCCTATTCCCTGTTTTTCGACATGAGGGCCAGGAAGGCCGTTCACGAAGGGGAGGTGCCGCCGCCGGAGCAGCGCCGGGAGGTGGCCACCCACGGCTGCGTGCACGTGGAGCAGCCGCACATGGAGTGGCTTTTTGAATGGGCCGAAGTGGGCAAGACCAGGGTGGTGATTTACGGGTGGCGGTCGGAAGAATAGCGGCCCCGGCGGCCGCTGATGAGAAGTTCAATCGCACTGAGGAATTCAATGAAGCTTGATGATTCTGAGGCAATGAAATTTAGAGAAGAGGCTGAGGCTCTGAGAAAACAATTATATGAATTAAGGAGAGAAGAAGATAAAAAAAATATTAAAATGAATAGGCAATCATGGAGCCACCCTGCGAGATAACTCAAAGCCTCATAGGATAACACCGGGTATGCGCAACCAGACCATGTCCCCGGAAGACTCGGTGTTGGAGGAGTTGTTGCGGCGCCTCATCCAGGCCTTTGCGCCGGAGCGCATCTATCTGTTCGGCTCCCGGGCCCGGGGCGAAACGGGGCCTGACAGCGATTACGACCTGTTGCTGGTGGTGCCGGACGACGCCCCGCCCGAGCGCCGACGCAGCCGCCTGGCCTACCAGGCGCTCCGGGGCACCCGCACCGCGGCGGACGTCCTGGTCCTGACCCGGGGCGCCTTCGACAGCCGCCTGCATCTCCCGGCTTCCCTGCCGGCCACGATCTTAAGGGAGGGGAAACTGGTCTATGCCGTTTGACCCGATCCTGGTGGCCGAAACTCGCGCCTGGGTCAAAAAGGCCAAAGCTGATTTGCGCGCCGCGCGCCACGATCTGTCCGCAATTCCGCCACTGTTCGCCGACGCCGTGTTCCACTGCCAACAAGCAGTGGAAAAGATGCTGAAGGGCTTTCTCCTGTGGCGGGGCGTCCCCTTCCGCAAAACCCCTAGCCTTGAAGAACTGGGAGAGCAATGCCTGGAGCTGGACGAGACCTTACGGGAGATTATTGACCGGGCGGTCCCTCTCACAGAGTATGCCTGGAAGTTTCGTTATCCGGGGGATCCTGAAGAACCTTCTCCTGAGGAAGCCGAGGAGGCCATTCGCACGGCCGCATCAGTTGCCCAGGCGATAACATCACGTCTTCCCCAGGACGTGCATCAATTCCAGCAAGAATGAGGCCATCGCCTCGAAAGGAGGGATAACTTGAAACGGATTTTTCAGATTTTCGCGGTTATCGGGATGGCCGGCCTCCTCATGAGCCCGGCCGGAGCCACCGAACCCATCAAGTTGGGCGCCTTTTTCGCCCTGTCCGGGCCGGCGGCGCACATCGGCACCCCCACCAAGCTGGTGGCGGAGATGGTGGTGAACAAGATCAACAAAGAGGGCGGCATCAACGGCCGCAAGATCCAGCTGGTCATCGGCGACACGGAGAGCGACCCGGCCAAGGCCGCGGCCATCGCCAAGAAGTTCATCCACTCGGACAAGGTGGCGGCCATCATCGGGCCCACCTCCACCGGGGAGGGGATGAACGTCAAGAAGATCGTGGAGGAGGCCGGCATCCCCACCTTCATGACCGTGGGCGGCGACCCGGTGATCATGGGCGGGGAGAAATTCGGCTCGTTCCATTACGTTTTCAAATCGCCCCAGCGCTCCTCCACCGCGGTGCAGAAGCTGTACGGCTATCTGAAGCAGAAGAACCTCACCAAGGTGGGGCTCCTCACCGCTTCGGACGCCTTCGGCAAGGACGGCCTGGTGTGGCTGGAGAAGCTGGCGCCGGAGTTCGGCATCACCCTGGCGGCCAAGGAGTCCTTCGGCCCCAGCGACACGGACATGACCGCGCAGCTCACCAAGATCAAGAACGCGGAGCCCCAGGCCATTGTGGTCTGGACCATCGGCCCGGCGGGACCCATCATCGCCAAGAACAAGGTGCAGCTGGGGATCAATCTGCCGCTGTTCCAGTGCCACGGCCAGCCCGACCCCAAGTACATCGAACTGGCGGGCAAGGCCTCGGAGGGGGACCGCATGCCCTCCACCAAGCTCATGGCCGCGGGGCAACTGGCGGACAACGACCCCCAGAAGAAGGTGATCCAGGAGTTCATCAAACTTTACCACGAGGTCGGCTACGACAAGCAGTTCCCCATCAATACCCATTCGGGCTACGCCTGGGACGCCATCTACATCGTCACCAACGCCATGAAGAAGGCGGGCACCGAAGCCAAGGCGCTGCGCCAGGCCATTGAAGACACCAAGGGCTATGTGGGCATCTCCGGGGTGTATAACATCACCCCCGAAGACCACAACGGCCTGGGCGTGGACTCCATGGTCATCGTGCAGGTGAAGGACGGCAAATTCGTGCTGGCGGACTGAGGGTGACAGATTAAGGGGGTGAGGGCCGGGGGAGCGCCGGCTTCCCCGCCCCCCCCCCGCCTTTTATTTCCGCGGTAAGCCGCAGGTTGCTGCGATCTTCTCGATGTAGGCTTCCACTGCGAATTTCCGGCGCAGGCCAGCCAGGGTCATGGTCCGGATCTTGCCGAAGACGGGGCGCCGGGGCCAGGCCCGGTCGTGCACCCCGCCGATGCTCCAGGCGATGCCGGCGTAGCCGTTGGGGTCCCGGCCGTCCAGTTCATAGCGGTCGTTGAGATAAATGGCGGTGGCCAGGGCCTCCTCGGGGGAGGCGCTCCATTCCAGGATTTTTTTGGCCCAATACATCCGCAGGTAGCCGTGCATCTTGCCCCGCACCACCATCTCCCGCTGGGCCGCGTTCCATAAGGGATCGTGGGTGGCCCCCGCCTCGAATTCCTCCCGGTGGTAAAGATATTCACGCGGGTCCCGCCGATGCTCCTCCAGGGTCCGGCGGGCCCAGTCCGGAAATCCCTCGAATTGGTCGTAATGGGGGTTATAAAGACAGAAATTGTCGGCCAACTCCCGACGGACGATGAGCTCCTCCAGGAAGGCGGCCCGGGCTTCGCCCCCGGGGGCCCGCCGGGACACCTCCAGGGCCGCCCGCTGGGGGGCGAGCTGGCCGAAGTGGAGGTGCGGGGAGAGGTCGGACTGGCCGTCCAGGGTGGGGTTGTTGCGGTCCTGGTGGTAGCGGGACAATTTGCGGGCGATGAATTCCTCCAGCTTGGCCCGCCCGGCTTCCTCGCCGGGGGTGAGCCAGTTCACTTCGGGGATGCTCCGGTCCACCGCCAGCCCGGCCAGGAGCCGGTCCCAATCCGGCGCCGGCGGCGGGTCGGGCCAGGGCGTTTGCTGGGCTGCCAGGGGCGGGAAGTCCTCCAGAAACTCGGGCAGCAGCCGGTGCAGCTTGGGCCTTAAAGTGTAGGCGCCCCACTCGGCCTTGGCCGAGGCGGTCCAACCGGGGACGATGTTGTGGGCGTCCACTTCCAGCACGGCGAGTTTTGCCTGCGCCGCCACGCCGTCCCGCCAGCCCCGGACCAGCCGCAGGGGCGAAAAATCGCACACCGCCGCGCCCGCCCGCACCTCCTGGAGGAAGCGGGACACCGTCGCCACGGGCTCCCCCTGCAGGAGGAAGAAGGGGATGCCGCGCCCCCGCAGGGTTTCTTCCACTTCCCGCAGGCCTTTGAGCATGAAGGCGTACTGGCGCCAGGCGGCCCCCAGGAACTCCGGCGCCAGACAGAACACCACGGCCAGGGGTTGGCGCCGGCCCGAAGCCAGGGACTGGGCGTGGAGGAGAGCCCAATTGTCGTGAACCCGCTGGTCCCGGCTCATCCAGTAGACCACCGGGCCCGGACGCCGCGGCGCGGCATTGAGGGAACGGATGCGTTGGGGGTGCACCATGAGAGCAATTGTGGTTACTGTTCTAAAAAGTTCTTGGTGGCGCCGGCATCTTGCCGGTGCGGCGCACAGGCTGGAAGCCTGGGCCACCAAAGCCAAAGCCGGCGGGCAGAGACGCCCGCCCCACCGCCCTTTTCATGGGTTACGGGTGGGCCGAAGGCCCGTGCGCGACTGCTAAATAAAGCGTGTTACTCCACCAGCAACGCCGCAAAATGGCGGCGTGAAAGCTCTTCGGCGTCCAGTCCGGGGTGCCGGGCCCAAAGGTGGCCGGCCAGGAGGATCTCCTCGGGACTATGGGCCTGGGCCAGATAGGGACTGTCGGATGCCTCTAAAATTTCCCGGACCAACGCCCACTCCTCCGGTTTGGCCAGAAAGAACAGGGGCGGGTTGTAGGCGGGCTTGGGTTCATTTCGATAAACTCGGGCCAGGATGATGGCCCCGGCGGGATCAAGTTGGCGCAGATGCCGACAAAACTCCGCCCCCAGGTCATAGGCGCGCACCAGCCCGCCCACGTGGGTAAAAGGGGTGCGGATCAAGGGGTCCTTCCGCCGGCCCAGCAAACGGGATTGGCGCAGAGAATCCTTGAGGTTCATCTCAGACGCCCCGGTTTTTCATTTCCAGCCGCTGGGAGACGACAAGAGGGTGGTCGTGAGGGATGCGGTAATCGTCGAAGACCACCGACCGCACCGAGCCGGGGGGGGTGTCCAGGCTGTGATAGCCGTTGCGGCGTCGGCCGTTGTAACCATAAAGCAGGGCGTTGAGACCGTCTTCCAGGGCTTGGATGACGTGCTGCGCGGAAAAGGCTTGGGGCCGGCTCTGGGACCCCAGGCAGATTGCCTGGCCGGGCCCCTGCCGACGGAGAAAGGGATGCTTGTAGTGCTCCACCACCCTGGGTTGCAGCCGTTCCAGGGTGGAGACCGCCACCCGACAATCGGGGAAGAGGTACCGTCGCCCGTAAAAGTCCTGAAGCACGTAAGAACCGGTGCGTTTGTAAATGCGATAATCATGCCCCCGGCCCAGGCGGTGGAAGCCGAAGCCCTCCAATTCCAGGGAGCCCTGGTGGGCCAGATACAGGAGGGTGGCCAGTCTCCCTCTCTGGGTGGCGGCCCAGCGCTCCCGGTCCTGGAGGTCCTGAAGCAGCCGGGCGCGTTCCTGAGCCAGAAAGCGGGCCTTCAAGGTTTCCTCCCACCACTCCCGCACCCCGGCCACGGGCAGCAATCCTTCGGGGAGCGGCGCCGGGCCGGGCGGGGCGGCGGACAGGCGCCGCAGGGCCGACTTCAGGGGGTTGACATCCAGAAACTCCTGGGCTTGTTTCTCAAAAGCGCGGGGCGCGGGCAGGCTTTCCCCAATAAAGTCCAGGACTTCTGCCTCTTGGCGCAGCCGGCGCGTCTTCAATCCCTCCTGCCTGACGAAATGGGGCAGGATATGGAAAACGATGGTGATGAGCCGGGGGTCCAGGTGGATGCCCAGGAGGTCGGCGGTCAGGGAATATTGCTCCCTCAGGGACTGGAGGCGGCGGGCGGCATCCCGGGGAAACACCCGGACATAGTGCTCCACCAGGGCGGAAGCGCGGACAGCCTGCACGAACAGCCGGTCCCCCGCGGCCAGGACGGCGCCCGCAGGGCCGGGCCCGGGCCCCCCGGCGGAGTCGGCGGCAAGGATCGCCGGCCGGGGCAGGAGGGAAACCTCCCCCTGAATGTCGGGGTCCAGAAGGAGGGGAAAATAAAGATGGTCCCGGTGCACCAGGATTTCCCCTTCCGTTGCCAGGCACTGCCACATCTTTTCTGCCCTTTTCTGTGCTACCGTAACATAACCCGGTTCTGAAAACGCAAGTTTGAGGCCCGTCCCTGCGACCAGATATTCATCCCTGGGGATGGAACCCTCCGCGCCATAAGCTCTTCAGAGGTCTCCCGACCACGGGAGACCCCCCTCCTGGGGCTTGATGGCCCGCACGGGGACATAGAGGTACGCCTCTCCTGCCGCGGTCTCCTCCACTGTCCCGAAGTTGTGGGGCGGCTCGTTCGTGTCCCGGCCCTGACAGAGCAGTTTTCCCCCGTCCAGTTGGCGTTGGATGTCTTCCAGCACCTGGCGCTCCTCGATGCTGAAGTCCGAGCGTTTGAGGGTCTGGTCGCAGAGTTCCTTTAAAGTGCTCCCTTCGTAGCTGCCGGGTTCCATGACCACCACGAGGCCCTCTCCGGCCTGGCCGGGAATGATTTCCAGGACCAGGGGGAGCGGCTTTTCCCTCTTTTCCGGTTTTTCCTCCGGCTTTGTTTGAATGTCCGGCATAGTCCCATGCCTCGCTGACGCGGCCGCCTAGGGCCGTTTTTGTTATTATCTCTTATCTTTTCAGACCAGCATAGCCCTCTCTGGCGCACGGATTTCAGAAAGTTCGGAAGTCGGCCCCTGGAGGGCGCCGTCCGGCTGCCCGCCGGCCGGTCACAACTTTCCGGGCGGCCTGATCTTGCAAGGACTTGCAGGGTATCCTCACCATCCCGGTCGGGTCTTGGAGGATTTTCTTCTCTCCCTTTTTCCGTTTTCCCCGGTCCGCGGTTCAGGATATAGTAGGAGAGTTGCAAGCGGAAGGCAATGCTGCCACATCTGACAGGGTGTTGGAAAAGGCCCTTCGGGGGGGCCGGCAGAGGTCAGGGATCCATGTCCCCTCGAACCCTCTATCCCCACTTTTTAATGGGACCGGGCTTCGCCAAAGGGGGTTAACTGAGCCTGATCATCCCACTTTTCCGGGGAGGCGGGTGCTTTTCCACAACCTACTGAAGGAGCCGAGGTGATGCGGACAGAACCGGTCCTGCTGACGGGGTCGACGGGATATGTGGGCGGCCGCCTGGCGCCCAAACTGTTGGAGGCGGGCTACCGGGTGCGGGCCCTGGGGAGGTCGTTGGCCAAACTCAAGGGCCGCTCCTGGGCCGGGCACCCCAACGTGGAGCTGGCCGCGGGGGACGTCCTGGACCTGGATTCCCTGCGCCGGGCCGCCCAGGGCTGCTGGGCGGGCTTTTACCTGGTCCACTCCATGCTGGCTGACCCGCAGAGCTACTCCCAGATCGACCGGCAGGGGGCCCAGAACATGGTGGCGGCCGCGGCCGGGGCCGGTCTGGACCGCATCATCTACCTGGGCGGCCTGGGCCGGGCCGACGACCCCAATCTCAGCGAGCATCTGCGCTCCCGCACCGAAGTGGCCCATATCCTCCAGTCCGGGCCGGCGCCCGCCACCTTCCTGCGGGCCGCCATGGTCCTGGGATCGGGGAGCGCCTCCTTTGAGATCATGCGCTACCTGGTGGACCGCCTGCCGGTGATGATCACCCCCCGCTGGGTGTACACCCCGGTGCAGCCCATCGCCGTCAGCAATGTGCTGGGCTACCTCCAGGGATGCCTGGAGCATGACGAAGTCAAGGGTCAGACCTTCGACATCGGCGGGCCCGACGTGGTGTCGTACCGGCAGCTCTTCGACATCTACGCCGAAGAGGCGGGCCTGCGCAAGCGCCTCATCATTCCGGTGCCGGTGCTCACCCCCAAGCTCAGTTCCTACTGGATCCACCTGGTGACGCCGGTGCCCGCGGGCATCGCCCAGCCGCTGGCGAACGGCCTGCGCAATCCGGTGGTGTGCCAGGATCAGCGCATCCGGGAGATCATCCCCCAGCAACTGCTCACCTGCCGGGAGACCATCCGCCTGGCCCTGGACCGCATCGAACAGCAGCGGGTGGACACCTGCTGGATGGACGCCGGCCGGGCCGCGCCGCCGGAGTGGCTCTACTGCGGCGACGCCGACTATTCGGGAGGCGCGGTGTTGGAGTGCGGTTTCCGGGTCTTTGTGGATGGTCCGCCCGAGGAGGTCTGGCCGGCCATCGCCGGCATCGGCGGCGCCACCGGCTGGTATTTCGGCGACCGGCTCTGGAAACTGCGGGGCTGGGTGGACCGACTGCTGGGGGGCGTGGGCTACCGGGCGGGCCGGCGGCACCCCACGGAGTTGCAGGTGGGAGACGCCCTGGACTTCTGGCGGGTGTTGGAGGTGGCCCCGCCCCGGCGCCTGCTGCTGTTGGCGGAGATGAAGCTGCCCGGCGAGGCCGTGCTGGAGTTCAGCCTGGACCCCGTGGCCCACGGCGGCACGGAGCTGCGCCAGATCGCCCGCTTCCTGCCCCGGGGCCTGGCGGGCCTCACCTACTGGTACGCCCTGGCCCCCTTCCACCGCTGGATATATGCGGGCATGCTCAAGGCCATGGCCCGGGCCACCGGCAAGGCCGTGGTGAGCGGGCCGGAGCCCTACGCCAGCCGGAAACGGCCGCCGGGCAGGAGGCGGTAACCGGACTGAGCCGGCCCGCCGCGCTCCCTACACCCGCACTGAACCCTTGTGGGTGCGGTAGGCGTCCGGGGGGAGTTCCCCGCCGTCGGCGATCTCCCCCCGGCGGGCTTTCTGCACCGCCTCCGTCCAGGCCTCTTTGAGATTTTCCAGCATTTCCAGGACCGCCTGCACCGCGTCGCCGTCCCAATTCAGGTTGGCCCGGGTGAGATGGGCCGTCATGAAATTGTAGAGGCGGAAGAGATTGGCGGCCACCTCGCCGCCCTCCGGGAAGTTCAGCGAGGCGTTGAGTTCGGCGATGATGTCCAGAGCCTTCCCCAGGTAGAGCCCCTTCCCTGAGGCGTCCCGGGCGGCCATGCGGTCCTGCGCCTGGCGCAGAAAGGCAATGGCGCCTTCATAGAGCATCACCACCAGTTGCAGACGGTCGGCGGTGGTCACCTGGGTGGCGGCGTACTGCTGGTGTATGCACTGGGTGCGCATGAGGCCTTCTCCTCCTCGCGGCTCGGTTTACACATTATTCATAGGGCGCCCCGTGGCCGCCGCCCGCGGCGTGCACGGCACGCCCCATGCTTGAATCCGGGAACCCAGGCCTCTCCCACCTTATTTGCTCCCCTGCGTCAACCCCATCTTCTGAAGCTGGCCGGAAAGATAATTGGCCTGGTCGTTGAGTTGGCTCAAGACCGCCTCCAGTTGGGTGAACTGGTGAATGAGGCGTCGGCGATAGGCTTCCACCCGGCGCTCTTCAAAATCGATCTTGGCGTCAATGCTGAGGATGATGTCTTCGTAACTGTCGACCAGAATATTCACCGGGCCGGTGGAGGCGCTCAGCAGGTCGCCCAGTTCGAGGGAGAACTGGCCGTTGATTCCCAGCTTGAGGCGCACCGTGCCGGTATGGGTGCCGTCCACCAGATTGACCCGCACCGCCAGGCCGTACTCCGGATAGCCGCCGGCCCCGGTAAGGGTGTCGCCGGAGACCGTGGCGGCGTGGCCGTTGATGGCGCCCGACACCAGCACGCCGCCGCTCACCTCCGCCGTTACCTCATAAATGCCGGGCTGGGTGATGCCGGGCAGGGAGGAGTAATAGAGGAGGTTGCCGGAGGTGTCGTCGCTCACCCCCTCGAAGTAGGCCGACATCAATTCGGCCACCCCTTGCGGGTCGTAATTGAGCGCGGCGGTCAGTTCGCTTTCCTTGATAACCAGTTGGCCGAAGGTTTCGGAGGTCTCATCCACATCGGTGGCGATGCCGAGCTGGGCCAGGTTGAGATAGGTGTCGCTGCCGTCCTTAAAGCCGGGGGCGTACCCCACGCCGATGCTGTTGAGTCTGCCCTTGATCATCTGGACCGCGTAATTTCCCTGGAGCACCCCGGCGACGCCGGCGGCGGCGTCGAATCTGGTCACCTCCCGGAGGTAGGCGATGACGTCGTTGTAGTTTTCCACCAGAGTGGTGATCTTCTCCTGCATGGCGGCGGTATCGTCGCCGACCGTAAGCTGCACCGGGGAGGCCGAAGTGGACAGGAGCGACAGGGTCACTCCGGAAATCACGTTGCTGATGACGTTGCCGGTGCGTTCGATCCAACCCGCCGGGGGGTAGCCGTCCACCCGCAGTTGGGCGTTGGCCGCCGTTTGGGTCTCGGTGAACTGACTGCTCTGGAAATTGAGGGTGCCCCCGGCGCCGTCCAGGGTGGTGAGGCCGTCGTCTATGGCGATGGTGTAGCCGGCGCCGGTGTTTTTGCCCTGGAGCACCAGGCGGTAGGGGTCTGCCCCCGCGCCCACGTCCAAAACCGAGGCCGACACCCCGGGGTTGGCGCCGCTGGTGTTGATGGCTGCGGCCAGGTCCGTCAGGGTGGCCCCGTCGGGGACGGTGATGGAGACGGTGGCGGCACCGTAGGTGAAGGCAAAAACCTTGCCGGCGCCGCTGGCGTTGACCACCGTGTCGGCGGCGCTCACGCCGGCGTGCACTTCCACTTCGCTTTGGGCCAGTTGGTTGACCACCACCTGATGGGAGCCGGGGAGGGCGGCGGCGGTGGCCTTGGCGGTGAACACCGCGCTGTTCCCGGAGGTGGCGGTCTTGGCCCGGAAGGTGGTGAGCCGGTCCATGGCCGCGGCCGCGCTCCGGAAGGCGGAGAGCTTGGTGGTGAGAGTGTTGAGGGCCTCGATCTTGGCGGTCCACTGTTCCTTCCAGCTCTCCAGTCGCCGGATTTGGATGCTTTCCGCCTGCACCAGCTTGTCGATGATGGCTTGGGTGTCCAGACCGGAACCCAGGCCCGTGAAGGTGACCGCGGGCTGATAGTACAGGGTCAGGGGTGAAATGGAATCGGCCATGGGCACGCTCCCGGAAGGTCGGACTAATCCTCTCCCAGGGCATTGCAAGGCCCATACCAGGGCGTTAGAGGACTTATTGACCGGCCGTCCGGCGCTTCAGGCTCGCGGTGCGGGGGCGGGGCAGGGAAGATTTTGCCTCCCTGCCCGGCACCGTCGTACTGTCTGATTACCCGGCGATGAGCTGCAGCGCCAACTGGGGCAGGGTGTTGGCCTGGGCCAGCATGGCCACCGCCGCCTGGGTGAGGATCTGGTTGCGCACGAACTCGGTCATCTCCGTGGCCACGTCCACGTCGGAGATGCGGGATTCCGCGGCCTGCAGATTCTCCGCCTGGATGGTGAGGTTGGTGACCGTGTTGGCCAGACGGTTGGCCAGGGCCCCCAGGTTGGCCCGGATGTTGTCCTTGGTCTCGATGGCGCTGTCCAGGGCCCCCAGGGCCACCTGGGCCGCGGACTGGGTGCTGATGGTGTACCCGGCCCGCTCCGTGCCCATGCCGGTGCCCACCCCCAGGGCCGAGGCGGTGGCGTCGTTGATTTTGATGTAGTAATAGTCCTCGGCGGAGCTGTTGCCGGTGCCGAAGTGGA
>VGSQ01000050.1 GCA_016874975.1 Deltaproteobacteria bacterium
CACCAAGAACTTTTCAAGGCAGTTCCTCATGAGCCTTTGGCCCACCCATAAATTATGAAAAGTTAAGCATCCTTACGGTGCGCAGTGCGCACCCTACAAAAAACTTTTCGAAGCAGTTACTCATGGGCCTGAGGCCCACCCGCAAAGCATGAAAAGTTCTCCCCCTCACCCCAGCCCTCCATTGGCGCTAACTTAAGCAAGCAGTGGGTATCCCAAGGGTAACATGTTGAACAGTCAAGATAAATCCCCCCTTACCCCCCTTTGCCAAAGGGGGGAATGAGCAGTAGGTGACCCGAAGTCCCCCTTTGGAAAAGGGGGATTTAGGGGGATTTTATGTAAAATCGGTATGTTATGATGTAGACTGGTTTTTTCTTAAGTTAGCGCCAATGGGGGGTTGGGGGGAGGGGGATCAGTCGACCAACCGGTAGGCATATTTAACTTTTTCCACCCCCACCCTAGCCCTCCCCCATCCAGGGGGAGGGAACAAAAGGACTTTCCGGATGCACGCTGCCCAATAAATTTGGGCGCAGGCTTCAGCCTGCGTTGTCGGCACCCGCCTATTAATGGCGCGAGCGCACCGTGCATGGCCTCAAGTGGCCACCCCCGGATATGAAAACCTTATTGTAGGGGCGGGTTTCATACCCTCCCCTAAACGCCCCCTGATGGCGGCGGCCCCGGTGGTTTACAGCAGAGGCAGCCGTTCATCGTAGATGAATTCCCGGGTGTGCCGCGCCACCCGTTCAGGGTCCAGGGTCAGGCGGGCCACGCCGGTCTCCATGGCGGCCCGGGCGGTGGCCGCGGCCACCGCCGGCGGCACCCGGAAGTCCATGGCGCCGGGCAGGATGTAGTCCGGTCCCAGGCTGCTCCCCGCCAGGTCGGCGATGGCCCGGGCCGCGGCCAGGTTCATGGCGTCGTTGATGGCCCGGGCCCGCACGTCCAGCGCCCCCCGGAAGATGCCGGGGAAAGCCAGGCAGTTGTTCACCTGGTTGGGAAAATCAGAGCGCCCGGTGGCCACCACCGCCGCGCCCGCCTGCCGGGCCTCCTCGGGGTAAATCTCCGGGTCCGGGTTGGCCATGGCGAAGATGACGGGGTCTTTGGCCATGGTGCGGATCATTTCGCCGGTCAGGACCCCCGGCCCGGAAAGACCGATGAACACCTCGGCCCCCTTCAGGGCGTCGGCCAGGCTGCCCGTCAGGCGATCCGGGTTGGTGATAGCGGCGATCTCCTCCTTGAAGGGGTTCATGCCCCGGGCGCGGCCCGGGTAGATCACCCCCGTGGTGTCGCAGATCACCAGGTTTTTCGCCCCCGCCAGCAGGAGCAGCTTGGCCGTGGCGATGGCCGAAGCGCCGGCCCCGTTGAAGATGATCCTCACCTCGGCGAGATTTCGCCCCACCAGCTTGAGTGCGTTCATCAGGGCGCCCAGGGCCACTACCGCGGTGCCGTGCTGGTCGTCGTGAAATACGGGGATATCCAGGGACTCGGAGAGCCGCCGTTCGATGTCGAAACAGCGGGGGGAGGAGATGTCCTCCAGGTTGACGCCGCCGAACAGGGGGGAGATGTTCTCCACCAGACGCACCACCTCGTCCGGCTCCTGGGTGCTGATGCAGATGGGAAAGGCCTCCACCCCGCCGAAGGTCTTGAAGAGGACGGCCTTGCCCTCCATCACCGGCAGGGCCGCCCGGGGGCCGATGTTGCCGAGCCCCAGCACCGCACTGCCGTCGGTGACGATGGCCACCAGGTTGTTCTTCAGGGTGAAGTCGTACACCCCCATGGGGTCTTGCAGCATTTGCCGGCAGACCTGGGCCACGGCCTTGGGGGCGTAGAGCCGGTTGTAGATGACTTCATCCTTGATGGGCACCTTGGCGTAAATCCCCACCGCACCCTGGTAGCGGCGGTGCACCTCCAGGGCCTCCTCGTTGATGGAGAGCTTGCCGTAGTCCTGGCCTTCCGAGGGCAGCCAGGCCAGCTCCCCCTCGTAGATGTAGCGCTCGGTGCGTTCGTACACCAGGTCCGGAGAAACTTCGGCCGCGGTGAAATGGGCCACGCCGGCCGCCTGGGCCGCGGCGGCCACGGCCCGGGCGATGACCGGGGAGATGCGCCAGTCCATCTGCCGGGGAATGAGGTGGCTCCGGGACAACTGCTCCTCGGGAATCATCCCGGCCAGCGCCCGGGCCGCGGCCAGATACATGTCGATATTGACCCGGTTGGCCCCCACGTCCAGGCAGCCCCGGAAGAAGCCCGGGGTCACCAGGGAGGAGCGGATCTGGTTTTCGCTCTCCGCCAGCCCCGTGGCCACCACCGCGGCCCCCGCGGCTTGGGCCTCGGCTTCGGTGATCTCCGGCTCCGGCAGGGCCAGGGCGAAGACGATGGGGTCCGGGGCCATGGCGCCGATCATCTCCGGGGTGAGGAGCCCCTTGCCGGACAGGCCGATGAAGACGTCGGCGCCCTTCAGCACCTCCGCCAGGTCCCCCTTGACGTCCTGGGGGCCTACCAGCCGAGCGATTTCCGACTTGGCCCAGTTCATCCCCCGGGTGCGGTAAACCCTGAGCGCCCCCTGCCGGTCGCACAGGATGACGTTGCGGTTGCCGGCCACGATGAGGCCCTTGGCCACCCCGATGCCCGAGGCCCCGGCACCGTTGATGACGATGCGCAGCTTCTCAAAATCCTTGCCCACCACCTTGCAGGCGTTCATCAGCGCGGCCAGGACGATGATGCCCGCGGCGTGGAACTCGTGGTGCAGCACCGACACCCGCACCGCCCGGCGGATGCGGTTTTCGATGGTGAAACACTTGGGGGCGGCGATGCTCTCCAGGCAGAATCCGCCGAAGGTGGGGGCCAGCACCCGGACGATCTCCACGATCTCGGAGGAATCCTGCGTCTTGAGGGCGATGGGCACTGCGTCCACGTTGGCAAAGGTCTTGTAGACCACGCTCTTGGCTTCCAGCTTGGGCAGCACCGCCAGGGCTCCCAAGTTGCCGTATTCGTAAACGCTGCTGCCGTCGGAAATGAGGGCGATGGAATTGCCCCGGCAGGTGTAACGGTAGGAGGAGGCCGGGTTCCGGTCGATCTCCCGGCAAATGGCCCCCACTCCGGGCGTGTAGATGCGGCTCATCACCGACATGTCCCGGATGGGCATCTTGCTCTTGATGCCGATCAGACCCCGATAGCGGCGCCGGTAGGACAGGGCGTCGCCTCCCTTCGGTTCACTCATCGGCCGGCTCCCGCGGGGCCATCAGGCGGACATCGCCCCGGGTGATTTTTATTTCTGGAAGACCGTTACCCATCTCTCTCCTCCAAAGTATCCCGGTCTGCAAGATGTGCGATCCGGAAAACCGCCTCCACCCGGGGGACGGCCGCCGCCAGGGCTTCCCGCCCGCCCTCCTGACGGTCCACCAGCACCAGCGCCAGCACCACCTCCAGGCCGAAGTCCCGGGCGGCAAAGACCGCCTTGAGCGCGGAGCCCCCGGTGGTGATGACGTCTTCCAGAATCACCACCCGGTCGCCGGGGCGGACAGGGCCGACTATAAGGCCGCCGGCGCCATGCTCCTTGGCGACTTGCCGCACCGAGAAGGCATTGACGGGCTGCCCCTTCTGCCAGCTCACCAGGGCCGCGGCGTGGGCCAGGGGGTCGGCCCCCATGGTGAGACCGCCCACGGCCTGCACATCCAGGTCTTTGATGAGGTCAAAGATGATTTCCCCCAGCAGGGCCAGACCTTCGGCGCTGTGGGTCACGGGCCGGCAGTCCACATAATAGGGGCTCAGCCTTCCCGAAGCCAGTGTGAAGGGCGCCTCCGGTTGACAGCGAAAGGATTTTTCCCGCAGCAATGACAAAAGTCGCCGCCGTTGTGTCTCCACGTTTCCTCCTCACTCCGGCGGCGCCGGCGCGTTCCTGGGTGCTAAAGAGCCGGAGGGGCCTCCGCCTCTTTTTGCGGCCCCCGGCCCCGGGCCTGAAGTCACAGGCCCCCGCCGGGCTGCGGCAAAGCCGCCAGCAGGGCCGGCAGGATCTCACCGGCGGGGCCCTTTAACACATAATCACAGCGGAGGGACAAGGGGGTGGGTACGGGATTGATTTCCACCAGAACGGCGCCCGCCTGCTGGGCCCAGAGACCGAAGGCGGCGGCGGGCTGCACCACGGCCGAGGTGCCCGCCAGCAGCATCACCTGGGCCCGCACCAGGGCTTCCCGGACCTGCTCCAGCCGGACGGGGTCCAGGGCCTCCCCGAACCAGACCACGTTGGGCCGCAACAACCCTCCGCAGAGAGAGCAGGTGGGGAGAATGGGAATGGGCGCCCGCCGGTCCTCCCGGAGGTCGCCGCAGTCCAGGCAGCGCACCTCCCAGATGCTGCCGTGAATCTCCACGACCTGCCGGGAGCCGGCCCGGCGGTGGAGACCGTCCACGTTCTGGGTGATGAGGGTGAAGTCTTCGAAGCGGTCTTCCAGGGCCGCCAGGGCCAGGTGACCGGGGTTGGGCCGGGCCTCGGCGATGAGGCCCCGGCGCCAGTCGTACCACTCCCAGACCAGGCGCGGGTCTTTGGCGAAGGCCTCCGGAGTGGCCAGGTCCTCCGGACGGTGTTGACGCCAGAGACCGCCGGGCCCCCGGAAGGTGGGGACGCCGCTCTCCTGGGAGACGCCGGCGCCGGTGAGGACCGCCACCCGCCGGGCCTGCTGCAGCAGGCGGGCCACATTATGCAGCATCGCCATTTTCTGACCTGAATCGTTTTGTGGATGCGCAAGCCGCCGGCGAGACGCCGGCGCCTGGCAAACCGACTCTCTTTCCGCCTCCCCTTGCCCACAAGGGGGAAAAGTCTTAGAATGTGGTCCAGAGGTTATCGGCGTCGTTTATTGTACCTGTAAATCATCGTTTGGGCCAGCCGCATCGATCCTGCGAGCACATCATTTCTTCAAGATTTCTTTATGCGAGGCGGAACGCAACGTGAAGCCCCAATCTTTTCTCAGCCTCCTCCTCAGCCTGGCCATTGCCCTGCTGGGGGCCTCCTGCGCTCACGTGGCCAGAGGTCCCGAAACGCCGCCGACCCAAGCCGCAAGCGTCGGCGCCGACCAGATGCTACAGGAAGCCCGGCGCGAGCTCAGCGCTTACGAAAGGCGGCTGCCCGCTGAACAAGCCGAACGCGCCACGGTGCTCACCCAGGCCTGCCGTCTCTCCTTCCTGACGGGGGATCTGGCGGCCAAAGAGGAGAAAAGCAAGTATTTTGAAAAAGGGGAGCGCTATGCCGAAATGCTTCTCCAGGACCGGCCCGCCTGGGTCGACGGCCACTACTGGCTGGCCCTGAACCTTTGCGGCCAGGCCGAAAACGCCGGGGCCAAACAGGGCCTGCGCCTGCTGCCCCGGATTGTGGAGCACCTGGAAAAGGCCGCGGCCATTGACCCCACCTACGACCAGGGCGGGCCGCACCGGGTGTTGGGACGCATCTACCACGAGGCCCCGGCCTGGCCCATGTCCGTGGGGGACCCCCATAAGGCCCTGCACCATCTCACCAAGGCGGTGCAAATCGCCCCGGACAACAGCACCAACCACCTGTACCTGGGCGAGACGTTGCTGCTCCTGGGGAAGAAAAACGAGGCTCGGCAGGAGTTTGAGAAGGCGTTGCGCTGCCTCCGGCACGCCCTGGGACCACACGGGCTGGAGGAAGACCACCAGGAAGCCCGGCGCCATTTGGGCTATCCCGTCAAGTGAGGCTTAGGCATCTCATGAGAGCTGTTTTCCGAAGCGTCCTTCTGTCGGCTGCTTTGCTGGCGGTCCTGGTTTTTTCGGGTTGCGTCACCGTCAAGGTGAACCTTTTTGAGGAGGCGGAGCCCCTGAAGGAAAAGGTGGTGTCCGGCAAGGGCTGGGACAAAATCCTGCTCCTGGACATCTCCGGCATGATCATGGACAAGCCCCGGGGCAGGCTCTGGGGCCTCACCGGCGGCACCGGCCCCAGCCGGGTCAAGGAGGAGCTGGAGAAGGCGGCCCAGGACGGACGCATCAAGGCGGTGGTGGTGCGCATCAACTCCCCGGGCGGCACGGTGAACGGGGCGGACATGATCCACCACGAACTGGCGGCCTTTAAGGCAAAGCACCACGTTCCCGTGGTGGCCTGTTTCCTGGGTCTGGCCGCTTCCGGGGGCTATTACGTGGCCATGGCCGCGGACGTGATCGTGGCCCAGCCCGCAAACCTCACCGGGTCCATCGGCGTGCTGGCCATGAAGCCCAACCTCAAGGGCCTGATGGACAAGTTCGGGGTGGAGCAGGACGTGGTCAAAAGCGGCCAGTGGAAGGACTTCTGGTCGCCCTTCCGCCCGGCCAACGCGGCGGAAAAGCGCATGATGCAGGAGATTATCGACGACTACCACCGGCGCTTCGTGGAGGTGGTGGCGACGGGCCGGCGGCTGGACCAGCGCCAGGTGGCCAAGCTGGCGGACGGCCGCATCTACACTGCGGCCCGGGCCCGGGACCTGGGGCTGGTGGACAAGGTGGGCTATCTGGATGAGGCCATCGCCGAGGCCAAGGCCCGGGCGGGCCTGACCGAGGCCCGGGTGGTGGTCTATCACCGGCCCGGGACCTACCGGCCCACCATCTATTCCCTAGTGCCGGACCTGCTGGGGGATATGAGCCCCCAGTTCCTCTACCTCTGGTGGCCCGGGGAGCCGGGATGAGAGAGAGGAGTCATTGATGCGGGAGCGTGGGCCGTGGGCCGTAGGCCCCTTCTGCTCTCTAAGCAACTGAACGCTTTCTGTGGGGCCGGCGCCCGAACCGCCCCTTCCGTTTTCTGCCGGGGAGCTTGACGGCCGCCAGGGACGCCGGCCCCACCCTTTTTGCGATTTACGGGGCGGCCCTCGTATCACTCCACCTTGAAGGTAATTTCCTGTTGTTCCCCCGTTGACAGAGAAATGACGATTTTATAATTCCCCTGGGGCCAGCCCTTGGTGGGCTTGCTGAACCGGAAATTCATGGTCAGGTCCCCTCCCTGCTTGGCCTCTTCGGTGGTGGACAGGGGTTTGATCCACCCCTCCGGGGTCTGATAATGCATGTCGCCGGTGATCTTGGTCCCGGCCGCCACGCCCTCCAACTGGGCCACCGCGGCGATGATGGGGGTTTCCGGGGTGAAGACCGACTTGGCCTCCAGTTTGCCCGTCTCGGTCTGTTGACTCCCCAGCTTCACCTTTGCAAATTTGGCGGCGGCCGACAGCGGCAGCGGGGTCAGGGCCATCAGGACCAGGGCGGCCGTTCCCAGCGCCACCGCCAGGGCGTTGGGGGATTTTTTCATTCCACCGATCATGGCGTTCCTCCTGCTCTTGGAAAGGTTTAGGTGGGACACCCGCCCCCGGTTGTCCCGGCGCAGGCTGGAAGCCTGCGCCACCAGGGCTTTGCATGGTTTTGAGAAAGCCCCTGGCTCATGCGCGACTGGTATGGAAAGTTCTTGGTGGCACCGGCATCTTGCCGGTGCGGCGCACAGGCTGGAAGCCTGCGCCACCAAAGGCGGCGGGCGCGGAGGCCCGCCCCACCAGGACATTTTCGTTTAAAGCACGGCGCCTTGTCCGGTTAACCGGTTAAACTCCTTTCACTGCGCTCAGGGTGACCAAAAAACCGGCTTCGCAAAGAGGTCCTACGCCTCCGGCAGCGTCATCTCTTCGTCGGTATTGAGGGGATTGAGGATGAGGCCGGTCATCACCTTGGGATAGAAGTAGGTGGATTTCCGGGGCATGATGAGGCCGGCTTCGGCCACTTGCCGCACCTGCTCGATCTTGGTGGGGTTCAGGAAAAAAGCGCAGTTGGCCCGGCGCTCCTGGAGGGCGGCCAGCACCTCGGGAATTTTGCTGTCATAGGTGCAGGTTTCGGGATCGTCCAAGGCTTTGGCGTCCAACCCCAGGATGCGGTCGAAGATGAGGTAGTTGAGCACGGCCACGTCCAGTTGGGCCAGGGCCGGGTGCATCTGTTGGGCCAACAGCTCCTGACGCACGCCGGGACGCAGCTGCAGGCGCCAGGCTTTGAGCCCGAAGCCCAGGAAGACGAAAACGGTGTCGGCGGGGTCGGCGGCGTCCAACTGTTGCTGGATGAGGAGCTCGTAGGCGCCTGCCTCGCCCGCGGGCCGGGGAAGGGGGGTCACTTGGAAATAGTCCTCCAGCCGGGTCAACAGCCGGCCCTCCTCCAGGCGCTTGAGCAGTCGCCCCCCCAGCATGCGGTGGGCCATGAGGATAACCAGCTCCGTGTCGTAGAGATTGGCCAGATACATGAGGACGTAATGAAAGGGAGCCCGGGGGCCGGCTTGCGGGTAGAGGTCCTTCATCCACTTCTGAAAAGCCAGGGCTGTTTCATAGCGGTGGTGGCCGTCGGCGATGTAGAGGGGGAGCGGCGCGAGGGCTTGGAAGATCGACTGGAGACGCCGGGGCTCGGTGAGGCGGTAGAGTCTTTGGAGGCGGCCCTCCGCGTCGGTGCAGTGCACCAGGGGGTCGTCGGGCCGGAGTCGCTCCATCTCCCGGAGAATGTCGTCCTGGGGGTCGGGAAAGAGGGAAAAGATGGGAGAGAAGTGGGCCCGGGAGTGTTTGATGAGTTCCAGACGGTCTTCCTTGATCTGGGAGAAGGTCTGTTCGTGGGGCAGGATGACGCCGCGGCTGAAGGGCTCCAGCCGCACCAGGGCGGCGAAGGCCCGGCGGACAAAGGTGCGCCCCTGGTGCTGAAATTCCGTTTCCCAGTAATAATAAGCCGGTTCGGGATCCCGCAGGAAGACGTCCCGGCGCAGCCACTCGCGGAAGAGGGCGGCGGTCCGGGTGTAGCGGTTGTGCAAGCGGTTGTCGCCGGGCAGGGTCTGGGGCAGGATGAGGTGCACCATATTATGGGGGTGGCGGGCGGCGAAGTCGGCGCGCTGAGCCGGGCTGATCACATCGTATGGGGGGGTGACCACCTGGGTGAGGTCGGGTATCTGGGCGGGATTGAAATAAAGCCCGCGGAAGGGTACGACCTGAGCCACAGGGCTTCCTCCTGGAGCGGCAAAGGATGGGGCGGCCCGGCAAACACCGGCCGGAGATGGGCTCCTGCGGCCCCCTGCCCGACATTTCGGACAATTTTATTACTTTATCAGGGCATCTTGCCGCGTCAAGAGGCGAGGCATGAAAATCACGGCCTCCGGCGGCTTTATCTGGGCTGTGAATGAAAAAACTATTGACCGGGGGGGGTCGGCAAGTTATATAAGTTTGACTCTGCCCTAATCTGTCAGGAAGGCGGTGCGCCGCCGGCTGAAAGGCCCTTTCTCAAAAGGGAAAGGGTAATTTCTGTTTTGGCCCCCTGACGGCAGACGAGGCCCTCCTCACCCCCCGGCTGGCCGGGGCCGGGCGGGCCCAGCTGAAAGCCCCGGAAAGGCCGCTCCCTGTCCGGGGTGGCGCCGGTGGGCAGCGCCCACACATGAGCGGGTCCGGTTTCCTTAGTGAGGCCCATCATTGGTCGGAGGAGGGAGAGAAATTTGAAAAAGCCGGCGCTTGGCTACGGACAGCACCTGACCCTGGATGGTTATGACGCCGACCCGACGCGGCTGTCTGACCTGGACACCATTTACGAGTTTCTGGACCGCTGTCCGGAGCTCATCCACATGACCAAGATCATGCCTCCTTACGTGTTCAAGTATCACGCCCCGGCGCCGGCGGACTGGGGGGTGAGCGGCTTCGTGCTCATCGCTGAGAGTCACATCAGCATCCACACGTATCCGGAGCGGGGCTATCTGAGCATCGACATTTTTTCTTGCAAGGATTTTGATTCGCAGCAGGCCATCGACTTTGCCCGGGAAACCTTCGGCATCGGCCGCCACGAGCACCAACTGTTGGACCGTGGTCTGGAATTTCCCAGGGAAGTCAAGGTGGTGGAGCGTTTTCTCAGGCAAGAGCGGCGTCAGTTGAGAGGGTGATCATGGACGAGGGGGAAAGTCCCCGGCCCCACTTTTTTCGCCAACTCTGGCAACGCTGGTTCCGCGGCAAGGCTCCTTCTCAGCCCCAGGACCTGGAACGGGAAATATCCAGCATCATTGACGCTTACACCGAGAAGGGCCTCATCAGCCGCCAGGAAGGGGACCTGATCGAGAGCATCTTCGAGTTCAAGGACACCCTGGTCCGGGAAGTGATGGTGCCTCGTCTGGAGATCGTGGGCGTGGAGCGCCAAACCCCCTTGCAGCAGATCATCGGGGTGGTCCTGGAGCAGGGCCATTCCCGGCTGCCGGTGTACGAAGGCAACATCGACAACATCGTCGGCATGCTGCTGGCCAAAGACCTGCTGGTCTTCTGGCAAACGCCCCCCGAGGCCTGGGACCTGGAAAGGGTGCTCAGGCCTCCCTACTTCATCCCGGAAAGCAAGAAAATCAGCGATCTCCTCCGGGACCTGGTGGAGCGCAAGACCCAGATCTCCATCGTCATCGACGAGTACGGCGGCACCGCCGGCCTCATCACCCTGGAAGACATCCTGGAGGAGATCGTCGGCGAGATCTATGACGAGTACGACCGCCTGGAGCCCCGGCTGATGGCCCAGGACGACGGCACCGTGCTGGTGGACGCCCGCCTGGATGTGGAAGAACTGATGGACCACTTCGCCTGGCCCCGGCCCGAAGGCAAATTCGAGTCGGTGGGCGGCCTGCTCATCCACTATCTGGGCAAGGTCCCCCAGGTCAACGACACGGTGACGGTGGGTCCCCTGGAACTGAAAGTGCTCAGCGCCGACGCCCGGCGGGCCAAGCAGGTGCTGGTGCGGCGCCTGGAAACGGAAGAGAGCGGGTAATCCAGGGAAGGGCCGCGCAGGCATACTGCAGGGAAAGTCTGCTGGGGGGGGCGGGGGCAGGGATCATCAACCCCTGCCCCATCCCTCCCCTCAACCATACCATCAATCATGACCGCCAAATTCATCGCCGCCGTCTTTTCCGGCCTGTTGTTGGCCGCGGCCTTCCCCCGGTGGGACCAGGCCTACCTCTTGCCCGTGGCCCTGGTGCCGCTGTTCCTGGCGCTCCGGGGTCTTTCCCCCGGCGCCGCCTTTTGGGTGGGTCTGGTACATGGTCTGGCGGCCTTCGGGGGCATTCTCTACTGGATCGCTTACGTCACCAACGTCTTCGGCGGCTTGCCCCTCCCCGCGGCGGTGGGGGTCATGCTGCTGCTGGCCGGATACCTGGCCCTTTACCGGGGGCTGTGGTCCCTGGGAGTGGCCTGGGGAGAGAAGCGGGGGCTGGGGCTCCTCTGGTTCGCGCCGGTCCTGTGGGTTGCCCTGGAGTACCTGCAAACCTACATGTTGAGCGGCTTCCCGTGGGAGTTGCTGGGCTACGGGGTCTACCGGCACCCCATGCTCCTGCAGGTGGCCGACCTTACCGGGGTGTACGGCCTCTCCTTCCTTATCGTCCTGGTGAACGTCGCTGTCTGCCACCTCGTCTTTCCCCCCCGGGGCAAGGGGGGAGGACGCCTCCAGCCGGCCCTCCTCCTTCTCCTGGTGGCGGCGCTCTGGCTGGGCTACGGCTACTTCCGCCTGGGCGCGGTGCAGAAGCTGGCGGCCCAGGCCCCCAAAATCAAGGTGGCGGTGGTGCAGGGCAACATCAAGCAGGGCGAAAAGTGGAAAAAAGAGCTGGTGGAGGCCACCATCAAGCGGTACGCCGACCTCACCGCCAAGGCCGGCGGGGCCCGCCTGGTCATCTGGCCGGAGACCGCCGCGCCCTTCTTCTATTCGCACACCCCGGATCTGGCGGCCCAGGTGCAGGACATCGTCCGGAAAAACCACTCTTTCCTTTTGTTCGGCGCCCTGGCCATGGACAAAAAACCCGAGGGCGACATCTTTTACAACCGCGCCTACCTGCTGTCCCCCCAGGGCGAGACCCTGGGGCGTTACGATAAAGCCCACCTGGTGCCCTTCGGGGAGTATGTCCCCCTCAAAAGGATTCTATTTTTCGTAAATAAAATGGTGCCCATGATCGGAGACTTCGGCGAAGGGCCGGTGGGGGCCACGGTGCCGCTGCCCGAGGCCAAGGTGGGGCCCCTGATCTGCTTCGAATCCATCTTCGCCTATCTCAGCCGGGCCCAGGTGGAGGGCGGCGCCAGACTGCTGGTCAACATCACCAACGACGCCTGGTTCGGCACCACCAGCGCCCCCTACCAGCACCTGGCCATGGGCGTGCTCCGGGCCGTGGAGGGACGGGTCAGCCTGGCCCGGGCGGCCAACACCGGGTTTTCCGCCTTTGTGGACCCGGCCGGGCGGCTCCTTTGGCGCTCCGGGCTGTTCGAGCCGGACTCCCGAGTGGAGGAACTGCCCCTGATGCCCGGAGGCAGCCTCTATACCCGCTACGGCGACGTCTTCGCCTGGGCCTGCGTCATCCTCGCCGCCCTGGCCCTGGTTTTCAAGCGGCGGCGTTTCCGGGAGCGGGATTGATCAGGTGCCAGGTGTCAGGTTTTAGGTTCTGGGTTCCGGGTTTCGGGTTCCTCCTCGTTCCCAAGCTCCTCGGGCTGTTGTCCAAACCTTTTTCCACCTCGTTCCCAAGCTCCTGCTTGGGAACGCCCCTGTCCGCCAAGCTCTGCTTGGCCGGAGCATCACCGGACATCAGGTGAGGTCGGGTGCCTCGCAAGGTTCCCAGGCAAAGCGTGGGAGGAAATCTTTGCAGCGGGCAGGAGCGGGAAGACGGGCGCCAAGCGCCCTGCCAGTTCCTGGTGGCGCAGGCTTCCAGCCTGCGCAGGGACCTGATAAAAATATCAGAACATACCCACCAGCTTTCCCATGACCCAGCCTCCTGATTTCAAATGCGGCGCCGTCGCCCTCATCGGCTTTCCCAACGTGGGCAAGTCCACCCTGCTCAATCGGTTGGTGGGGGAGAAGCTGGCCATTACTTCGCCCAAACCCCAGACCACCCGGCAGTCGCTGTTGGGCATTTTGCACCTGCCTCAGGCTCAACTGTTGTTTCTGGACACTCCGGGCGTGCTGGAGCCCGCGGGCCCCCTCAACGCCGCCCTGGTCAGAGGGGCCATGAGCGCCCTGGCAGAGGCGGACGTGGTGGTGTGGCTGGTGGACCCCCGGGCCGGACAGCCGGAGGACCGCGTGTTGTATCCTGAGCTCCGGCGCCTGTCCCGGCCGCTGATCATCGCCCTCAACAAAATCGACTTGGTGGACAAGCGGGCGCTCCTGCCTCTCATGGCCCGCTTCCACGAGCTGTTTCCCCGGACCCCCCTGGTGCCGGTGTCGGCCCTGACGGGGGAGGGGCTGGCGGCGTTGTTGGAGGAAATCGTCAGGCTCCTGCCCCAGGGCCCGCCCCTGTATCCCGAGGACCAGGTTACGGACCGCACCGAGCGCTTTCTGGCCGCGGAGCTCATCCGCCAGCGCCTGCTGCACCACCTGGGGGAGGAGGTCCCCCACGCGGTGGCGGTGGCCGTGGAGGAGTTCGACGAACGGGAGCGCCCCCGCCTGGTGCGCCTCCGGGCCGTGGTTTTCGTGGAAAAGGAGTCCCAGAAAGGCATCGTCATCGGCAAGCAGGGCCGGCTGCTCAAGGCCGTAGGCCAGGAGGCCCGGACCGAGATCGAGGCGCTGCTGGGATGCCGGGTCTTCCTGGACCTGTGGGTCAAGGTCTGGAAAAACTGGCGCCGCGATCCCCGAGCCCTGCGCCAGTTGGGGCTGTCGTGAAGAGTCAGTTGCGGGTTAGGGAGGCTCCACCGGCGGGACGCCGGCGCCACCAGCGCCTTTGCTGGTCCTGGCGTCCATCCAGAACCCGGAACCCAAAACCTCACGCCGGCACCTGACCCCCGGCCCCTGACACCTGCCCCCTGCCCCAGCCCATTGACAACTGCCTGCTTCTCGCCAATAATGAAATGAACAAGACCGTCATCAACCCGGCGCGGCAGCGGATGGGGCACGGGGGCCCTTCCCTGCCTGCACCGCCACGTTTGAGGGCCACACCATGTCGGGCCGATCCCTGCCCCTGGCCGCCACCATCTTCGGGGCGCTCCTCCTGTACTCCCCCCGCCCAGCCCTGGCCGCCTGGTTCCAATGGGGGACGGAGGGTTCTTATGTCCATCAGACCGCCCACTTCCTATTTGCCATGGCCATGCTCTTTTTCCTGTACGAGATGCACCAGGGAGGGTTGTCGACATTCCAGGGCTTCAGGCGTCTCCGGTGGGCCTGCTGGCTGCTGGTGGTCTGGAACCTGGACGCCATCGCGGGCCACTCCCTGGAGTGGGCGCTCCTCAACCCGGTGATCATGGGACAGGGCCTGGGGCAGCGTCTGCTGATGGAGGACCTCCATACCTGGGCCTACTACTTCACCCGCTTCACTCACTACAGCCTGCTGCCGCCGGCTTTTTATCTCTTTTACCGGGGGGTGAAGGAATTCGCCCAGGAAACCCGGTCCCGATCAAAATGATAACCCTGCCTCTGTTTCCGGTATGGATTTTTCAGGTGGTGGGGTCGGCCCTGACGGTGCTCTGCGCGGTTCTTTCTTACCGCCAGACCCTGCGCCTGACGGCGCGGGATCCAGAAAATGCGCTGTGGCTCTTTCTCAACTGGCTCAGCATCACCTTTCTCATTTTTTCCATTTCCCACACCATTTCCCACACCATCCAGGAAATCATCAACAATGTGGGCGCCACTGCGACTTTGTGGCGCCTGCGCCGTTTTATCGGCGGCTTCGACTCCATCATCTACGTGGTCATCACCACCATCACCCTGTTCTTTCACCGCATGCAGCGGCTTTATCGCCGCATGGAGGAGGACCATCACCACCTGGAGGCGACCAGCCACGAGATTCTGGCCCTCAACCGGGAAATGGAGGCCCTGGTGATGGAGCGCACCATGGCCGAGATGGCCCTGGGGATGGCCCACGGCATCCGCAATCCGCTGCACATCATCGGAGGTTTCAGTCACCGCCTGTTGAAAAAAACGGATGAAGCCGACCCCACCCGGGCCTGGCTCAAGGCCATTACCGAGGAGGCCCGCCGCATCGAGCAGATGGTGGAGCGCTTCGAAACCCTGGCCCAGCGCAAGACCTCCTTCTTTGCGCAGGAGGACTTGAATGAACTGGTGGAGAACACCCTGGAGCTGCTGACGCCGGAATTCCGCCTCAAGAACATCAGGGTGCAAAGGGAGATCTCTCCGCAACCCCTGGTCGGCCGCTTCAACACTCATCTTCTCAAGGTGGCCCTGGCCCATCTGCTCCGCAACGCCGTGGAGGCCTGCAATCCTAACGGCATCATCTGTATCCGCACCTTATTGGAGAAGGACCTGGCCGTGCTGGTGATCCAGGACAACGGGCGGGGTATGCCCCCGGATGTGGTGGACAAGGTCTTCGTCCCCTTCTACACCACCAAGATCGGCGGCACCGGTCTGGGCATGGTCTTTGTGCGCCAGATCGTGGAAGAGCACCGGGGCGCCATCAACCTGAGCAGCCAGCTGGGCCGCGGCACCACCGTGACCATCCGCCTGCCCCTGCGCTTCGCCGAGGCCCCCGGGGTTTCCCAGGATATGCCCCCTGAATCCTCCCAACCCTCCGAATTCCTCCCTCCCAGCCAATGAGCAGGAGGTGGGGATGGGGGCGCCGAGACCCTAACCCTACTTTTGGGTTGATTTATTCACAAAAGCTGACAGAATAAGAAGACGGGCTGAGATATCTCGCATGTTGCCGTGCGTCCCGCGTCCCCGAGCCGCCCGCCAGTCCCAGCAGGGCCTGTTTGTTTCTTGAGCAAGGAGAATTTCCATGTTTCTCGACCCCATCTTAGGCTGGTTCTCCAACGACCTGGCCATCGACCTGGGCACCGCCAACACCCTGGTGTACGTCAAGGGCAAAGGCATCGTGCTCTCCGAACCTTCGGTGGTGGCGGTTAGGAAAAATGCCCGGGACCGCAATCGGGTGCTGGCCGTGGGACGGGAGGCCAAGATGATGCTGGGCCGCACCCCGGGCAACATCATCGCCATCCGCCCCATGAAGGACGGGGTCATCGCCGACTTTGAGATCACCGAGGCCATGCTGCGGCACTTCATCCGCAAGGTGCACAACCGCCGGTCGCTCATCCGGCCCCGCATCATCGTCTGCGTGCCCTCGGGCATCACCCCGGTGGAAAAGCGGGCCGTCCGGGAGTCCGCCGAATCCGCCGGCGCCCGGGAAGTCTACCTCATCGAAGAGCCCATGGCCGCGGCCATCGGCGCCGGCCTGCCCATCACCGAGCCCATCTGCAACATGGTGGTGGACATCGGCGGGGGCACCACCGAAGTGGCCGTCATCTCCCTGGCGGGCATCGTCTATTCCAAATCCGTGCGCGTGGGCGGCGACAAGATGGACGAGTCCATCCTGCAATATATCAAGCGCACCTACAACCTGGCCATCGGCGAGCGCACCTCGGAGATCATCAAAACCACCATCGGCAATGCCTACCCGGGCGAGACCGAGACCATGGACGTCAAAGGCCGGGACCTGGTCACCGGCATCCCCAAGATCATCACCATCAACTCCGATGAGGTGCGCCAGGCCATCCAGGAGCAGATCGACACCATCGTCGCCACGGTGAAAACGGCTCTGGAGCAGACCCCGCCGGAGCTGGCCGCGGACATCGTCGACCGGGGCATCCACCTCACGGGGGGCGGGGCCCTGCTCAAATTTTTGGACATTTTGCTGCACCAGGAGACGGGCCTGCCCATCAAGATCACCGAGGACCCCCTGGCCACCGTGGTGTTGGGCTCCGGTATCGCCCTGGACAACCTGAGCATCCTCAAAGAAATCATGGTGGATTGAGGCCGCTGGATGTGCGCCCCCGGACCCGTCTCCGCTCGCCGCTGATCGTCGCCCTCTCGCTTCTGCTGATCTTCACCGTCTTGTCCCTCAGCCTCAAGCGGATGCCGCTCATGAAGACGGTGGAGGCCTTCCTGGTGAGCGTCAGCGCCCCGCTCCTCAAGGGGCTGCAATCCGCCGCCGGCGCGGTCTCCCGGGTATGGCGGGGGTATTTTTACCTGATGGGGGTGCAGCAGGAGAACCAGGAGCTGAAGCGACGCCTGGAGGAGTACCGGCAAAAGGACGCCCGCTTCGAGGAGACCCTCCTGGCTCTGGGGCGCCTGGAGGCCCTCCTCAACCTGAAAAAGCAGATCGCCCTGCCGGTCATCGGCGCCCGGGTCATCGCCTATGACCCCTCCCTCTGGTCCCGCTGCGCCCTGGTGGACCAGGGGAAGGAGCAGGGAGTGCGCCTCGGCCTGCCCGTGCTGGCCTCGGGGGGCATCGTGGGCCGGGTGGTGGATGCTTACAGCGGCTACGCCAAGGTCATGCTTATCGTCGACCGCAACAGCGCCGCCGACGCCGTGGTGCAGCGCACCCGGGTGCGGGGCATCCTCCAGGGCAAGGGGGGTAACCGTTGCTCCCTGGAATACGTTCCTAAAAACGCCGACGTCGTGGTGGGCGACCTGGTGGTGGCCTCGGGTCTGGGGGGCATCTACCCGGCGGGACTCATCTTCGGCCGCATCACCCAGGCCAGCAAAAAGACCGGGGGGGTTTTCCAGGAAGTGGAGGTGACCCCCGCCGCGGACCTCTCCGCCTTGGAGGAGGTCCTCATCGTCAAGGCCGCCAAGCTGGCCCTCACCCCCTGAGCTATGCTGGGCGCCACCATCGTCTTCACCCTGGCGGGTCTGGTCCTCTTCCTCCTGGAAAACCTGTTGGCCTTCTCCCAGGTGTACATCAGGCCCCTGGCGCTGCTCCTGTTTTACCTGGGGCTGGACGAAGCGCTGGCTCCGGCTTTTCTTCTGGCGGTTTTTTTCGGTCTCCTACAGGACAGCTACGCGCTCACCCCCTTCGGCCTGCATCTGGTGGGCGCCCTTTTTGTCGTGCTGGCGGCCCGGTTCTGCCGACGCCGTTTTCTGCTGCGCACGGTGCTGCCGCAAATGCTGGCCAGCCTGGCGGTGTTGGTCTCCCAGGATGCGGTCCTGCGTCTCAGCCTGGTGTTGCTGGGGGCCCGGCGCTCCTTGCCGGAGGACCTGGCCTCGCCCCTGGTGTTGGAGATGGCGGCCACCGCCGCGGTCTCCCCGGTGCTGTTCGCGCTCCTGGGAGGCCTGCAGCGTCTGATGCGTCGCTCCCGGCGTCCCCGCCGCGCGGCGGACGCCGAGCTGTCGTGAGAAACTGATGGTGCAGCCACGGCATCCTCTCCACCTGGACGAAAACGAGCCGCGATTCCAATCGGGACGCCTGGGCATCGATGCGCCGACGGAAGAGCTGGACCGCAGCCGGCGCACCTTCGCCCACTGGGCTCTCATCATCATCGTGCTTTTCGGCCTCCTCCAACTGCGCCTCTGGTATCTCCAACTGGTGCAGGGGGAAGAGTTGCGCCGACGGTCGGAAACCAACCGTCTGCGCCTCCAGGACCTGCCGCCCTGGCGGGGCATGATCCTGGACCGGAACGGCGAAGTCCTGGTGGCCAACCGTCCCAGTTTCGACCTCCAGGCGGTCCTGGAGGACGTCAACGACCTCCCCTTGTTGAGCCGCCGGCTGGCCTCCCTCCTGAAACTGGACGCCGGCCAGACCGCCGCCCTGCTGGAAAGCGCCCGCCGCGCCAACCTCACCCAGGTGCGGGTCCGGGGCGACCTCTCCTGGGCGGAAATGGCCCTGGTGGAAACTTATAAGGCCGAACTGCCGGGAGTGCTCATCGTGGTGCAACCCAAACGGGAATACCGCTACGGCTCCGCCGCCTGCCACGTCCTGGGATACCTGGGGGAGATCACCGATAGCCAGATCAAAAGCGGCCGGTACAGCACCTACAAGATGGGCGACTACATCGGCAAGTGCGGCGTGGAATCGGGGTGGGAGGAATTCCTGCGCGGCGGCCGGGGCTTCCGCCGCATCGAGGTGGACGCCTACGGCCGGGAGTTGGGCCAACTGGACCAGCAGCTCTCCTCCCCCGGAGCCAATATCCACCTGACCCTGGACCTGCGCCTGCAACTGGAGGCCGAAGTCTGTCTCAAGGGCAAGGTGGGGGCCATCGTCGCCCTGGAACCCAAAACCGGCAAAATTCTGGCCCTGGCCTCTTCTCCCCCCTACTCCCAGGAGTCTTTTGAAAAGGGCCTGAGCGCCGCCGAATGGCAGAAGCTCAGCACCCGCAAGGACCACCCCCTGGAAAACCGGGTGCTTAAGGGGCAGTACCCCCCGGGGTCCACTTTCAAGCTCATCATGGCCATCGCCGGGCTGGAGGAAAAGGTCATTACCCCCGGCTCCGTCATCAGTTGCGGGGGCGCCATGGCCTTCGGCAATCATATCTTTCGCTGCTGGAACCGGCGGGGACACGGCGGCATGAATCTGCACAGCGCCCTGGTGCACTCCTGTGACGTTTATTTCTATACGGTGGGCCGGCGGCTGGGCATCGAGCGCATCGCCAAATGGAGCCGCAAATTCGGCCTGGGCGCGCCTACGGCCCTCCGGTTGGACAAGGAGATGCCGGGGCTGGTGGCCTCCAGCGCCTGGAAGCTGAAACGCTTCAAGGCCCCCTGGCAGGAGGGCGACACCATCTCCGTGGCCATCGGCCAGGGCTATAACCTGGCCACCCCCCTGCAGATGGCCCGAGCCACCGCGGCCATCGCCAACGGCGGCCTGGTGTTGCAACCCCACGTGGTGGACAAGGTGGAAAGCCCGGCAGGAGAGATTCTCTTCCAGGCCCAGCCGGTGGTGCAGCACCGGCTGGACGCCAAGCCGCAACACCTCGCCCTGGTGCAGAAGGCCTTGCGCGCCGTGGTTTCCAGCGGCACGGGCAAGAACGCCAAACTCCCCCAGGTGGAGGTGGCGGGCAAGACGGGCACCTCCCAGGTGGTTTCCCTGGAAAAGGAAAAGCTGAGCAAGGCCTTCGCCAACCACGCCTGGTTCGTGGCCTACGCCCCGGCGGACAATCCCCAACTGGCGGTGGCGGTGATCATCGAACACGGCGGCGGCGGCGGGGCCGTGGCCGCGCCCATCGCCCGGCGCCTCCTGGCCAAGCGCTTCCCGGACAGCCGCATCGCCACGGGGCGGTAGGAGGCAGGCGCCGGGCGATGGAGGTCCATGACCCCCGGCCCCTCATTTCCCCTCCTTCTCACCCTCCGGTCCGTACACCCCCTCCAGCACCTCCTCCACCGCCCGATCCAGCAGTTCCAGGTAGGTCCGGGTGTCGTAGGCTTCCAGGTCGTCCAGAAAGGGCGCGGCTTGGACGCGGCATTCCCTGGGACCGCGGCGCTCCCGGTGCACGTAGCGCACCTTTTCGCCCGGCCGCAGTTCTATCCCCCCCGCGGCCAGTTGCCGGGCCGCCAGCGCGGTGGGGGTGTCCACCCGGTAGTCGGCCACGGGCTGGGACAACACCCGGGTGACGACCAGTTCCCGGGGGTCGAGCCCGCCCTCCCGGAGGCGCTGGCGGAAGCCTTGGGCGGCCTCGTCGAGCTGCTCTTTGAGGGCGGGCAGGTCCTCCCGCGTGGTTGCCGCGGCCAGGATGTCCAACAGCGCCTCCTGGGCTTGGCGCACGAAGGGCGGCGTGTCCCGGCGGCGGCAGGCCAGACCCCGCACCTTGAGGGAGCCGTCCGCGAAGACGCCGAAATAGCGCGTGGCCACGGGGCGCTCCCGGTTCCGGCGGGAGGGCAGGAAGGCGATCCAGCGGTAGCGGCCTTCCAGGGCCAGCCTGACGCCGGTCCGCCGCGTCACCTCCCGACACAATTCCTCCAACTCTGCCTCGCTCATACCCGGTTTTTTGATCCACAGGCAATCGGTGAGGCCGTGCAGCACCTCAAAGCCCGCCGCTTCGCAGATCTCCTTGGCGGTGAGCAGCTTGTCCCGCCCGAAGGCCGTCACCGCCTCATGCGCCTCGATGCGGCCGAAGCGGGCGTTCTTGTAGCCCAGATAGCCGAAACAGGTGACCAGCATCCACTTGAGGGCGTTCTGGCGCTCCCGATAGCCCTGGGCCTCCTCCCCCGCCGCCTCCTTTGCCCTGGCTTTCAACTGCTCCCGCAAGAGGAGAATGGGCCGGAGCGTCCGGGGCGCCAGCCCTTCCCGGCGCCGGCAGAGCCGGAAGCCGGCCTCGGGGACGAGGCTTGAGGGGAGGGCCGGGGGACCACAGGTCCCCCGCCCCCACCTCAAACTCCCCTCCCAACCCCCTTTAAGGGATGGGGGGAGGGGGTGTGGGGGCATAAGCGCTAACTTAAGCGCTTGCAAAATATGGTTAAGCTATTATAATCGTCACCCAAGGAGGTGGCGATGAAAAAATTGATTTTTC